>JALVTR010000043.1 GCA_027035885.1 Desulfurellales bacterium
TTTGCACTCAGGGCTAAGTTGCTCTTTAGAGCCAATCAGATTGCCTTTGAAGAACTGCAGAAACTGAAGGGTGCGTAAGGTCAGTTAATAAATTATTCTATTGAGACACAAAAATATTTTGAGTCCCCACTCCAGAGATAAACGACTGGCAAAATAGAACCTTAGAGCCTATCTACCCAATAGTCTATATGGATGCTATGGTGTTTAAGATAAGGGATGATACGGGCTTTTATAGAAACAAGGCGCTCCATTTTGCCATAGGTATAAGCCTTGATGGAAAGAAAGAGTTATTACAATGACTAATAGTGATGAATCATTGATTAAATTGGTGTTTTTAGCATATAGGGATATATCTGTAAAATGGCAGAAAACAATATCAAATTGGGTTGAAATTATCTCCCAGCTTTCCATTGTTTTTAAAGACAGGCTTAGTGGATATATCAGGTGAAATTATGTATAATGGTTTTAGGAAAAGGGGTACTTACACAAAATTGGGGAGGGCCTCTCACTTTTTCTTTTCGTTTTAAAGAATTGAGTAATGTGATTTAGTTATCTGTTTATGTGCCTACTTAACAGAAAAGAGGTGTAAAGAAGGCTTTGTATCATTCCAAGTCCAAATGAATTTTAATGGCTGTGTCTAACTTTTTCATTAAATCTTCTGGTAGTTCTCTAAGCTCTGAGACTATGCGTTTTTTATCGATTGTCCTTATTTGATTTGCTTTGGCTTTTGAGTCCTTATCCAAATTTGCTGTGCCTTTTGGTATAAAAACTTCGAAAGGGTAAACTTTATCTAACCTTGACGATGTTATTGGAACTACAGTTACGGTTTTTACAAAATCAAATAAAGGCCAGCTTAAGTAAACTTTGTTAAAAACTAACAGATAAATAAAATCAAAAAACAACCTACATAATCGTCACTCTGCATTTTAAACAATAGACTTCATTTCAAGTAATAGAAGTTAAATTATTGTTAGTATATTTAGTAAAAAATAGTTAATAGTTTAGAAGAAAATTTATTGACAATTATGAATTTCGTATTTACAATCAAAATATGGAAGGAATGATAAAAGTTACCTTTAGTATAGATTGGGATTTATTGAAGGAATTTGACGGTCTATGCAGAAGAAAAGGTTTTGAGAATAGATCTAAAGCAATTAGAGACATTATAGAAGATTTCATCCTAACAGAAAAAATAAAGAAAAGTAAAATAAACAAAGAAGATAAAGGTAACTTTGCCATTATTGCTAAATCAAATTCCCCTCTACAAATTGAAAACTATCTTTCCATAGCTATACCAATAAATTCATATTATCTGACATTTGTAATCTTATCTAAAGCTACATACAAAGAAGCTGAAACCAAGTTTAAATCTATAAAAGAGGAAAACATCTTAAGATCCTGCCAATTGATACAAATTTGATGTAAGAATTTCACTTCCTTGACACTGTTTAGAAAATTATAGTATAGTTAGTATGTAGCAAATGCTATTTAAGGTCTTCTAAGATGATAGAAAACATTGAAACGTTTTTATCGATAGTTCCTGTGGGTGTCGTAATCGTCGATAAGGATAAAAAAATAGTTAGTATGAACCCTTATGCGAGAGATGTAATCTTATCTAAAGAATATTTTAACAAAGACATCTTGGGTTTGCACGAAAAACAAGAAGCCATAAGTAAAATAGAGAACTTCTTTTCAAAACTAACCGAAAATAAGGCTATAGAGTTACCCATTGTAAAAATCTTGGATTTCAAGGGAAAATCCATGTTCTTCATCGTAAAATTTACAAAGATTTATGATAAAGAAGAAAATTTCAATGGAATTGTCTCTATATTTTACGATATAACAAGTGTAACCATAAAAAGGATTGACGAAAAAGATTCACAACATCCAAAATTTGTTTTAGACAAAATTCCCATCGTTTCAAAGGATAGGATGGTATTCTTAGAAACAAGAAACATTATGTTCATAAGAAGCTTTGGTAGCTCGACCTTGATCACAGATATTGATGGAAACGAATACTTAACAAGCTTAAAAATCTCAGAGTTGCAAGAAAAGTTAGAAGATAACGGCTTTTTTAGATCCCACAAAAGCTATCTAATAAATACATCATATCTTAAAGAGCTCTCTTTTGATAAAGAGAAAAATCAGTATAAACTCATATTATCCTCAGATAAAAAATCTTTTTTTGTGCCATTGAGTAAAAGAAACAAACAAAAATTAAATAATTTATTGTCGCTTTAAGCCCTTTCATTAGTATATGAAGCTCTAATGTAACCATATTTTCAACGAATAATACTTTTTCTGTCCTAAGTATTATTTAATTGATTTTATCTAAAATTCAATCTTTAATTGAACTGAGATAGGAATAGGAGGTGAATCATGAAGACTGTAATGGTCTTTCCGGAACGCTGCATAGGATGTAAACACTGTGAAATTGCATGCGCGGTTGAACATTCAAAATCAAAGGATCTGTTTGCCATGTTCAGCGAAGATATTCTATCAAAGCCAAGAATCCACGTTGAAGAGGGAGAAGACCTTTTGACATTCCCTAACAGATGTAGGCATTGCAATCCGGCTCCATGTATAGAGGTTTGTCCCACAGGTGCTATCAAACGGGACGATGAGACTGGGTCAGTCATTGTTGAATATGGTAAGTGCATAGCTTGTGGTATGTGTGCTATAGCCTGTCCATTTGGAATTATATCATTTGGTAAAACCTATGAAATTGTTATAGACAGGGATGTTAACGTAAAATGCGATAACTGTATAGAGAGACAGAAAGAAGGAAAAGAACCTGCATGTGTAGAGGCATGTAAAACAGGGACCTTAGTATTTGGCGATGCAAATGATCTAATAAAGCTAAAAAGGCAGAGCGTAACACGGAATATCACATCCTCGCCCGATGCAAAGGAAGAGCCTGTTATACCGGAAAACATTGTTCTCTGGCGAGAACTAAATAAAAAATATTCACACGCAAGTAAATACTAAAAGAAATAGATGGGGAGGTAAAAAATGGCAAAGTGGACAGCGGAAGAGAAATCAATAGATAAAGCAACGCAGGAGATGATAAGAAAGGCTGAAAGGGATGGAGTAGAAACTGTTTGGGATAGACTTGAAAAACAACAACCCCAGTGCGGATATGGACAACTTGGTATATGTTGTAAAAACTGTATGCAGGGACCTTGTAGAATTGATCCTTTTGGTGATGGTCCAAAAAAAGGAGTGTGTGGAGCTGACGCTGACACGATTGTTGCAAGAACCCTTGAAAGAATGATTGCTGCTGGAGCTGCAGCTCATTCTGATCACGGAAGGCATGTAGTTCTTGCCTTACATGAGGCATTAGAACATGGTGCACCCTACCCTATTAAGGATGAAAAGAAACTAAAGGCCGTTGCTAAAAAGCTTGGCATAGGGATAGAAAACAGAGATATTAAAGAGATCGCAAAAGACCTTGTCAATGTAGCATTTAACGACTTTGGAAAGCAGGACGAAGAGCTCATTAAATTTGCAGATAGTTATGCTAACGAAAAACGAAAAGCTACCTGGGAAAAAGCTGGAGTTGAACCAAGAAACATAGATAGGGAAGTTGTTGAAGCTATGCACAGGACCCACATGGGCGTAGATCATGATCCTGCATCATTAATTTTGCATGGTATAAGAACTTCACTTGGTGACGGCTGGGGTGGCTCACTAATAGCAACAGAATTTCAAGATATACTTTTTGGAACGCCTCAAATCAATAGGGGCGAAGCCAATTTAGGCGTAATAAAGGAAGATTACGTAAACATAGTAATACATGGACATGAACCAGTACTATCAGAGAAAATCATAGAGGCAGCACAGGACGATGAATTGGTTGAATTAGCTAAAAAGTATGGCGCAAAGGGTATTAACACTGTCGGCATGTGTTGTACGGGGTTAGAGGTCCTTATGAGACACGGAACGCCCATAGCAGGAAACTACCTGCAGCAGGAGATGGCTATTGTTACTGGTGCTGTTGAGGCTATGGTTGTTGATGTTCAGTGCATTATGCCTTCGCTTGTAGACGTTGCAAAATGTTACCATACAAAGATAATAGACACAAGCCACATAGCAACGTTCCCCGGCGCTTTGCATATAAAATTCGATGAAAGGAGAGCCGACGAGATTGCAAAAGAAATAGTTAAGACAGCGGTTGAAAACTTCCCGAACAGAAACAAGCAGCTCATGCAAATACCAAAATATAAAAGCGAAGCTGTGGGTGGTTTCTCTGTTGAGGCCATACTTGATGCTCTCGGCGACAGCCTAAAACCTCTCGAGGATGCTATTATATCTGGAAAGATAAGAGGGGTTGTAGGAATTGTTGGATGCAACAATGCCAAGGTAAAACACAACTATAATCACATAACACTCACCAATGAACTTATTAAAAACAATATATTGATAATAGGAACGGGCTGCTGGGCAACGGCATGCGCTGAATATGGTATTTTCTTACCTGAATACGCAAAGAATGCGGGAGATTCACTAAGAGAGGTTTGTGAAACCTTAGGCATTCCGCCCGCACTAAACATGGGATCGTGTGTTGACTGTTCAAGGATGCTTGTACTTGCAGACTTAATTGCAAGAGATCTTAATGTCGACATTTCTGATCTACCACTTGCAGGCTCAGCTACTGAAGCGATGACAGAGAAGGCTGTCTCCATTGGTACCTACTTTGTTGCAAGCGGTATATTTACGCATCTTGGAACCGTTCCTCCTGTTCTTGGAAGCAAAAAGGTTGTTGATATTTTGACCAAAGCGGCTTTCGATGTAGTGGGTGGTGCATTCTTTATTGAGCCAGACCCTGTGAAGGCAGCAAAGGTGCTGGCAGACTATATCGAAGATAAGAGAAAGGCTCTAGGTATTTAAATATGTCTAAAATCTAAAAAAGGGGCGCACGCCCCTCTACATCTGATTTGAGGGGTTAGCTAATGGACAGACAGCAAATTGAAGAGATAATAGGGAAGTATAAATATCCGGAAGGTAAAATTTTAAGCATCCTTGAGGATATACAGGAGGTTGATAGGTATCTCTCAAAAGAGTCGTTAAAGATGGTTTCTGAAGCTCTAAATGTACCTCTTTCGAAACTGTTCAGTATAGCCACTTTTTACTCTTTCTTTAATCTAAAACCTGTAGGTGAACACATAATAACCGTTTGTATGGGCACAGCCTGTCATGTAAGAGGCTCAGCAGGCTTACTGAATAATTTAAAGAATTTATTAAAGGTTTCGGAAAACGGGGTAACCGAAGATGGAAAGTTCTTTCTTACAACAGAGGACAAACACTTTTCTTTAAATACCGCCCGTTGCTTTGGTTGTTGCTCTATGGCACCTGTTGTTAAAGTGGATGAGAGAATTTACGGCTATGTAACGGTTAACGATTTACCGAGAATTTTAAAAGAGTATGGATGGAAAGAAGATGAAAATAGGTAATTTTGAAGATATAGAAAGAATCAAGGAGAGGGGTTTAAAGAAGCTAAAACCTGACGACAGGATAAGAGTCAGTGTTGGAATGGCTACATGCGGTATATCTGTAGGTGGTGATGCTGTTTTTGATGAGTTTAAGAGGGTATTGCGTGGTAGAGACGATGTTGTTTTAACAAAGACGGGATGTATAGGTTTTTGTCACGAAGAGCCCCTTGTAAATATTTATATCCCTAAAAAAGGAATTTTAATTCTGCACCGTGTCCAGCCTGAGAGTGTGAAAGATATTGTTAATAACTTGGATAGTGTCGAAACGCTTGATAGTGTATTTTGCCAGATTGATAGTTGGGATCACCTCGTAGGTGGAACAATTGAATATGGCAGTGGATTCGAGGGTATCCCACGGTGGAACGAGTTAGATTTCTTTAAACCCCAGAGAAAGCTTGTGATGAGGAATGCGGGGATTATCAACCCTGAGGATATAGATGAATATATCGCTGTTTGTGGGTATTCTGCGCTTTACAGGGCTTTGGAGAGCATGACACCCGATGAGGTGATTGAAGAAGTTAAAAAATCGGGTTTGAGAGGAAGAGGCGGAGCTGGCTTCCCAACGGGTGTTAAGTGGGAGCTAGCAAAAAATGAGCAATCCGATGTAAAGTATGTTATTTGCAACGCCGACGAAGGAGACCCCGGCGCTTACATGAACAGAAATGAGATGGAGTCAGATCCGCACTCTGTTATCGAAGGCATGATAATTGGCGGATACGCCATTGGGGCTCATAAGGGGATAATCTACATCAGAGCAGAATATCCACTGGCTCTATATAGACTGCAAAAGGCTATAGATGAAGCAAGAAGCTACGGTCTTTTGGGTAAAAATATCTTAGGTAGCGGCTTTGACTTCGATATAACGATTTCCAAAGGGGCGGGGGCATTTGTCTGCGGTGAGGAAACAGCTCTGATTGCATCCATTGAGGGCGAAACGGGAAGGCCGAGACCAAGACCGCCATATCCTGCCCAGAAAGGTTTGTGGGGTAAGCCGACCAATATAAACAATGTAGAGACATGGACAAATATACCTCTGATAATCAAGAAAGGTGGTGAGTGGTTTAGACAGTTTGGGAATGAGAAAAGCCCGGGGACAAAGGTTTTTTCATTAGTTGGTAAGGTTGAGAATGTTGGTCTGGTTGAGGTTGAGCTTGGAACACCTATAAGGACTGTTGTTTACGATATTGGTGGAGGCGCACCCAAGGGCAGAAAGGTAAAGGCTGTTCAAACGGGGGGTCCGAGCGGTGGCTGTGTTCCAGCAAAGTTTTTTGATCTACCCATAGATTATGAGAATCTTACGAAGGTTGGCTCGATAATGGGATCTGGCGGCATGGTTGTGATGGATGAGAACACCTGTATGGTTGATACAGCAAGGTTCTTCCTGGACTTCTCTGTTGATGAATCATGCGGAAAGTGTGTGCCTTGCAGAGAGGGCTTGAAGCAGATGTTGACCATGCTGGAGGGTATTAGCAGCGGTGAGGGATCAAGGAGCGATCTGGATACATTGAGCGAGCTTTCAGAAACCATAAAGACCACATCTCTGTGTGGTCTGGGTCAGACAGCGCCGAATCCTGTTTTGACAACTTTGAAATATTTTAAAGATGAATACATAGAACATGTTGATAAGAAGCGGTGTCGTGCAGGAATTTGTGAGGATTTGGTATATGCACCGTGCCACAATGCATGTCCTTTGGGTCAGGATGCGCCATCCTACATTGCCTACATTGCACATGGTAAATTTGATAAGTCTTTAGAAGTTATAATGAGAACAAACCCGTTTCCCGGAATTCTTGGCAGGGTTTGCGACCATCCATGTGAGTTGCACTGTCGTGCAGGCGAGGGGGGAGACCCCATATCGATAAGGGCGCTCAAAAGATTTGCCGCAGATAGAGGAGAGATGCCCCATATAAAGATTGAAACTGATAGAGACAAAAGGGTGGCTATTGTGGGTTCGGGACCTGCGGGTTTGAGCGCTGCCTATTTCTTAAGGCTAAAAGGCTACGGTGTCGATATTTTTGAGGCTGAGGATAAGCCCGGCGGAATGTTGCGGATTATTCCAGACTACAGACTTCCAAAGGATGTGCTTGATAGGGAGATAAGAAGAATCGAAGGCTTTGGTGTCAATATAAAATATGGAATTAAAGTGGGTGAGGATAAAACCATTCATGAGCTCTTTAATGAAGGCTACGATGCTCTGTTCTTAGGTGTGGGATTTAGAAACGGTTCAAAATTGAACATTCCCGGTGAGGAAGCAGAAAGTGTTTTTGATGGTATTAGCTTTTTAAAAAGGGTAGCCAAGGGAAAGAAGTTGGATTTAGGGGAGAACATCTATGTTGTTGGCGGTGGCAATGTGGCTATAGATGCAGCCCGTACTGCTTGGAGAATAGCTGAGAATGCCAATGTAAATATTGTGTATAGAAGAACAAGAAGAGAGATGCCTGCTATAGGTGAGGAAATTGAGGATGCACTGTTTGAAGGGATCAACATTGAGTTTCTAACAAACCCTGTAAGGATAATCACTGAGAATGGCAGGGTTAAGGCTGTTGAATGGGTTAAAATGAAGTTGGGTGAGATAGATGAAAGCGGAAGACCCCGTCCCATACCCATCGAGGGCTCTGAGTTTGTAACGCCCGTTGATACATTGATTGTCTGTGTGGGACAAACCCCAGACCTATCTTTTACAAAGGGTGCGAAAGAGCTAAATTTGGCTGGAAACACCGTTTCTGTTGATTTAGATACAATGGCGACTTCTTTGAAAGGCGTGTTTGCAGGTGGTGATATAGTTACGGGTCCTTCTACTGTTGTAAGAGCAGCAGCGGCAGGTAAAGTAACTTCAGAATCCATTGATAGATACCTTAAGGGCGCTGAAGTGAAGAGAGAGTTTACGGTTGAATTTCCGCATGAGAATGTGCCACTTTTGAAATTCAGCGCAGAAGAGTTAAAGAAACTTTCCTTAACCGGTAGAACTGAATCTCCGAAAATACCACTTAATTGGAGAAGGGGTAGCTTTGCTGAAGTGGAAAAAACGCTTGATGTTGAAGCTGCAATCTCTGAGGCAAAGCGATGCTTGAGATGTGATGTTAAAGAGAAATAGTGTTTATTATTCCTTGATGAGGAGTTATAGATGAATGCAAAAGAAGTTCAGGTTTTTATAAATGGTAAGGCTTACAGAGCAAGAGAGGGCGAGCTTTTAATCGATGTTGCCCGAAGGAATGGTATATTTATACCGAGCTTGTGTTATGAAGAGTCTTTAGAACCCTACGGTGCTTGCAGGATGTGTATCGTTGAAATAAGAAATAAAGGTGTTAAAAAAAGGACTGCGACATCTTGCACACTCCACGTGTTTGATGGCTTGTCCGTAGAAACCGATTCAGAGGAGGTATCAAGACACAGGAAGGTGTTGCTTGAGTTGTACCTTGCACAGGCTCCAAACTCTTCTAAACTCAAAGAGCTTGCTTTAAGATACGGTGTTAGCAAAACTAGATTCAAGCAAAATACAAGGTATAATGACCCTCTGAGCAATAGCTGCGTTTTGTGCGGTCTATGTGTTCGTGTGTGTAGTGAGGTGATGGGCGCCGGTGTAATAGGTTTTATAGGTAGAGGAGAAAAAACGAGGATAAATACACCATTTTTCGAGAAAAGCGATCTATGTTTGGGGTGTAAGGCGTGCGCTGAAATGTGTCCTACTGGTGCAATCAAGTTTAGAGACGAAGGCAATATCAGAATAGCAAACTCATGGAGTAACACCTATGTGGAACTAAAGAAGTGTAAGATGTGCGGCAAATATTTTGCACCGTCCAAATTGGATGAGAAAATTGACAGCATATATTACTACAGGGATAAAAACAATGAATTGAGAGACCTGTGTCCCGACTGCAGGAGAAAAGTAATAACCAAGAGAATCAATTTAATTACAGAAAACGAGGTAGAAAGGTATGCCAAGTAAGGAAAAAGAAAAGATATTTGAGGTGGCAGAAGAGCTAAAGAAAAGAACTTCAGCAGAAAATAAGGGGTTTAAGGTTGTTGTTACCGGAAAAGGCGGGGTTGGCAAAACAACAACAACGGCTATTCTGGCACACCTGTTCGCAAATGATGGATATAACGTTTTGGCCGTTGATGAAGACCCTCAGATGAATCTCCCATTCGCGCTGGGTTTTGATAAAAACAAGGCTTTAACTATAGTCCCTCTATCAAAAAACTTGGACTACATCGAGGAAAAGACAGGGGCAAGGCCCGGAACATCGTGGGGACTATTTTTGAATTTGACACCAGACATCTCCGATGTTGTGGATAAGTTCGGCATAAGGGTTAAAGATAATTTGAGTGTTCTGGTTATGGGTACTGTTGCACAGGCTGCGACAGGTTGTTTGTGTCCTGAGAATGCGCTATTAGACGCAGTCATGAGATACATCTCTTTAAAGAGGAATGAGATGATTCTACTTGATACACAAGCCGGCGTTGAGCACTTTGGAAGGGCTCTCGCAAAGGGCTTTAGGCACTGCGTTGTCGTTACAGAGCCCACTTTCAACTCAATGGATGTTGCAAAGCATACTGCCGAACTTGCAAGGCAAATAGGAATTCCTAATGTGTTTATACTAATAAACAAGATAAGAAATGAAAAAGATAAAAAGAAAGCAATTAAGCGCATAGAAAATGATAAACTATTTGATGAGATATTCTTCACGCCTCTTGATGACAGTATCCTTGAGTACGAACCGAATATAGAACCAATTTTAGACAAAGATAGCGTTTTTATGCAAAATCTAACACTGTTAAAAAACAAGCTTAAAAAAACAAATAAAAAAACCTAAAATTTTGCAAAGGAGGCAGTTGTGAATTTGAAACAAAGAACATATTTCCTTCTAACTTTCGTAATCCTTTTTAACATTTTTTCTTGGTCTTTTTTTCTTTTTTCTACAAATGCATCTATGGCTCTTTTGAGTATTGGTGGGCTTGCTTATCTTTTTGGCCTCCGCCATGCCTTTGATGCAGACCACATAGCAGCCATAGACAATGTCACAAGGAAACTAAGGCAGGATGGTAA
>JALVTR010000044.1 GCA_027035885.1 Desulfurellales bacterium
ATGTATCCATATCCCGTATTGGGCTCTGTCGGTTTAATGCCAAATGTTACTAAATATCCTTTTTTTGCTAATTCTTTTGCCTCTATAACTGCCTTTTTGTACTCTCCTTCATTTTTTATTAAATGATCGCTTGGAGTTACAAATAATATATCTTCTTCGTCGCTTGCAAATGCGGCAAATGATATAGCGGGGGCTGTGTTTCTGCCTATTTCTTCAAGAAAAAACTTTGTATTTTGAATGGTAAATTTTTTGTTATTTAACTCTTCTAATTGATCTAATGCTATGAAATATTGATCAATGTTTGATATTATTACACATTCATCACATATCCTTGAATTTCTCTCTATTGTCTTTTGAAATAGACTTTTTCTGTTAAATAATTTCAGAAATTGCTTTGGCATCAACTTTCTACTTAACGGCCATAGCCTCGTACCACTTCCGCCACTTAATATTACATTTTTCATTTGCACTTCCTCTCTTGCTTGTTAATTGTAATATCTACAATTTTTATTTATTTTTTTCAAGTTAATTAGTTTGGTAAAATTTAGACTTACATTTAAAAATTTATCATTTATTTTAATAGCTACCTTTTAATGATATAACTGAATAAACTGTTTTTAAAAAAATAACTGCATCCAACCCTACTGACCAGTTCCTTACGTACCACACGTCCATTCTAACCCTTTCATCGTAGTTTACATCGTTTCTACCACTTACTTGCCATAAACCTGTTATACCAGGTTTTACAGACTTGTAGTATTCAAAGTACTCGCCGTATTTTTCTATTTCCTCTTTTACGATGGGACGTGGGCCCACTAAAGACATTTCACCTTTTATTATGTTGAAAAACTGAGGAAGTTCGTCAAGCGATGTTTTTCTTAAAAAATTCCCCAACCTTGTCACTCTAGGGTCGTTTTTAAGTTTAAAGTTCTCATACCACTCTTTACGCAAATTTTCATTTTTCTCTAAAGCTTCTTTTAGTATTTTGTCTGCGTTTAGCTTCATCGTTCGAAACTTGTATATTTTAAAACTTTTTCCTCTATATCCTATTCTTTCATGAGCAAAAATTGGATGCCCCTTTGTATCAATAAAAACAGCTATATATATAAGTAAAAAAGCTGGCATTAGTAAAACTATAAGTGTCGAACTTAATGCTATGTCAAACACGATTTTCGTTAGTTTATGTACAGGGTTTAAAAGATTATTATAAACAAATAAAGCAAGGCCTTTATTGCTTACAGAGGATACAGTTTGAACGTTTACTATGGGCACGCGTGACAGCGAAGGTAGTATTATAATTCTTTTAACAGTCGGCTGTAATTTATCTACTAAATAAAAAATCCTCGTTGCTTTCAATGTGCTTGCTGCGATTATCATTGCATAGTAGTTTTCTACATTAATTTTAGAGGGTAAATCCTTGCTTTTGTCTATCCTTACTATCCTTCTAACGTCGAACCCAAAGGCATTGTCTTTAACAAACCATTGTCTTATATTTTCAAGTCCTCCGCCATCACAAATGACCAAAACTGGTTCTCTCAACAGTGGGAGTTGCATAAAGAGCTTTTTTGTAAAATACATGTAAACAGGAATGAGATTGTTCAAAATAAAATGGGTTAGAATCACGCTTCTTGCATAGTAAGAACCCTTCTTTTCAACGAAAAGTAAAAGGACAATGGCTAAAAGAGATAAAAGGTTGGCTCTGACTGTTAAAACAAATTCATGAGAATTTACTGTTCTAAAAGTTAAAAGTCGATTGAAGAAATACATGAGAATATAAACAGGTATAATCCAGATATAGTTAAAAAGATTTTGACCATGCAGGTGGAAAAATAAATAACATAGATTAAAGGAAACAAAAAGGTTGAACAATAGAAAGATAAAATAGGAAAGCAGTTTAAATAAAAAATAAAACATTATGTGTTCTCTATAGACAAAAGTTTCCCTTTTTCCATTCTCGCTACTCTGTCACATATTTCATGAACTTGAGCCATACTGTGTGATACAAACACAATTGTAACACCTTTATTTTTAAAGGACATCATTTTGTCAATGCACTTCTTTTGAAAATTTTCATCACCTACGGCTAAAATTTCATCAACAAGCAGCACTTCTGGGTCTATATATACGGCGACAGAAAAACCCAGTCTTGCAAGCATTCCCGTTGAATATGTTCTGATGGGTTGCTCTATGAAGTCGCCCAATTCTGAAAACTCTATTATTTCATCTATTTTCTTTTCTGCCTTTTTTTTCGTCATACCGAGTATTATTGAATTCAACATGATATTTTCTCTGCCTGTTAACTCGGGATGAAAACCTGCACCGAGTTCAAGGAGAGGAGCTATGCGACCATTTGTTTTTATTATTCCACAATCTGGTTTTAAGACGCCGGCAATTAAGCCCAGTATTGTGCTTTTTCCAGACCCATTTGGGCCTGTAAGCCCAAAAGATTCGCCTTTTTTTATTGAGAATGTTATATCATTTATGGCTATAAGAGTTCTTTTTCTTTTTTCCCTTTTGTACTTTATTGGGTGAAGCAAAAGCTCTTTAAAGCCAATATTTATGTGTAAGTAATATATTTTTTGAACGTTATTGAATTCAATTGCATTATTAATACTCATTTATATTACCTCTGCAAATCTTACTTGAAGTTTTTTATAAACAGCAAAACCTATTACGATTACGACAACTGAGTAAAGTACAGTTAACGCATAGTTTGCAAGATTAATATGATTATGCATAAATATATCACGCCAATTGATAATCAAAGGTGTAAAAGGATTTATTAAAACGAGATTTTTATATTTTTTAGGAATAAAACTTATACTGTAAAGAACGGGGGTTATATAAAACAAAAGTGCCATTATTATGCCAACCAAATATTGTATATCTCTGAAAAAGATATTTAAGGAAGCAACAAGCAGAGAGAAACCGTAAACCATTAGAAATGTTGGAATTAACATGAGCGGAAGATAAATGAACCAATCAATAGATGGTGCTTTATGGTAATACAGCAAAAATACTATTATTACGGGAATTGATACAATAAAGTGAAACGCATCATTTAGGACTTGGGCTAAAGGCAGAAAATGACGAGGAAAAATGACTTTTTTTATAAGAGATGCATTGCCAACAAATGAATTAGCTCCACCCATAATTGAGTTGAGAATCCATTGCCAAGGAAAAAGAGCTGAAATTAAGAAAAGCGTATAGTCTTTTATGTTAAACTTCATAATTATTTTGAAAACAAAGTAATAAATAATAGCGTTCATTAATGGGTTTGCAATAGACCATAGATAGCCAAGAACACTATTTTTATAACGAATTTTTATCTCTTTTTTTGTAAGTATTGTTATTAAATCAACGTAGTAAATGGCGGATTTTTTATTCAATTGAAACACCTCCATTTGATTTTAGCAACTCAACGTATTTTTTCACACCTGTTTCAATCGGTGTAAATTCTTTTGTATAGCCAACTGCTTTTAATTTATCAAGGTTAGCTTGTGTAAAGGTCTGGTATTTGCCTTTGAGCTCGTTGGGAAATTTTATAAACTCTATGCGTACGTTTTGGTATAGTGATTGCATAATTTGGGCAAGTTTTAGAAAACTTTCTGCTTTGCCTGTGCCTACATTAAAAATTCCTTTAATGGAGCTATTTCCCATGAAAAATAGGTTTACATCCACCACATCGTTAATATAGACAAAATCTCTTTTGAACTTGTCACTGCCTTCGAAAATTTTAATTGTTCCTTCATCTGATATTTCGTTGTGGAAATGAAAGATAACAGATGCCATTTTTCCTTTATGGTGCTCGTTTGGTCCATAAACGTTGAAGTACCTTAACCCAACTATTTGTGTGTTTTTATCAAGTGCAACTCTTCTTACATATTGGTCAAATAGAAATTTAGAATACGCATATATGTTTAATGGGAATTCATATTTTCTGTTTTCTTCAAATCCTTTTTTTCCTAATCCGTAAACCGATGCACTTGAAGCGTAAATAAAACGTGTATTGTTGTTTAGAGAATAGTGCAATAGCGTTTTTGAATACTCGTAGTTGTTTTTCATCATATATCTACCGTCAGTTTCAAGTGTATTTGAACATGCGCCTTGATGGAAGATTAGCTCTATTTTGCCAATTCTATCAATATTTTCTAAGAAATCATTTTTATCCATGAAATCGCTAAATTCAAGTGTGTTCAAGTTTAGGTGTTTTTTTGAATTCTTTAGATTGTCTACGATTAATATATCTGTAATTCCTATTTTATTTAAGCCTCTAACTATATTGCTGCCTATAAAGCCAGCTCCACCTGTAACTACTATCATAACTCCTCCAAAATTTTGCCATAAAACTGCGAAAAGTATATAAAATAAGTATGTTCAAGTTCAAGTGCATTAGCACCTATTGCGTGGATATGGAAAATAGGATGTTTGTTAAAGCAATAAAAGATGACGGTAATGTGGATTTGGTTGTTTATGGTAGGCATACAGATTTGGATACTTTGACGCTTATGGAGGTTGAAGGTAGAGTTAAAAATGAACATAAAGGTTATCTAATTGTAGATGCAGTTAATATACTTGATAGATTTGATCAAATTAGGGGTTCTTTTTCTAAGCTATCGGTTGCTATGTTGTTTTTGGAGATTGCGTACCGTTCAAACAGTGGTTTAGGTGCGTTACTCGATGGTTTGAATAAACTTGAAAGTTGGGACGCCCATTCTTCTGTTGTCTATTTTCTGTATAGGTTTTTAGATGAAAATGGTGTTTTGAATATAGGGAAATTCACTGCAGGAGAATTGGATGTTATTCAAATGCTTTTGAAAGAGAAAGATAAGCCTGTTTATAAGTATGATAAAAACGTGCTTTTGGTTTTGAAGAATAAATTACTGAAAGATACTGTAGCTTATATTAATCATCCTTTGAATACATTAAAATTGTTGAGGTTTAGTTGATGAGGGCGGTTGTACAAAGGGTCAAAGATGCTAAAGTTTTGGTAAATGACAAGACAGTTGGGGAAATAGAAAAGGGATTGCTTGTGTATCTGTGTGTTTGTAAAGATGATACAGATAAAGATTTAGAATACCTCGCCAAAAAAATCGTTAATATGAGAATATTTCCTGATGATTATGGTAAATTTAATCTATCTTTAATGGAGATAAAAGGTTCTTGTCTTGTTGTGAGCCAGTTTACGCTTGCTGCGGATACTAAAAAAGGTAATAGGCCATCATATCTTTATGCTGCGAATCCTGAAAAAGCCAAAGATTTTTATGAAAAGTTTGCAAAAATTGTTGATAACCAATACAATATCCACACAGAAAAGGGTGTTTTTGGGGCCCATATGGATGTTTGTTATATAAACGATGGTCCTGTAACTGTTTACATAGATTCAAAAGAAAGCTTAAAATAGCTTAGTAGTTTTCCTCTGTCCACATACCCGGTTCGAACCTTACAACTTTATTCCTTCCTGATTCTTTTGCGTTATACATGGCTACATCGCTGAATTTAATACATTGCCAAAGGTTTTTAGAATCTTTAGGGAATATAGATATGCCTATGCTTACAGTTTTTCTGATTATGTTGCCTTGGACATTAATGTCTGTTTTCTCTACGTCTGACCTAATACGTTCTGCAATTTCCACTGCCAACTTTTCATCCACGTCTTGCAACAGGACAATAAACTCTTCCCCTCCAAACCTTACTACAATATCCGCTTCTCTAACACTTTTTGAAATTGACCTTACAATGGTTTTTAGTACCTCGTCTCCTACATTGTGGCCATATATGTCGTTTACCTGTTTAAAGAAATCTATGTCAATCATTAATATGCCTGCTTCTGTGTTTCTACGCTTTACTGTGGCAATGAATGTTGGTGAAAATTCGTCCAAAAAGCGTCTGTTATATATGCCGGTCAATGGATCTCTTAACGTTGATTCCTTTAATTTTTCAAGTAATCTTTTTGCTTCTATTACAGGTGCTGCCTCTTTTAAGAATATTTTCAACCTTTTTATTTTTCCCTTGATTTCTTTTGTCTTCTCTTTTTCATCAAATATTAGTTGGACAACGGTTCCAACACTACCGCTAACGAGCATCGGTATACATACGTGGTTTTTTATACCCGTCGCGTTAAAGCTTAAGCAAACCTCTTTTTCTGAGAAAGAATCCACGTCTTTTGCCGTTCTAACGGCTCTACACATTGAGCAGTTTATTAATATTTCTTGTTTGCACATTAGTTTTTCATCACCGTATACTGTTATGTGTTTTAGATAGTGTTTACTGTTGTCTACTTCAAATATATTGAACAACTTAATATTAAATTCCTTTTTTATTAGGTCAAAGAGCCTTTTGTATACTGTATTGATGTCTGGGTCTTCTTCTATTGTTTTTTTAAAGATTACAACCTTATAACTTTCATCTACAAATTTGTTAAAATGGGATACTAATGCTCCAATCTCATCGTGACTTATAACTGGTAGCTTCAATTTTGGTGATATTTCTTCTTGAACCAACCTTTCAGAAATCTTGCCGACTTTTTTTAAGAATTTTGTCATGAAAGAGATTAAATTATAGAAAACTAAAGCTGCTAATAAAGATATGAGGCCTCCAAGGATTACGCTTGACAATGTTGTCATAGCTATTCTACGCCTGGTTTTTGATGCAAAAGAACCTATTGTTTTGTTAATCTCATCTAAGTAAAACCCACTTCCAACAACCCAATCCCATGGGTAAAAATACTCTATGTAAGATATTTTTGGATAGCATTTGTTTTTGTCTCCGTTCAGCTTAACCCAGCAATAGCTTATAAATCCGCTACCTTCACTTTCTATAGTACGTACCATTTCCTTAAATAAATATACACCATTTTTGTCTTTTACATTTAGCACATTTTTGTTTTCAAGATCTGGCCTGGCTGGGTCTAAAATCATAACCCCTTTTGACGTAGCCAACCATACATAATCAAGCGAGTTTATGTTGCCAAAAGTGTTGTATCGTATTGATTTGATAAATTTTATGGCTTCTGCTTTTGCTTCTTTTTCTGTTAGTTTACCGTTTTTATACTCTTCATAGTAGTTCTTTATTCCTGTCATAGCTATATTAACCACACTTTTAACCGCAATTTTTTGTGTTTCTATGAGTTTTTGCTTATAAAAATTTATTTCCTCGTTAGTTGATTTTATGTTTGTGTATACGTAATAACCGTAGCCAACAATGCCTATTATCAGTAAGGACAGAACATATGCGCTTATTATTTTAAATTTTATACTTTTGGAAAGGTACCATTGCTTTAAGTCATTCATTTCTGAATCCCCCTGATTATTTTAAATTTTATACGAAATTACAATAGATTATTCAAGAACTTTATTTAAACTATGCTACTTATATTTGTTGAGATTTGTATTGCCATCCCGCACTGGATGACTTATTTGTTTCTGAACTTGTATTTGTGTTGCGGGTAGAAATAAGTAAAATAAGTAATTTGGTATATGGTATTTTACTGTACTAAGAAATAATTGAAGTGAAGGCAGAAGAACGCAAATTGGCAAAAAACATTTTTGGAGACGCTGTTGTTGAAACAAAAGCAAAAACTTAGGATATTTGATTACTATACATACTGAGTTGCCCATTTTGCTGGTGTTGACAGGTGAAAAGCTTTTGAAAGATATAAGAATTTTTGATATTAAAAAAATTAGGCAAAAAAGATTGTATCTATCTGTAAGGAGTGATTATGAGACTTGTCTGTTTTGATTGTGGAAAGAGCTACAGTGCTGACGATGCAAGGTGGAGATGTGATTGTGGTGGTTATCTAAATTTAGAGTATGATAATCTCAATATAGATTTTGACTTAAAAAATTCCTTACCCGGTCTTTGGAGGTATAAACACCTCTTACCAATTAAAGAGGAAAATGATATTGTGTCTTTTGGCGAAGGTTTTACCCCGCTAATAAAAGAGAACATATTTGGCAGAAATGTTTATTTAAAATTGGAATATCTATTTCCTTCAGGCTCTTATAAAGACAGAGGATCCACAGTTTTATTGAGTAAGGTTAAGGAGCTTGGAATAGGAGAAATAGTAGAGGATTCCTCTGGTAATGCAGGTTCATCCATTGCTATGTATGCAGCAAAAGCGAAAGTTAAAGCAAATATCTATGTACCTAAAGACACATCAAAAAGCAAATTTAAGCAGATTACAGCATTCGGGGCAAATCTTGTTGTTGTGGATGGAAACAGAAACGATACATATCTAAAAGCCTTGGAAGATGTGGAAGAAAAGGGTTTATACTATGCCAGCCATGCCTGGAACCCTTACTTCTTCGAAGGCACAAAAACATTTTCTTTTGAGGTGTTTGAGCAACTTGAATTTGCTGTGCCTGATGTTCTGATTCTTCCTGTAGGCAACGGTACTCTGTTAATCGGTGCTTATAATGGGTTTTTACAGCTTAAAGAAGTTGGAGCAATAAAACAAATTCCAAAAATTATAGCAGTTCAGGCTGAAGGTTGTTCCCCTGTTTATTCTGAAATCCATGGTGACAAAGTTGAAGAATGTTCTGAAACTATAGCGGAAGGAATAGCTATACAAAAACCAGTAAGAATGAAACAGATAGTTCAAATCATAAACGAGAACGGCGGCGATGTGGTTGTTGTTAAAGAAAAAGATATTGTTGAAGCTTTAAGGTTGATGCTCAAAAGGGGATTTTATATAGAACCTACATCTGCAGCAATTGTTGCAGCTTTAGGTAAATTAGAATTAAAAAATCAGACTGTTATTATACCCCTAACTGGTAGTGGTCTTAAGACCATAGAAAAAATACAGAATTTTGTAATTAATTAGTAAATAGTAGTATATTTGCCTTAATTTGATGTTATTTATGCTTTTTTCTGCAGTTGTTGGTGACTGATTTGGCGTGATAGAATAGGCTTTTTTGAACAAAGATAATTCTTGACAGCAGCGCCTATTTGTATAAAATCACTCTACTTAATTTATAAGGGGGAGGAGCTTGGAATGTTCGGCAATCAGGATAAGAGGTTTTCGAATTTTTTTAACAGCTTGAAACCATCAGGACTTAGATTGGCGCAAACTATTTTTGATAAGAGAGCAAGAGAGGATTTAAAAGATAATAAAAAGCCTATTGAAGCGATAAATGTTGCTATAGGCAGTGTTTCTTTAAAAACACACCCAAAGCTTTTGGAAAGGTATTTAAATCCTTTAGATGAAGAGTTAAAAAGTGGTATTTGGAGGTATGCTGAAACTCCGGGTACAGATAAAGCTAACGCTGTTTTTATAAAGATTATTAAAGCGTTTTTACCAGAAGATATTAATCCAAAGCTTTACTCTATAATACAAGATGGCGGTTCGGGAGCTATGAAGACTGCTGTTTTAGGGTTATGCGGAGACCCTGGTAGAGATGAAAGGCCACTGCTTGTTATGAACCCTACATACACGAATTACAAGGCTGTCACTGATGAACTTGCAAGGAAAATAGTGTCAGTTGAAAGGGCTTTGGATAGGGAGGGTAATTTTAACGATGTTGCCGTTGAGGAGATAGAAAAAGCTGTTAAAAAATTTAAGCCTGGAGCTTTGTTAATCATACCGTACGATAACCCCTCTGGAAAGTTAATGAGACAGAAAACAATAAATGAATACGCCCGTATTTGTCTTGAAAATGACGTGTTTATTATTAGCGATGAGGCATATAGGGGTTTGTACTATATAGGTGGAGAACCACCGAGTATTTGGCGTGTTACGGATAAAGATGTTCCTGGAATAGAAAATGCCAAAATTAGGATAAGTATAGAGAGTTTGTCTAAGACGTTTAATGCGTGCGGTTTAAGAATGGGGGCACTTGTTACGGACAATGAGGATTTTATAGAAAAGGCTTCTGCTGCCAATATGACCTACCTTTGCCCTTCTATAATAGACATGCATATTGCAGAAGCACTCTATAATGAAACTTTTGAAGAAATAAAGGAATGGATTGGTAATTTAAGGGATTATTATAAAAATTTGCTTGAATATATGTATGATAGTTTAAAAAAGAGGTTACCCGACGCTATCGTTTCCAAGCCAGAAGCGTCAATTTACTTTGTTGTTGATTTGAGAAATATGGTTGATGAAGATTTTGACGCCGAAGATTTTGTAATGTATTGCGCAAAAGAAGGAGAAGTTGATATAAACGGAAAGCGCTATACTCTGCTTGTTAGCCCCATGTGGGGGTTCTATAATGTGTTAGAAGGTAGAAATCCTGGTAATACTCAGATTAGGATAGCTTGTGTCGAGCCTGAAGATAAGATGAGGCTGGTACCTGAGTTATTTGAGAAATTACTTAATGAATATCTCAGGAATAAATAACTCAGTAATTTAAATTATATATCTGGTTTTTTTTCAAGGATCCCGCCCCACATTTTGTGTAAACCCCAAATTGTGATACAATGCTAATGCTATCATCAGATGTAGAATCTAAGTATCACAGAGAAGTAAAATATTTAATTTTAATGGAGGGGTT
>JALVTR010000045.1 GCA_027035885.1 Desulfurellales bacterium
ATCTTCAAAGTTATTGAAATTAACATAATCAAAACCTTCAGGGAATGGACCAAAACCTTCCTGATACTTCGTCTGACCCGTTAGGGCAAGTGTTGCAATAGTCCTACCGTGAAAAGAGTTTTTAAAACTTAAAACCTTGTATTTTTTCTTTTCACTTCCCCATTTGCGTGCAATTTTTAAAGCAGCTTCATTAGCCTCTGCACCGCTGTTGCAGAAAAAGGCTCTATCACAACACGAATGTTCTACCAACAATTCTGCTAAATCTGCCTGCTCCTTGATGTAATACAAATTCGACACGTGTAAAAGCTTTTCAGCCTGTTCCTTGATAGCATTCACAACAACCTCATGGCTGTGGCCCAAAATATTCACGGCTATACCTGCTAAAAAATCGATATATCTCTTGCCATCATAAGAATACAGATACATACCACTGCCACTCTCAAATGACACCTTAAAGCGTTTGTAGGTGTTCATTGTATATAAATTTAATTTTTCAAAAACACTATCCATAGCCTGCCTCTTACCTTATTTTGTTTATAGTTATAATCCTATGACATTTGCATTGTCAAGAAAAAGAGAAGAGGGCTTTGCCTCCTCTCTTAAAATATTATCGAGTTTAGAGCAGCTGACAAAAAAGAACTTGGGAATATTCCTATATAAAGGACACAAATCGCAGTTATAAGTATGACAGCTTTTACAGGTATACTATTAAACACTTTGACCTCTCGCTCTTGCTCACCCTTCATGTACATAACTACAACAATGTTTAAGTAGAAGTAAGCAGAAATCGCGCTGTTTATAACACCAATAATTGCAAGCCAATACAGGTGGGATTTAACGGCAGCAGAGAACAGATAGTACTTCCCTACAAATCCAGCAGTAGGAGGCACACCTGCCAAGCAGAACATAAACACAAGCATTGCTGCACCGATTAGCGGATATTTGTATCCAAAACCCCTTAGGTTCTCAATCTCTGTACCTCTATCTTCCTTCTGTGAGATAAACTCAGCTACGGCAAATGCACCGAGGTTCATAAACAAATATGCAAACAAATAAAACATAACAGCGCCATAACCCAGTTCATTTGCAGCCACTATACCTACAAGCATGTAGCCAGCATGAGCGATGGATGAGTAACCCAAAAGCCTCTTTAGATCCTTTTGCCACAGTGCAACCATGTTACCAAACGTCATTGTTGCAACAGCTATTATCCACAAGATCTTTGTCCAATTAGCCTCTATTGGCCCCATGCCCACAGCTACAAATCTAAGCAAAGCCAAAAATGCTGCTGCTTTAGGGGCTACTGACATGAAAGCACTCATCGGTGTAGGAGCAGATGCGTAAACATCCGGTGTCCATGAGTGAAATGGGAATGCAGCAATCTTAAAGCCAAATCCAACAAACACAAATATAAATGCCAGAATCGCTATCCATTTATAGAAAGAGCTTGCATGTGTTAACCCTGCTCTAATAACATTCAAATCTGTACTGCCAAATAGTCCATAGAACATACCGATACCTAAAACCAAGAAAGTAGAAGCAAAAGATCCCAAGATAAAGTATTTCATTGCCCCTTCAACACTTTCGTCCTTGTTCCTCAGGAAACCCGTTAAAATGTACATGCCTATAGAAAGCGTTTCCACAGCTATAAACATAACAATTAAACTGTATGTTGATGCAAGTATCTCCATCGCAACAATAGAAAACAGCAAAACCTCATAATACTCACCGAAGTTGTAATCCTCTCTCTTTAGGAAATCAAAGCTCATTACAATTGCTACAAAGGCCGTTAGAAGCATAACTATGCTTGCGAAGTTACTTGCCCTATCCATCACAATCATGTGATTAAAAGCCGTCATATTTGTGTTGTACATGGTCAAAACACTTGCGAAAGAAAACACAACACCAAATAAAGCAAGTAAACCATTTATCGTCTTTGCCCTTTTAGGGAGCCATAGGTCGATTAATAGTATGGCAAAGGCAAAACCTGTTAGTATTAATTCTGGAATAATTGCCACAAGATCATGTGTACTGTAAAGCATAACCTTACTCCCCTTTAACCTTTTTTAACTACCACTGTCTTCACCATACTTATCTGTTCGTTCTTTGCAGGTGTAACGACAGTGGTCCTATTTACCTGTTTCAACAGGTGTTCAACAGAAACCCTCATTTTTGATAGAAATGTATTTGGATAAATACCTATCCAGAATACAAATACAAGTAAAGGTGCAAGATACAACCATTCCCTTATATTCATATCTGGTAAACCGAGATTCTTTGGATTTGTAACCTTATTAAAGAAAACCCTCTTGTACATCGTAAGCATATAAGTTGCCGAGAAGATACCACCAAACGCGACTAATATTCCCAAAATATGCTTATCTAAGAATGCACCTAACAGCACCATAAATTCACCTATAAATCCATTTGTACCTGGAACAGCAATCGATGACAGTGTGAATATCATAAAGAAAGCCGCATAAGCTGGTGTAAGTGAAGCCAGACCACCGTATTCAGAGATCAATCTCGTGTGTCTCCTTTCATAAACTATTCCTACCAAGAGGAACAAAGCGCCTGTAGATATTCCGTGGTTAATCATCTGCATAATAGAACCCTCAACACCCACTTGTGTCAAGGCAAACATACCTAACATCGAATAGCCCAAGTGGGAAACAGAAGAATAAGCAACAAGCTTTTTGATATCTGGCTGAACCATGGCAACAAATGCACCGTAAAATATTCCTATGATTGCAAGAATTATAATCAATAGGGCGAATGCATGTGTCATATCTGGAAACATAGGCAAATTAAACCTCAAGAAGCCATAAGTTCCCATCTTTAATAAGATTCCAGCCAAAAGAACTGAACCAGCTGTTGGTGCTTCAACGTGTGCCCATGGAAGCCATGTGTGGAATGGCCACATTGGAACTTTGATTGCAAAAGCAATAAAGAACGCCAAAAACAACCACATCTGCAAATGGTATGGCAATGGTGATTGCATCAATTTTACTATATCCGATGTGTAAGTTCCGGTAAATTTGTGGTGCAAGAAATAAAGGGCCATAATAGCAACCATCATCATAACGCTACCAGCAAAAGTATAGAGGAAAAATTTCATAGTTGCAAAAACCCTGTTAGGTCCACCCCAAATACCAATCATCATATACATCGGTATAAGTTGAACTTCCCAAA
The DNA here is from genome assembly GCA_027035885.1 of Desulfurellales bacterium. Classification (GTDB taxonomy): domain Bacteria; phylum Campylobacterota_A; class Desulfurellia; order Desulfurellales; family Hippeaceae; genus Hippea. Next base: position 3,193 of record JALVTR010000045.1, read on the forward strand.
AAACGTAGAACAAGAACATATCGAGAGAAATAAACACACCCAACATACCTGTTTGCATTAGCAAAATAGTTATATTGAATAGTTTAACCTTTTTATTTATAGCTTTCCAAGTGGAGAGTTGAGCCAAAGGTGTCAAAAAAGTTGTCAATAAGACCAAGAACAAACTAATACCATCAACCCCTACATAATATTGGAAACCCAAAGACTTAATCCATGGTACTCTTTCTACAAATTGCATGTGATATGTTGCTGGATCAAAATAGAAAAACAGAGGAATAGAAATTATAAAGTCCAATGCTAAAAACCCAAACGTCACATACCTTATGAGGTTTTCATGCTCCTCATTTATCAGTGCTACTACAAACGCTCCCACAAGCGGTAAAAACGTTATAACAGACAGTATCGGAAAATGCAGTTGATTCATATCCATAGCCCCAACTCCTTACCTAAATAATTTTAACAAAAAGATACCAACTGCTTAACAGAATGATACCCATGCTTATCCAATAAGCATAATTGTTTGCAAAACCTGTTTGGAAAAGCCTTAATCCCTTTCCAACCCTACCTGCTATCCAACCAGTTCCATCAACCATGCCTTTATCAATTATAATAACATCTACAATCTTCCATAGAAAGTTAGTAGACACCCACCAGAAAGGTTTGACAATACAACAATAAACGAACTCATCAGCATAGTATGTGTTGGCGAGCAATGTGTATATAGGCTTAAACATATTGGCAATTTTCTCTGCGGTAATAATCTTTTTAATATATATTAGCCAAGCCGCCAATATTCCAGAAAGCCCCATTGTTACAGAGATTCCCATTAATAAAATTTCAGAGTAATGAGCCTCGTGTGCAACTTCTGTAGTTGGAGCTGTATGGGTTATAAACCACTCAATAGGTATATGTCCCCCCATCTTGATACCTATCCAGCCACCAATTATAGACAAAATTGCTAAAACCCACATAGGTATTGTCATAACTGCTGGAGCTTCATGGGTATGTAGTTCATCATACAATCCTTTAACTTTCTCCTCACCATAAAACACACTAAACACCATTCTAAACATATAAAATGCCGTCATGAACGCCGTTATCTCACCTACAATCCAGATAATTGGGTGTCCCATCTCAAGTGCACTTCCCAAAATCGCGTCTTTCGAAAAGAACCCAGCAAACGGCGGTATTCCAGAAATTGCAAGAGAAGCGATAATCATAACGGCTGCCGTATGAGGCATGTATTTTTTCAAACCACCCATTAAATCTATGGACAATAAACCTCTCATTGAATGCATTATTGCACCAGCCGCAAGGAATAAAAGTCCCTTAAAGAATGCATGCGTCATGAGGTGGAATAAACCTGTCCAATAGGCTCCAATTCCAACTCCTATAAACATGTATCCCAACTGTGAAAGAGTGGAGTATGCGAGTATTCTCTTAATATCTTTATGAGTAATCGCCATTGTAGCTGCGTAAAACGCTGTGAATGCACCAATTGTAGCAACCACCTCCTGTGCCACTGGTGAAAGCGAGTAAATAGCATTTGACCTCGCCACCATATACACACCCGCTGTAACCATCGTAGCCGCGTGAATTAAAGATGAAACTGGCGTAGGACCTTCCATTGCATCTGTCAACCATATATATAGAGGGAACTGTGCTGATTTACCGACTGCACCGATAAATAGAGCTATTCCTATTATAGTGGCTGCTGTTGAGCCGTAGCCCAAAACGTGCGCAGCCCTTGGAAAAACGTTCGTATACGTAACGCTTCCGAAGTAATAAATCATATAGAGTATGCCAATTATAAATCCTGCGTCGCCTATTCTGTTAACCACAAATGCCTTTTCTCCAGCATCCGATGCCGTGCTTTTTTCATACCAAAAACCAATCAAGAGGTAAGACGCCAATCCAACGCCTTCCCAACCTACAAACATTAGAAGATAGTTATTGCCCAAAACGAGTATTAACATAGCCGTAACGAACATGTTTAAATAAGCAAAGTATCTTGCATAACCTTTGTCACCCTTCATGTATCCATTTGAATAAATATGAATCATCCAAGAAACAAACGTAACAACAAAAAGCATTATGGCACTAACATAGTCAACCCTCAATCCAAATGGTACTACAACCTCTTTAAACGGCATCCATGTAAAGTAAGTGTACTCAACAATATGTCCATGCAACACTGAGAAAATTGGGAATAAACCCAATATAAAAGAAATCCCCAATGCACTCGCTGCAATTACACCTGCAATAGGTTTTGTCCATTTACCAAATATTCCATTAATCAGAAAACCTATGAGCGGCGTTAATATTACAAATAACAGTATTACCTTCATCTGCCTACCCCTCTACTTTCTTAAGATTGAAAAATCATTAATGTCTATACTCTTCTTTCTTTTGTACATCATAACCGCTATAGCCAACCCTATCGCAGTTTCAGATGCTGCTACCGCTGCGATAAATATAAACATTACCTGCCCAGAAACATTGCCCAAATAGTAAGACATAGTGATTAAAAATAATCCTGCACCGTTAATCATTATTTCAAGAGACATTAGAACAATCATAAAATTACGCCTTATCATAACGCCCGTTGCGCCGATTGATATTAGCAAGGCAGATACAATCAAATATCCTGTCATCTTAACCCCCTTAGCTTATATCCTTTTTTGTGAGAACCACAGCTCCAATTAAAGCAACGAGCAATATAATAGCCGTCACTTCAAAGGGTAACAGATAGTGTTTAAACAAAATTTCCCCTATCATTTGAGTGTTACTGCCATTAATGGTTAAATGTTTACCCGCATTACCCACATTAATCTTAAATTTATAAGCCAAAAAAGATAAATCAGCTAAGAGCGCTATTCCTATAAGTGCAGGCCAAAAAGCTTGAGGGTTAAATCTTTTAATGCTCTCCAACGTCCTCTTATCCATAACCATCATGACAAGCACTATCATAACAGCTATTGCTCCAGCATATACAATAATTTGGAGCATAGCATTAAACTGAGCATGTAACATCACAAACAATCCTGCTATGCCAAAAAACGAGAAAATCATCCACATTGCAGCTCTGTATGGATTCCTACTCAAAAGAACTCCTAAAGCTCCGCCAACCGTAATGATCGATATAATGTAAAACATTATTCCTTCCATACCTATCACCCTTTTTTAGTTTTAACGTTTAACAATTGCTCTTTTGTGTATACAAAATTTTCCCTGTCGTATTCCGAAAGCTCGAAAACATCTGTCATACTAAGGGCAAGTTCAGGGCAAACCTCAACGCATAATCCACAAAATAGACATCTTCCCAAATCGATATCGTATTCAGCGGCATTTTTCGTATGATCATCATTTTCTTTAGGAGTAATTTTTATGCATTTAGAAGGGCAAATTCTTTCGCATAAACCACAATCTATACACTTAATCTTTCCAGAATCTTCAAAAGTCTCAAGCTTGTGTAACCATCTTGCCCTTTGTGGAACATCTAATCTCTCATCGGGATATTGACAAGTGACTGCATGAGTAAACAGATATTTTATTGTTACTGCTAAACCTTTTCTCAAATCATTAAATAGCATTTTACCTTCCTCCCTACAAAACAGGTAGGCCTACTGCTAAAGCAAAACCCGTCCAAAGTATGTTTAAAACCATCAATGGCAGTAGAGCCTTCCATGCTATATCCATTAATTGATCGTACCTGTACCTTGGGAAGGTACCCCAAAACCATGTATACAAGAATATAAAGGCTAAAATCTTTATCCAATACCATACAAAGCCTGGCAATATAGGACCAGTCCATCCTCCTAAAAAGACAATCGACGCCAACGCCGAAACAACGAATATCATTACATACTGACCAAAGAAAAATAAGCCCATCTTGAGACCCGAAAATTCTGTCATGTGACCAGCAACAAGCTCAGGTTCTGCTTCAGGCAGGTCAAATGGGACTCTAGCTGTTGCAGCTATCATTGCTATTACAAATGCAACAAAGGCAAAGGGTTGATAAAACACAAACCACAAATGTCTTTGAGCTTCAACTATCTTTTCTAAATTCAAGGAATGGGCCATCAAAATTGGGTTAAGCAAGGCAAGCGCAAGTATAGCTTCGTAACTTACAACCTGTGCAGCTTCCCTCTGTGAGCCTGTAAATGAGTATTTACTCCCCCCAGATGCAATACCCGCCATAAGAACACCAAAAGAAGCTAAACCCATCATACCCAATATGTACAATATGTCTATCTTCGAATGAAAAACACTGAAGTAAAATATTTTGCCATCTGCAAGATGCAACGGCGGCGCAAATGGTATCGCAATAGCTGCCGCAAATGGGAATGTAGCAGCTAACGCTGGAGCTAACCAGAACAAAGGCTTATCAGCTTTATCCGGTATAACGTCTTCTTTCCAGAAACTTTTGAGAGTATCAGCTATCGGTTGAAGTAAACCATGCCAACCTACTCTTTTTGGACCAATCCTTTGCTGCATATGACCGATGACTTTTCTCTCGTACCATGTTGCATACATAACATATACACTAAGAACTGTAACTACAATTATCAGTTTTATTATAGCTATTAACACTTCCATCGCTACTCACCCTTCATTAGTTTTGCACTAAACAGGTTAGTTAATGATCCGCTTACATTATAAGCGTTATATCCCGTAAACCATAACGGAATACTCACAATACCCTTCGGCATCTTATCGTCAATTTTTGCCCTTACTCTCAAAGTAGATAGTCCTTCAACATTTACATAAATACCATCCTCTATACCCAAACTCTGTGCATCTTCTGGGTTAATCTCAAGCACAGGCTCTTCCATGGCAATTGACGCGCCTTCCCCAAGGGAGGAAAAAATGCCTGATCTAAATTTTGAATAAACAACAGTACCTTTCAATCCACCTGCAAAATCAAATTCATTACTTTCTACCCTTACAAAACTATCCACCGTCTGATTAAATTCAAACCAATCTTTTTCCAAAATCTTTTTTACATGGCCAATAGGAATATTATATCCGAACTGACCAGCAATTCTTAACAGTGCATCTTTAGCCGTCAAAACATCGCCCTCTACAGCCTTTCTAATCCTGTTGAACCTGCCTTCGATGTTTACATAATGACCATCTACTGATGATGCAAATGATGTTACCGGTATAACAACTTTTGCAAATCTTTCACTTTCACTTGTATATGAATCCAAATAAACCACTTCTGCCTTCTCAAAAATCTTCTTTGCATCTTCATCGCTAAAAACGGTAAACAGATCGGCATTCAGGAGAAATACTACCTTTATTGCTCCGCCTTCTACGAGTTTTGGCAGTTCGTATAAGTTGAAAGAGCTTTCCTTTGATTTTCCATAAAAATCAAAGCCATTCGTCACACCGGAATATATAGCACCGTATGAGTTGTTATACTTGCTTGAGGCATACAGTTTTACTTTATCTCCAAACAAAAGCATCAGGTTAGCAAGGGTTTTAGCAACATCATAACCGTCTGGCCTTTCAAGAGCTTCTTGCCCTATCAAGAAAGCCACCTTTTTAGCTTCAGACAAAACCTTTACAGCATCTTCAGGTATTTCCATAGTTCCCTTAATATCTGAATCAACATTTAAAACACTGGCCAAACTACCAAATAGACTGTTCAAAAATTCAACCTCTTGACCAGGCTCATACCTAAGTGCAACGCTCCCAAGCGTGTCTATCTTTGTATCTCTCCAATAAGCCGTAACTAATTTTGATTTCTTCAAAAGTTTAACATTCCTCGTCGTCTGCCAATCCAGTCTCGGCATCTCGTTGGCAATATCACCGCCAAAGGCAAAAATAACATCACATTCTTCCATGTCAGAAACCTTGTTCAATGGAGAGACGCCCTTTGGCAAAACTTTAAACAGCTTTCCGATATGTGTAGAGGCAAAAGAATCGATATTGATAGACTTAACAGCGTTTTCAAAGAACAACTTCAAAGCAAGCTGATCCTCAACGGTTTCCCTTGTACCACAAATAGCAGCAATTTCATCTGGACTGTGAGATTTAAGTATATCCGCTGCTTCCTTTATAGCAGCATCAAGGCTCGAATTGTCACCGTTAATCTTCGGAGAATTTATAAGATTTTTGCTTTCAACAACAGAATAGTTAAACCTGCCCAAGTTGCAGAGGTTGGCCATATTTGGCGTATCATCCTCACTCGTAACCCTTAAAATCTTGTTATCTTTAACATTCAAATCCATCTGACAGCCAGAAGCGCAAAATTGACATGTCGTTCTAACTTTATCCATTTCCCAAGGGCGTGCTTTGTATTTAAACAGTTTACTACTCATTGCACCCGTTGGACAAATACTTACACACTGACCACAGAATTCACAATCGAGCGGTTTGCCGTCTTTGGTGTCAATTTCCTTGCCGCCCCATTCCTTTTTAACAAGAGCCAATATACCGAAGTTAACAACTTTATCACATATGGTAACACACCTTCTACACTGTATACACAAATTCGCATCATGATGAATAATCTTCCACTCATAATGAATAGTTCTGTTTGGAATACTTAACGGATCAGCCTCTTTTTCAACAGGATTTTCAGTAATATTAAGTTCGTAATTTATATCTTGAAGGTCGCACTCACCGCTCTTGTCACATACACCACACTGCAAAGGATGGAACTTATCCCATTCATAAACAATATTCTTCCTAAATTCCAAAGCCTTCTCTGAGTCTGTAAGGACCTCCATTCCGTCCTTTACCTTCATGGCACAGGATAGCATGGGTTTCTTCATACCAACAATCTCAACGGCACAGATTCTACAGGCACCAATGGCACCAAACCTATCTGAGTAACAGATGGCCGGTATATATATGCCATTGCGCCTTGCAACCTGTAGGATTGTTTCGTCCTTTTTAGCCTCATACTCTTTGCCATTTATCTTTATTTTTACAGTATCAGCCATATCCTACACCCCTTATCTATCGCATTCGCCGAACACGAAGTCCAAACTACCGATTACAGAGATAATATCCGCTATTAGCCCACCCTTAACCATTTTCGGCATTGCGCTGATGTTTAT
>JALVTR010000046.1 GCA_027035885.1 Desulfurellales bacterium
AATAAGGCTATACTAATTGGTTCATACCCATCAAAAACTATATCCTCATAAATTTCATCAGAAATTATCCAAATATCATGTTTCTCCGCAAACTCGGCTATCTCTCTAAGTTGTTCTTTTGCATATGCTGCACCTGTTGGATTTGAAGGATTGTTTATAAGAATCATTTTAGTTTTGTCAGTAATTACGCTTTCTAAATCATGAATTGCAGGAACAAAACCGTTTTCTTCTTTTGTGTCAACAATTATTGGCTTAGCCCCGACATACATTGCAATAGCCTCATATGTGACCCAATAAGGAGAAGGTATAATAATCTCATCACCTTCATCTAACATAACAGAAGCTATATTAAACAACGCATGCTTTGCTCCAACAGATACACAAATATTTTCCCTTTTGTACTCTAAGCCATTTCTTCTTTTCTCTTTTTCAACTACTGCGTCTCTAAGTTCATTCATACCACCGGCAGGTGTGTACTTTGTATTACCACCAACAATAGATTTAATAGCAGCGTATTTTACATTATCCGGTGTATCAAAATCAGGTTCACCCGCAGCAAAATTGGTAACATTAACGCCCTTACCCCTTAGCTCTTTCGCTTTGGCACTAATACCAATTGTCAAAGACGGCTGGATTACGCCAATCCTTTTGCTGAGTTTTTGTTTACTCATTGTGTACTTCTCCTCCCAATCTTTTTATTCATTGCTTTTACTACTAAATCAGGAACAAAATTAGATATATCGCCTCCATTCAAATAAACGTCTTTAATTATAGAAGAACTCAAAAATGAGTACTTAATATATGGCATCAAGTATATCATCTCTATTTCTTCATTCAACCTCCTATTCATAAAAGCCATTTGCAATTCATATTCAAAATCACTAACGGCCCTCAAACCTCTGACTATTACTTTTGCCTTCCTTTTTTTAGCAAAATCTATAAGCAAACCTTTAACACCTTCAACAGTTACATCCCTTAGCTCTATGTCAGATTTTACTACGCCCTTTGTTATCTCTACTCTTTCATTAAAAGAAAAAAGAGGGGTTTTACCAGCATTCACCGCTACAGCAACAATTATGTGGTTAAAGATTCTTTTTGCCCTTTTAATAATGTCCAAATGTCCATTTGTTACTGGGTCAAATGTTCCCGGCACAATAGCAACGATTTCATTCATCTTCCACTCCGTAATAATCCAATGTATTTTTCCCAAAAACCCTATTCTTTAATTTTCTAAACTTTCCAAATTTATCTTTAAGTTGTACGTTTTTGCCATGCTCAATACATACAATAGCAGTTTTGTTTACTTTAGAAAAAAAACTATCCAGAAAACTGTTAAAATCAAATCTGTAAGGTGGGTCAATATACGCAATATCTACAGTTTTTAAAACTCTACTATCCAAAAACCTTTCAGCATCAGATTTAACAATTTCTACATTTCCAACATTTTTTGTATTGTATGTTATAAGAGATATACTTTCCTTTGAGCTGTCGACAAATATAACCTTTTTTGCTCCTCTTGATAGGGCTTCTATGCCAACAGAACCACTGCCAGCAAATAAATCTAAAAACACACTGTTTTCGACAATTCCCTTAATTGTATCAAAAAAAGACTTTTTAACTATATTCCTTGTTGGCCTTAACTTACGATTCCTTTTATAATACAGCTTTTTGTATTTCAAGTTCCCTGCTATTACTCTCACTGCACTTCCTTAACAATGATAGTTTCTCAATCTCTCTTGATACCCTAATATACACAAATTCATTAGGATTTCCATATTTTTTTATTTTTCCTTCCTCGTCGAATAATGCATTTATGTAAATCTTTTTTATCTTTGAGGCTGGAGATACAATCTCATACTCCCCATATTCAATTTTACCTCTTACTTGGACTTTTGCATAACCATCAGAACAATCCGTAATAACACCACAAAAATTACAATTCTTAATATACCCTGAAGATTTCATATGTTGCTTGGGTTGTCCGAGATAAAAGCCAAACGAATAAGGCCTATGGCTAACTTTGCTTAACTCTTTCATGTAGTATGGGATTTTTGGTTTAAAACTCTCACCCCTCATTAGCGTATCCAAAGCATCACGATAAACGGATGTTACTACAGAAACGTAATATAAGCTTTTCATCCTACCTTCAATTTTTAGCGAGCTAATACCATTCTCTATAAATTGGGGCAATATGGGCAAAGCGCACATATCGTATGAGTTAAATATAAACGTGCCTTCTAAATGCTCTTCCACATCTATGGGCATATCTGGTCTTTTATGTTCAACCACAGTATACTTCCACCTACAACTTTGAGTGCAATCTCCTCTATTTGCACTTCTACCTGTTAAATATGCACTAATAAAGCACCTACCTGAATAAGACATACACATTGCACCATGGACAAAAGCTTCGATCTCAATATTTGTATTTTCTTTAAATTTTTTTATATCATCAAGCGTTAATTCACGTGCCAAAACTATACGTTTTACATTGAAGCTTCCAAGCATGTTGGCTGCGTATGAATTTGTTATATTAGCCTGTGTGCTTATATGAATTGGAATATCTGTGTTCTTACTAACCACGCTTAACACACCAAAATCTGAAATTATGACACCATCTGGTGGATATTTGTTTAGAAAATCTACAATTTTAAATAATTGATTAAAATCTTTATCAAACAGATAAGCATTTAAAGTTAAATATAGCTTTTTATCATTCTCGTGCACAAAATTTAAAGCTTCTATATAATCATCTTTGCTCAAATTTCCAGCTTGAGACCTTAAACCAAACTTCTTTAAAGCACAATATACAGCATCAGCCCCATAATGAATAGCAAATTTTATCTTTTCTAAATTACCACCTGGACTTAAAAGTTCTATCATATCGCATGACGTTTTAGCAGTTTATCTTAATTAATACAAGTTATTGTCCTGTTTTACGCCATAGTAATGCAAAGTAAATTCCATTAGTTTGGCAAAAAGTGGCGCTGCTACATCTCCACCATATATACCACCTTTTTTAGGATTAAAGATTGAGACAACAACGACAAATTTAGGATTTTTGTAAGGCGCAAATCCTGCAAAGCTTGCCACATATTCATTTATGTATTTACCATTTTTTGCGATTTGGGCAGTTCCTGTCTTACCAACAACTTTATAGTCCTTCAATGCCGCTTTTTCTCCAGTTCCATATAAAACAACCTTTCTAAGTATAGCTTTGACTTTCTTTACCGTTGTTGGTTTCAATATCATAACTTTTTTAGGTTTATACTTATACAATATATTGTTACCCCTAAATATAGTTTCAAGAAAATGTGGCTTTACTCTGTATCCACCATTTGCAATAACACTATACATGTCTGCAAGCTGAATTTCAGTAACACCAATACCCTGGCCAAACGCCATATTCGCTAAGTCAAGTTTGCCAACTCTAAATATATCCTTAACAATGCCTTTAGCCTCAGAAACAGTATCAATACCAGTCCTTCTGCCAAGGCCAAATTTATACAAGTATTTATAAAAAATCTTTTTACCCAATTTCAGAGCTATCTTCGCAGTTCCAATATTACTTGAATATACAAAAACGTTTTGGAAACTTAAAGTCTTTAAACGTTCTACATCATGTATTACTTTATTACCCAATCTCCATCTTCCATTTTCACAGTTTATCTTTTCATTACCCTTGAAAATTCCACTATCCAACGCTGCTGACATAGTCAAAAGCTTAAATACACTCCCTGGTTCAAAAACGGTGCTTACGACTCTGTTTTTAATGTACTTATAAGAATATTTCCAAAACTCGTTGTTGTTATAATAAGGATACGAATCCATGGCAATAATTGCCCCATTGTAAGGATTCATAATTATTGCCATCCCATAATCAGCCTTATGATTTTTTACACATTTTTTTAATTCAACATGTAGAAAATCCTGTATATCTTGATTAAGCGTTATTTTTATGTTATCACCATTTTTAAGCTTTTGCTTGTTCTCCATTTTAAAAGCATCATAAGAAACCTCTTCTTTTATCTTCTGAGCTTTTAGATAATTATTATAGTAATTTTCTAATCCTTCTGCACCCTTACCGTTTGTAAAGCAAAACCCTATCACATGCGCAGAAAACTCTCCATCCGGATAGTATCTTTTAAATGATTTAACAAAGCCAAATGATGACAAAAAATTAGAGCTATTTTTTAATTCTTTGTAAATATTGTAAGGTATATTTCTTTTTAAAACAACAAACCCTTTTCTTCTGTTGGCATTTATTATTCTTTCTATGTTATTTTTATTTAAACCTAAAATGCTATTTATATCATCAAAAAACATTTTTTCCTTAAGCTTATAGTAATCGCTCCTTGAGTATTTTTTTTTCAATTTAAGAAAAAAATGGGGGTCAACAAAAAAACTGTATGATGGATAATTTAAAGTTAAACGTCTTCCATTTGAATCATATATAGTTCCCCTATATCCTTCCAATTGAATAGTATGCATCATACTTTTTAAAGAGATTTTTTTATAATGTGTATAATTTAGCACCTGAATATAAAAACTCTTTATTAAAACAATAAAAAAACCTAAGAATATAAGAAAAACAAGGGTTTTATGCCTTATTAGATTCAATGTTCAACTTTAACGCTGTTTAGAGATGTATAAAAAGTTTTATTGAACAAAATATTTTTTGGATTTATTATTTGGCTTCTATCTTTCAATAGGCTTTGTTGTTCCAAAATCAAAGAATGTAAAACCACTCTTTTTGTATTAATGTGATGTTTTATCTGCGCTAAATTCATATTTTGATAAGCAATAAAATAAATAAGTAAGGTCAATAATACCGTAAAAAAAAGATAAGAAGGATTTATTATAATTGCTTTTACCTTTATTTCTTCTTTTTCTTTGTATCTTTCCAATACCCTAACTTTTGCATAATCAATCATTTTTTTCCTCCGCTTTTATTTTTAAAGCACACCTGAGTTTAGCACTTCTTGACCTTCTATTGTTCTTAACCTCTTCAGGAGAAGGCCTAATCGGTTTTTTGTTTATTAATCTTAACACACCTTTTTGCTTGCAATCCTTAAAAACCTGTTTAACAATCCTATCTTCCAAGGAGTGAAAAGAAATAACACAAATAATGCCATTAATACTCAACCGTTTTACGGCTGCTCTCAAGCCAATTCGCATACTTTCAAGCTCATCATTAACTACTATCCTTAAAGCCTGAAATGTTCTCGTCGCAGGATGAATCTTTTTTGAAACATTTCGTGGCACAACTTGTTCAACTAAGTCCGCTAACTCTTTAGTTGACTTAATAGGTCTTTGCTTAACTATTGCTCTTGCTATACGCCTGGCGAACCGTTCTTCACCGTATAAGCTTAAAATTTTCTCAATCTCCTCCATGTCCCAGTGGTTTACAATCATTTCAGCCGTTAATGGCTTCGATTGATCCATCCTCATATCAAGTGGCGCATCTATATTGAAAGAAAAACCCCTGTCAGACTTTAGCTGATCAAGGGAAACGCCTAAATCAAATACAGTTCCATCAACAGAATTAATGCATAATCTATTCAAATGCTCTTCCAAATTGGCATAATCATCATTTATCAGAATTAGCCTATTCCCATACTGTTCCTTTAGCTTTTCGCCGTTTTTAATTGCTTCCTTGTCTTTGTCAAAAGCAATAACACGCCCAGTAGGATTGGACAAATCCAATAATATTTTTGTATGTCCTGCAGCCCCAAGCGTCATATCTACATATACCCCGTCTTTTTGGGGTTGAACTATGGTCATAAGTTCTCGCATCAACACACTCTTGTGTTTCATTAGAAAATTCCTAACTTTTCAATTTCTTCTGATAACTCTTCTTCTGAATCCCTTAAGGCTTTGGACTCGCTATCCCATCTCTCTTTAGACCAAATTTCTATGTGATCCAAATTGCCCAAAATTATTACATCCTTATCTATTTCAGCATCATCCCTTAAAACACTGGGAATTAATATTCTACCCTGTTTATCAATATTCACATCTTGGGCGGATGAGAAAAACATTCTCTTAAACCTCCGTGCAGCTTTATTAGTTAAAGGTAAATTCACAGCCTTTTTTTCTAATTCCTCCCAAATATCGTAAGGGTAGGCATATATACAATCGTCAAAGACTGTTAAAACAAGTGTATTCTGATATTTATCTTTTAAGGTTTCTTTGAATTTTGGAGGAATTTTAACACGTCCTTTATCGTCAAGAAAGTACTCAAATCTACCCCTAAACATCCACTTTCACCCACTTTTACCCACTTTATCCAATTTACATATCGGATGTCAAGGAAAAAAGATTAAGTAATGGTAATTTTTTATTCTTTATTTAATCTATAGTAAAATTATTGATAATACGGAAAGGCTACATTATTTGGAACTCAACATTATCTATATCGTTGTACTCTAAAAATTTCTTAGACAGATCATCTGTTATTTTTTTCTGAACCAACCACGCTATGGGTAGGCACCCCACACAACTTGGGTTTCTTCTTAAAAAATCACACCTTACTATTATAGTTTTTTTCTCTTGCAAATAATCAACGTTCTTTACAAGACCTAATTCAAATACACTCATTTCACTTTCTGGATCTTTTACGCTTTTTAGTATTTCAACAATGTCTTCTTTTGATGGTAGCCTACCCACTTATCTCACCCCATTAATCTTTACCCGAAACTATAAGCTCCTTATTTTTACAAAAGTCAACCTCAAATTGCACAGTTAAATGTCTTATACCAAAATCTTTTAACGTTTTCATTATTGTTTCTTTAATTTTTTTGGTCTGGCTTATTTTGCAATCGTTCACCTCGGCATGCATCTCCGCCAAATAAATTCCATCTTTTAATGACCATACGTGTAAATGGTGAATATTTTTAACCTCGGGCAACTGCTCTAACGTTCTTTTGATTTCTTTAACATCTATTTCCTCTGGAGAACCCTCCAATAGAATGTGAGTGGAGTTCTTCAATACCTCTATTCCTTCATGTGCTATATACAAAGATATGAGTATAGTCAAAATAGGGTCAACCACATACAGCCCAGTATATCTTATTATTAATGCAGCAATGATAAGTGAAAGTGAAGCAAGAGAATCAGCAAACATATGGAGGTATATAGACTTTGCATTCAAACTCTTTTTTGAGGGTTTCTTTAGTAAAAATACACTGATTGTGTTGCCAAAAAATGCAATAGCAGCACTTATAAGCATTATGTTTGTAAGCAAAGGTTCGGGATGTACTATTCGCTTTATAGCTTCCGCTATCATAAAAAGGCTGATAACGATAAGAAAAAGGGCATTTACAAAAGAAGCTATTATCTCTGCCCTTTTTAACCCAAAAGTATATCTTGAGGTATTTTCTTTTTCCGATAGTTGTACAGCTATATAGCCAATCAAAGCCGATAGTGCGTCGGTTAGGTTATGTATAGAGTCAGAAATCAGGGAGAGGCTAAAGGAGAGTAGCCCCCCAACAAGTTCTGATAAGGTTATTATTAAGTTTATAACAAAAGTAATTATAAATTTGCCTTTCAATGAGCGCCTCCTTTAATTAAGATTTATCATCACCATCTTAATATTCGTCATCTCATCAATTGCAAACCTCACGCCCTCTCTTCCAATACCGCTCATTTTGTTACCTCCATAGGGCATATGATCCACTCTGAAAATGGACGTATCGTTAATCATTACACCGCCAACATCGAGACTGTCTATGGCATACTGAATCTTCCTTATATCATTTGTGTAAATGCCTGCCTGCAAACCGTAGTCTGAATCGTTTACATGTTGTATAGCCTCTCCAAACGTGTTGTACTCAACAATGGACACTATAGGTGCAAAGACCTCCATGCACATAACACGCATGTCTTTTGTTGTGTTCCTCAAAACAGTGGGTCTCAATATTCTGTCTTCCCTTGTACCACCCGTGACAAGTTGAGCACCTTGATTTAGGGCCTCTTTAATCCACTCCTCAGCCCTCTTAGCCTCATTCTCATCGATCATTGGACCCAAGTCTGTATCCCTCTCAACGGGATTTCCCACCTTTAGTTTCTCTGTGGCTTCGGCAAATTTCTCTGTGAATTCATCGGCTATATCCTTATGCACGTATATCCTTTGAAGTGATATACATACCTGGCCTGAGTTTGCAAATGCACTATTTACACATCTTGGTATGGCTTTATCTATATCAGCATCCTTCTCAATTATTGTTGCAGAGTTGTTGCCAAGTTCGAGTGTAACCCTCTTAATCCCTGCAAGCCGTGTTATTCTATCTCCTACTTTTGCAGATCCTGTAAATGTGATTTTTCTAACTCTATCATCCTTAACAATTATCTCTCCAACCTCTCCTCCAGGGCCAATCACCACATTAAAGGCACCTTTAGGCAATCCTACTTCCTCCAAGATTTCAGCCAAAATCAGTGCTGTTATAGGCGTTGTGGATGCTGGCTTTAACACAACTGGATTGCCGCTTGCAATGGCAGGTGCAACCTTGTGGGCTACCAAATTCAATGGAAAGTTAAACGGCGTTATGGCACCTATAACACCCATTGGCACCCTAATGTAATACCCAAGCCTGCCGACACCTCCCATACTTGCATCCATTGGTACGGTTTCACCGTGTATGCGCTTTGCCTCTTCTGATGCAAACTTGAACGTCTCATATCCCCTGTTGACCTCGCCAATAGAGTACTTCCATGCCTTTCCTGCTTCTTTGCAGATCATAGTTGCTATCTCTTCAGATCTCTCCTTGATCAGGTTCGCAGCTTTCTCTAAGATCTCGGACCTCTTGTATGCTGGTATTATTTTTGTCTCTTCAAATGCCTCCTGTGCAGAGCCAATTGCTTTTTTAACATCCTCTTCACTTGCTTTTGGAACAACACCTATAGTTTTCCCCGTGTATTTATCGATGACATCAATAGTTTGGCCTGTTTCAACCCATTCACCACCAATAAAGGTTTTGTAGTGCTTCATGGGGGCACCTCCTTTGTTTTTTTAAATGTTATCCCTTATTTTTGTTATGTCAAAAAATTTAACATCTTTAAACCAACCACTGCTCCTCAAGAAAATTTGACACAATAGAAACATTTTTTTATAATTATTTTCAAAAATTACTTAAATAAAGGAGTACTTTATGCGAAAAAGAAAGGAAGAGGATTTACTGGGTTTTAGGGATGTAGATGAAAATGCATATTATGGTGTTCAAACACTTAGAGCAAAAGAGAATTTCCACATAACAGGCATACACATTTCACACTTTCCTGAATTCATAAAATCCTATGCCCAGGTAAAAAAGGCAACGGCTTTAGCCAACAACGAGTTGGGTTTGTTGGACGATAAGAAAAAGGATGCCATTTGCAAGGCGTGTGATGAAATAATCGAAGGAAAACATATCGAGCACTTTGTTGTTGATGTCATTCAGGGTGGTGCCGGAACATCCACCAATATGAATGTAAACGAGGTTATAGCAAACAGGGCTTTAGAGATTTTAGGGCATAAAAGGGGTGAGTATGATTATTTGCATCCCAACAACGATGTAAACAAATCTCAGTCAACAAACGATTCCTACCCCACATCCATAAGAATAACCCTTTATGAGATGATCTTTAAACTGATTGATGCGATGGAGATTTTAAGGGATAGTTTTTTGGAAAAAGCCAAAGAGTTCAAGTCCGTGTTGAAGATGGGAAGAACTCAGCTTCAAGATGCCGTTCCTATGACTGTGGGACAGGAGTTCCATGCATTCGCAACAGCGGTTCGAGACGATATAAAGATTCTAAAAGAAACGCAAAAACTCTTTTTAAATATAAATCTTGGCGCAACAGCTATAGGAACAGGCATTAACACAAACCCTCAATTTTCAAAGGTTGTTGACAAATATTTGAGCGAGATTACAGGCAGAAAATACAATGTAGCAAAGGATTTGATTGAAGCCACATCCGATACTGGAGATTACGTTCAATTATCCGGTGTTTTAAAAAGGATTGCCGTGAAAGTTTCCAAAATATGCAACGACTTGAGACTTATAAGCTCAGGTCCAAGGGCAGGATTGAAGGAGATTAATCTCCCGGCTGTTCAACCTGGAAGCTCCATAATGCCCGGCAAGGTTAACCCTGTTATACCTGAGGTTGTAAACCAGGTCTGTTTCCAAGTCA
>JALVTR010000047.1 GCA_027035885.1 Desulfurellales bacterium
CATAGGTTCATGGAGATCAAGTCTAGACACATGGGCAATATATGATGCTAAAGCGGCTATTTTAAAGGTTTATAATGTAACAGGTAAGCATCCAATAATTGGTGGACATAGTACAGGAGGACTGGTAAGTTATGTTTATTTACAAGGAACAGAGTTTAAAAATACATGGCTTTGCTACTTTCATGTGCCATGGTGCAAAAGGGTTGTATCAGAAAGTGGCTTAGTAAAAGAAAGAAATGGTGAG
The DNA here is from genome assembly GCA_027035885.1 of Desulfurellales bacterium. Classification (GTDB taxonomy): domain Bacteria; phylum Campylobacterota_A; class Desulfurellia; order Desulfurellales; family Hippeaceae; genus Hippea. Next base: position 245 of record JALVTR010000047.1, read on the forward strand.
ATACAAGGACCTCAAACCGTTCTCGGAGTTGTGGCTTTGGACCCCGCTATGATACCTCCTTTACCTAAATCTTTGGATAAATGGGTAAATTGGGCATTATTGTATCCCCCAACATATATAGATTTAAGAAAATTGATTGACCTTCTTCAAAAGAATAACACTGTTTGGGACTATACTCTAATGACTACGGAAGACTTAGACAGAGCTATTTATAACGCCGGAGAAAAATATGGAAAATACAGTGAATTTCTTAAAGATTTAATGATGATGAATCCAAAAGACTTAAACGGGGATTTGACAGATTTTCTAATAAGATACGTCGTGGATAGTTTTTATACTCAAATGTTTGCCCAATACGGTGATTTTGGGCTAAGGCACACTGTAAGAGAGTACTTCAAAAATGGCGGTAGAGGATACATTGTAGAACCTCCTAATCCCAATCCAGGACATGATGGATACTACTATTACATTAAAAATATGTATAAAATAAGAGTTCCGTTTATAACTATTTTGTCACAATCCAACGCCCTTGTTTCAGCCAACGAGGTAATAAAAGACTTAATGAAAGCCAAAACACATAACCCCTTAGATGAATATTACATAATAGACGGTACAGCTCATGTTGATTTACCTTTTGGGCTAAAAGCTCCCAGAGAAATATTCCCCAAGATAGGAAACTGGTTAAATAAAGTTAGAAAGTATAAAATAGATCCACACTATTAAAAAAACAAAGTGTAAAGTGCGAGGGTTCAATATTATCCCCCTCACACTTTATAAAAAAATTAAAATATTATTTTAGAGGTTCGAAGATGCAAGAAAATGAAGGTTTTTTACAGAAAGTTGCTAAAATATCCTTGAGTGTTTTTAGTATTTTGGGACTTATCACATCCGGTTTCGGAGTACTTTTTGTTCTAATTTCATTATTCATCAGCTCTCCATTCACAGGCTACATCATGTTTATATTTGGTGTTTTTATGGCTATACAAGGAATAATATTATTAGCTACAAATGAGGTTTTTAAAGCCATTTTAAGTTTGGACGAAAATCTCAAACAAACAAATATAATTTTAAGAAATATAGACAAAAATATAGCAAGACAGAGCGAGAACTTTAACCAGGAGGAAAACAGGCAACAAAGGTAAGCTTACTTATATATTTTAATTATAATGTAAGTATAATCTTTTAGAAAGAAAGATATGCTTTTTAATTTTAATATTAGGTGTTGAATTTGCACGATTTTTTGATAAATTACACCTATGGAATGGTCAACTCTAAATCAGATTAAGTCTCAGATTTTAAACGAAGAAAGGAAAAAGGCAAGCAATCAATCATATGTAAATACAATTTGGCTTGTGGATGTGAAAAAACTTTATGAAAAGTATAATGTTAATCTTGGATATAAGAGAAAAGAAGCTCCTCCTAGAAAGCACAGACCGGCTATTATACTAGACAAAATTGACGAAAACTACAAAGTTATATTTTTAACCACTTCAAAATGGGGAGGAAGTCCTTTTTTTGATATCGAATATTGCAACTATAAAGCTTGTCCAAAATATTTTGACTGGATTAGCAAATCAAAAGTGTTGATTTTAAGTAAAAAGAAAGGTAAAAAACCAAGAAGGATATTTACAATAAAAGAGGAAGATTTACACGAAATCATGACATTTTGCGGAGTATGTTCTCGGGTATATTTAGAAAATATCAAACAAAAAATTTTAGGTAAAAATAATGTTTAAAGATGTATTGAAACGTTTTTTGTATGGACAGATTCTAAATGAAGAAGAAGAAGAAATTTTTCTCAATACAATAAAAACCCAAGCAATTTATGCAGTGAATAGCATAGGTTATAACTTATTTAGAAAAGTTTATTCAGAAATAGATGAAATCACTGATGAAACAGTCATGTTAATTATAAACAAAAAAGAAACCATCCTAAAGGCTACCGAAAACGGCGGTAAGATTGAGTGTTATATAAAATTAATGATAAAAAATCACATCATCGACAGATTGAGAAAGAAAGCCTTGCAAATGAATGAACTAAATGATAAATGTCCACAAAAACCGAATCCAAAGGATGAAATTGCCAACATTGAGGCAATAGAATTTGCACAAATATGTAATGAAATACTAACAAAAACAGAAAAAGAAGCTCTATGTCTTGAACTTTTAGAAAAAAAATCACAAAATAAAACTGTAATATCCTTTAGAAAGGCTAAAAGCAGAGCGCACAAAAAAATTAGAGATTTAGTTAGAAAAGAGAAATTTTCAAGCGAAGTTGTAGAAATTGCAATAAAAAAGTTTTTTTTGTCAGAAATCTGCACAGAATTCGTTAATTCTAATGAGGTAAAAAAATGAGATGGATAAAGTTTATATATGAACAGTACCTAAAAGATTTAGAAGATGAATCCAAAAAGATTAATGTAAAAATATCAAAAAAAGAAATAGAAAATTTAAGAAAAAAACGAGCTTTGCTAAAGAAACAGGCAAATAAAATATTCACAGAGCCAAAAATAGGGGAAGTTTATTTAATCAACAATCTATATTTCTCAATTTCTGATACAGAGGAATGTCCGTATGAGGTTTTTATAGTCTCACCGTACTGGGAATTAGCATCCAATAAAGACATAATAACCGACGGTAAGGAGCATAGGTGGGTTATTGAAAACTTGGTCAGATACGTAGAGGAAGAAATATTAGAAAAATCCGTAAAAGTTGATGAGATAAAAGAAAAAGACATAAAAATAATGCAAGATTTTGTAAACAAAGGGAAAAAGCTCCCAGATGAACGTGTAGGTTTATCCTATATAGAAGGAGAGGACTCTTATCAAGAATTATTCAAGGAAAGTGAACGAAAAAGAAGCCTTTTTCTCATGCCGGATTTAGGTTATGAAGCGGATATAGAAGAGGAAATCACAATCAACTTGAATCAATATATCAAAAACAGTGAAGACATTTTAAACCAAAAACTCTCCGCTGCGTCATTTGATGTTCTAATCGTATCAGAATACGGCGACATAACAAAGGAGGATGGAAACTTTGTTGTGTATTTTAATGAAAAATATGCAGAAACACTATCAAGGGTTTATGTAAAAGATACACTTATTTTTGAAGGATTTTTACCTAAAAAGTTAATACTTAAATCGAGATTGGAACACCCACAAGCACTACTGGAAATTTTAAAAATAGAACCTTTATGAATCAAAATCTTATAGAAAAATATATATCCACAAATACACAACCACTTAACGACAATCACAAAAAAGAACTTCTTAATTGGTTATCGACTAATAGCGCATCTCCCGTACTTAGAAGTAAGATACTGATTTTTTTGAGAAAACATATATACGCGCTAAAGAGGAAAGAATTAGCAAAAGCTTTAAAGGTTGACGAAACTCAAGCAGAAAGTCTTTTAAATAATGAAATCGTTGAAGCTTTCTTTCCTATTGCAGGTGATAAAACTCAAAAAATAACAAAACTGTTTATTATAGAGCTAAAAAATAAGACTTTTTCATTTAAAGAAAGCCTAAAAAACGAGCTTAAATTGGTAGAAAAGTTAACAGGTAAACATTTTTTTGTTGGGTTTTATGACGATTTCTATGGAAGTTCCTTCATGCTCGCTCTAATTTCAGCACTCATTGCTAAAAAGAAAGAAAAGCTTAACGATTATGCATTCACAGGCGCATTGAACACTGAGGGTAAGGTAATAGAAGCTGATCTGTTGGAAGAAAAAATGAAAGCTTTAGGCAAGAAAAGACTGATTCATTCAGGAATTGTAAAAGACTTGAAAGAGCTTGAGGTCTTTCTGAATTCGGACATGATAAACATCCCGTTTAGCTTGGCGCTTAAACAATCAAAGAAGGATGCAACACCAAAACAAGCCGCTTTAACAAACCTTTATCAAATCAAGCAAAATACAGAATTTGAGCTTGCTAAACGGCTATATGACTTAAAAGATGATGATTTTACCTTTTATACAGATGATAATTTTCTACCCAAAGATAGTTGGGAAAGCTTGCTTAAATCTGCCTACAATAAAATCTTGAATTTGAAAGAAAAGGTAAAGGACAAAACTTGTATACTGCACTTTTGCTTTCTTGCCCCAGCCACATTTTGTTTTGGCTTTGGCGCTATGTTTGGATGCAAAGAACCCTTCGTTGTTTACCATTACACATCCTTAGGGTATAGACCAGTACTCGATTATTCTAAAAGAAGCACGAGAATTTTAAAATCATTCACCAATAGTTTTGATCATATGGAATGCAAAACAAAACTTGAAAACAAAAATACAGAAACAATGGCACTATCAGTTTATACTGCATCCCATAACCCTATTGGAGACATAGATAGATTCCTGAAGGAAAATTTTAACAACTACTCCATTGAATCGTGTGAGGCTAAAGATAAGGGTAATCTGCAAGAAAAGGATTGGACTGTTTATGTAAACGAGATTTACTCATACTATAACAAATTAAAAGAAATAACGGTAAATAAAAAGCTTTTGTTTTTCAGCTGTCCAGTGCCTTTAGCATTTGGATTGGGTGTTGCAATTGAGACTTTCGACAACATAGACGTGTATAACTACGATCCCGAAAAAGCCACCTATTTTAAAGTGCTCAATTTAGCCAGATTGCGTGTTTAATTTAACCTGACCAAAACCCATTGAGGCGTTTGTACCTATATTCAAAAGGCTAGAAAGATAAAGGTAGGGATAGATTTCTTTCACATTGCCTTTGATATTAAAAGAACAGTTGATTGACGGTATCTCCATTAGTTCTCTCTTCCTGTTAGAATATCGCCTAACTTTAAAATAAACGCAAGATTTTTTCCTTGATTTGCCGTTAAAGTTGGGCATAAAAACCTTATAGCTCGCATAACCGTAAAATTTGTTCACAAGATAGATCCTCTTTTCTGCTGCTCTTAAGATATCCTCAAAACATAATGCATCGCATGATACCATTTTCGAGTTCTTTTTTAGTCTCAAAAAAGACAAGTCAACACACAAGCTCGCAATAGATGGCAAAAGACCAATAATATCCCTTGAATTTATCACAACCTTTTGATGCGTGATCTCATTATAAAACGGATTAAAAAAGCCTGACTCTTCAACCTTTAGCCTCTTTTCAAAGGCCTCAAGGTAAACATCACTAAATTCGGAAAAACTGCCGATTAATACAAGCCTGAGCCTATTCCTTTCAGCCCTGTTAATCACATACGGAGGAAATAAAACGCCCTCGTATTTTTCAAATGCAAGCATATAAAGGCACTTGTCGTTCAAAGGGCAGGTTGAACATTCGGCATTTTTTAAAATACAAAACCGCCGTCTTAAGTATCTTCCAAGTATTCCTCTATAGTATGAGCCAAAAAACTTATATTTTTTATCGATTGGCTCAAATCTGAGCTCTATAATAGAGAAATCGAAACTACCTATTTGCATCGGAATTTTTCTAATATACCTTCAATTCCTTTTGTTTCCAGTTCGTCTCTAAAAACCATGTTGACTTTAAGGAGCTTGCTTCGAGCTGTTAATGTTTTCTTGATCTCATTACTCAGTATGGCTCTACTCAAACTTATAAAATAGGATTTAGCTGAAAGACCAAGATCGCTATTTAATTGAGCAACTTTATACAGGGAACTGGTAATCTTCTCACTTTTCATATCACCTGTTTTACATTCAATAACATATAAGTTGTTATCTTTTGTAAAAACAATATCAAATTCATTTTTAACATCTTTTATATCTGTTTCTCTTTTAATTTGAACATTTAGCTTAGCATCGTCAACACACATTTCTTTAACCTTTAAATAAACATACTCTTCAAACCAACCACCACTAAAGAAATCAACCCACTTTTTCCTTCTTAGATTACACCCTTCTTTCTCAAGACTTACACCAATCTCATTTAACATTCTTTTTACTTTACTATAATCTCCGCTTTCTTTTAATTTTCTTCTTTCCTTTTCATCACGGTATTTCCTCAGTATTTGGGTTATATCATTAATAATATCACTATGCTCAAGATAGGCCTTAAAAAGATACTCGCTCAAATCAGGATTCAGCGGACCTGAATCTTCATATTCTATTCCTAAAGATTCAAAATATTCATTAACGCTTAATTTTACTTTTAGGGGTATATCTATAGCCTTTCCATCGCTTCCTATAGGTTTTATCTGTTTATAGTTAATTGAACCAATTGGGAGGTACACCATTTCAACTTTGTCGTCATCGAATTGGTCAAAAAATTTATATGTTGCCAATGACATTATCTTATTGCCACCTGTAATATTTACATAAACTTTATCAAATCTGTTCTTTTTAAAATAATCTCTCAACACTTTCAAAATCTCAAATAGCATCTTCTCATCAACAATCAATTTATAATGTTTCTCATCATCCAAAAATTCAGGACCTAATGCCTTCAAAATAACATCACTCTGAGGCTTCTTGTCTTCCTCATTCTCCATTCTATTAGTGGTAATTAACAAAATCTTATCAAATACTCTCCTATCTATAATCAAGTTCTTTAGATAAATAACATTGGGTATGGTTTGCTCACTAACCAACACTACTGCTAAATTCATTCTTTCCACCTTTCATATTTTCTAAATATCACATGGTCAAATTGAGAAACCTTTGTTAATTTACCATTCTCCATCTCTTCGATTGTGTTTCTCTTTGTTGTTGCATAAACAGGCACTAAACCATTTTGAAAACAAAAATCCACAACGGTAAAAACAGCCCCGAAATCGCCCTGAACCAAAACCCAGTCGCCTTCTTTGGCGTTATTCTTTAGCCATTCAACAATAGGTTTCAAATATCCTTTTAGCCCTTTCAAATCTGGAGGAACATTGCTCCAGAGGAGTTGTAAACCGCTTGGCAGGTAAACAAAACTGGTAATGCCATTGCTTTTTAACTCATTAACCTGCGCATCCGTGAGCTTATGGGAAAAGAGAAGAAAAATGGAGTTGTAAACACCCTTCATTTTTTCATTAATTTCTTTAATTTGGAAAATTTCTCGCTAATCTCTTTTGAATCTTTGAATTTTTCTTTATACTTATCAACCAATTTATTATACTCTTTTTTGCTAATCTTTCCTTTATTTATATATCTATCCAAATCAGCCAAAGCCTGTTTTATTAATTCTGAATTGGATATTTCGCTTTTCTCAACTTTATCTTTGCTATTCAAATCAATACCCAAAATTTTTGCAACTACTTTATAGTGGTGTGTTGGCTCTTTGTTTGATTTATATTTCTTGATCTTATCCTCAAACAACTTAGCTATCTCTTTATCATCCTTAAGTTTCCCGTCATTTTGCCATTCATTAAAAATAATATCCAAATTATCCGAATAATTTTTTAATCTTTCTATAAACCCTTGTTTTTTGAGCTCCATTTTTTCTTTTTCTGTTAAATTATCTGCCACGTACTTTTCATACTCCACAATCAATATATCAGGATCTTCAAAATCCATTTTTCCAAACAACCCATATCCTAAAGCAGTTTTTGCACCAACACCCTCTTGAGTTATTGCCTTTTTTAATGCATCTAAAGCTAAATCTGCGATATTTTCTTTCGCAACAAACCTAAATACAAACTCTGTGCCTCTTTTTACTGTCAAAAACTTAATTGGCACAGGAGATAAATAGTCGGCAGGTGGAATTTGGTTGTTATTATCCATATAATACTCTCCATAGTGAGGATTCATAATATCAACTTTTAATTCAGGAACACTCAAAGGATAAGCATCCAAAAAAATAACACCGCCTTTAGATTCCTCAATATCCTTTTCTCCTCCAACTCCAAATATTTCAATAAATTTTTTCAATTCACTTGGTTCCATTCTTCCATCTTCATCAATTCCACCTTCAAAAAATCTTGAAAGAACATAAGCAAACCTAACAATCCCCTTTATGCTGCTTGACGGTATATAAGGAATACCTATATTCCTGTCCAATACCATACCCGTTTCGCTTGGATGAGCCTGACCCAAGCCTGTAATCAATTCTGTTTTTAGCTTAGCACGACAAACAACATACTTGTAATCTTTTATGCTTTCATAATATTCACAAAATGCAATCTGCAAAACATGTTTATTGTTTAGGTAATCTTTAACATTGCCTTTAGTTTTACTATCATAAACTTTTTTGTAATGCTCTGCCGCATTGTTTTTATTCCCAACATTATCGGAAATCTCAAATTTTTCATTTAATGGCACATACTTATTAAACCACAAAGAAAAGTTCCCATTTTTAAAAAATTTGCCTTCATCATCTATAATCTCATCACGTTTTTCTTTATCCCATGGATAAAATATACTATTTTGACTCATCGCTTTCTCCTAAAAAGGAATTTGCATATCTCTTTACCCATTCGAGAAGTTTAAGGGTTTCTTCCTGCGCAGATAGATATTCCCGTTGACTCATTTCATTAATATTTTTTATAAATTCTTCTAAATTATTACCTTCGGCTAAGCCTATCCTTTTATCAGTGAGCCACCCTTTAATAATCTCAAGCATCTTTATATGTTTGGGTTTTCCTTTAGCCAAAAGAAATGCCAAAACCTGTCCAAATCCATTCTGTAAAATCATAGAAGGGATTCCTTCAGAAAATGTTTTAAAATCCTCTCTCAAACCATTATCTAACTCCAACACCTTATCTAAAGCATATTCAGCTCTTTCTTGCGCTATTGTTCTCATATTTTTCCCTCCGATTTTATAATCTCATTGATATCTTGCTTGCCATATTGTAAATATAAACAATATCATCCCATTTTTTCATAAATCACAACCTTTTCTTGCTCTACTCTGTCTTTCAAATATTTACTAATTGAATCTTTTGTCACTAAATCAACTTTAACACCTAATATTTCAGATAACTTTTGAGACAATTCAATCATTTTAAAAAGATTTCTCTTACTTGCAAATTCAACAATCAAATCCAAATCACTATCAATGGTGTTTGTTCCTTCTGCAACAGATCCGAATACGGCTATGTATTTCACACCGTATTGCTCTAAAATGTTTTTAATATCTTTGTTGTTTTTTAATGATTCTAAATTAATCACTTTTTTCCTCTATCCATCTGACTTTACATATACCCCTTCCGAGAGTTTCATCACCACCGATTTGCAAGAAATCTTTAATCGCGAGTTTTATATTGTTGTAAACGCCTTCGGGATTCAACTTATCTTCGGCTGTTTTACTGAAATATACTATAGAATACAAAACCGTATCGGCAGGTAAAAGCTCTTCATATCTCAGAGCCCCTTCTTGGGCTGTGCCTTTTTTCTCATCTATTTTTATTTGGGTTTGGATTTCTGTGCAGTTATTTACAACATATTTAAACATCTCATCAGATATCAAAAGTAGCTTATCAACTTCTGGAAAATTGTCTTTTATAAAATTGCTATTTAACTTATCTGAACCTCCATCAACCACAACCGCAGCATCTTCTAATATAACTTTACCTTCAAACTCCCAATCACCAACAATTTTAGCGTCTTCTCCCTGAATATCCTCAATCTTTATATCTTCTTCCATATTGAGAAAGTTCAAATCTCTTTTCAATCTTTTTAAAACGGCAGGTGATGTAACCCAAACAAACGGCGCAACATTACTTCTAACCGGCATAGCAAGAATTTTTGCATCACTCACAGATAATGCTCCGTGTAAAGAATCTTTATCCTTACTCCAGCCATCCTGTTCATCAGAACCAAAAATATAATTAATAATATCGCTTTTGTTCATACCGTCTTTATGCTGCTCCTCAGCTTTATCAATATCAAAAAACCTCCTAAAATGTGATCTCATAGCCCCTTTAACTGCACTCGCCTGAATCATAGG
>JALVTR010000048.1 GCA_027035885.1 Desulfurellales bacterium
CATCAGTTGATATAACCTTTTTTGCCTTAACTAACTGGCTAATTGGATAATTCTGGCAATAAATGCAGCCCAAATTACAACCGGCAAAGAATATAGTACCGCTACCATTTTTACCACTTACAGGCGGTTCTTCACCACAATGCACATTGTAACTTGCTATCTCAAGTCTATTTGAGGTCTTACACAACCCTTTGGATTTATTTCTATCTACACCACATTCACGGGGACAAAGCTTACAACTATTGCCAACTAAATCATTCAGTTCTTCCATAAATAAAAAAAGGGAGGGCTGCTGTGGGCCCTCCCTGATTGGTTTCTAATAAATTTACACTTATTTTTTGACGCCAGCAAGCTCCTCGAGCATGTCTGTTGTAATCGATTTTGGTCTTTCGATTTGATATCCAAGACCTCTGTCCCAAACAACATTTGCAGTAACACCCAAAGATCTTCCGATACCGAATAACACTGTATAGAAATCGTACTCTTTTACCCCGTAATGCCACTGTATACAACCAGAATGCGCGTCTACGTTTGGCCAAGGATTTTTTACTTTACCCAGCTGCTCCAAGATTGGTGGAACTACCTGATATAACAAGTCAACATATTTAAATATTGGATCATCTGGCAAGTGTTTCAGGGCAAACTCCCTTTGTGCCATATATCTTGGGTCTGTTTTTCTCAAAACCGCATGCCCAAATCCTGGGATTACTTGGCCACCGTTCAATGTATCCCAAACGAATTTCTCCATCTCTTCTTTTGTTGGAATTTTACCACCCATCTTTTCCATTACGCCCTGAATCCATTTTAGAACTTCTTGGTTTGCAAGGCCATGCAACGGGCCAGCAAGTCCGCACATACCAGCAGCATAGGAATAATAAATATCCGACAGAGCACTTGCAACAAGGTGAGTTGTGTGAGCAGATACGTTTCCTGATTCATGGTCGGAGTGCAAGATGAAATACATTCTCGCAACCTCATCATATGGCTCAGGAATACCCATCATGTAAGCAAAATTACCACCGAAATCAAGTTTTGGGTCACTTGGAATATGCGTATCTCCTTTGTATTTCATTCTATAAATGTATGCACCTAAAAGAGGTAATTTAGGCAATAAATCCATAACATCTTCATACATATATTCCCAAGCATCGTTTTTATTGAACTTGCCAGATGCATACCACTCGGCAAATTTAGAGTCTCTCTGCATCGCCAGTATTCCAGCTGTAAACATGGTCATTGGGTGAGTGTCTCTTGGCATTGCTCTCAAGGTATCTATTACATATTGAGGTAAGGTTTCTCTCTTTTTCCACTCTTTGTATACCTCATCAACGTCCTCTTCTGTAGGTAAATCACCTGTTAGCAGTAGATAGAAATGACCTTCAACATAAGGCATTTCTTTTCCTTCTGGCTTTGGCAATTTCTCAAGCGCCTCAGGTATCGTATAGCCTCTAAATCTTATACCTTCATAAGGGTCTAAATAAGAAATATCCGTTATGAGTGATTTTATGCCCCTCATTCCGGCAACAATTTTGTAAACGGTTACTTCATCAATTACCTTGTCCGCATACTCTTTGTAAAGCCTTGTAATCCTCGGCCTATGGGCCTGGATTTTCTCGTAGAGCTTTTCTTTAATTCCCATCGTAAACCTCCTCAAAAATAATTTTTTAGTTCTTAACAAATTCTTCAGTTCATTTTAAACACTTCTAAAATATCTATAGCACCTAAGTTATCTTTTGTCAACACTTTAAAAAGTTTACTGCTAATATTTTATATTTTTAATGTTATTTTATCTAAAATAATCTCGTTTGTTATAAACAAAATGTATAAGTTATCTTATTATAAAGATTATTTTAAAAAATTCAAAAAAAGAGTAAAATATTTATAAAAATGTAGGAGGTAAAAGCATGATTGTAAATTTTGAGAACATTAGCCTGAATTTAAAATACCTACTATTAGATTACACAGGAACATTATCAGAGCATGGAAAGTTAATAAATTGCGTAAAAGAGAAGTTGCTAATTTTATCAAATAACTTCGAGAAAATTATTGTTCTTACGGCGGACACGTTTGGTACAGCTCATAAAGAACTAAAAAACTTTCCCGTTGAAGTGAAAATTTTAGAGCATCCAACGTCTAAGGGCAAACTTGAAGTTGTGAATAAACTGGGACCTGAATATTGTGTATCTATAGGGAACGGAAACAATGACATTGATATGCTCAAAACAACCAAGTTTTCATTTGCCGTCATAAACAGAGATGGATGTAATGCTAAACTGATAAAATATGCAGATTTAATCTTCAAATCCACATGCGA
>JALVTR010000049.1 GCA_027035885.1 Desulfurellales bacterium
ACAAACTTTTTCTTTTCCCAGAGTTCTTTTTGGAAGTCCTCAATCTGTGCCAAAAAGTCAATGATCTTCAAGGCAACCTTTCTAAAGACTCTAACGCCTATAAGATAATGCCTTAACTCCTCAAAATAGCCACTTCTTTCTAAAACCTGTAAGTTGTCTAAATTCAAGAACTCGTTTTTTATGTAGAAGTCCAGTTCTCTCTCTAAGAATTTCTTTAGGTTTTTGTGTATAAAGTAGTCGGTTGTATTTCTCCTTGTATATCTATAAAGGTGTTTCTCAATAAGCGTTTTACTGTCTTCGTTTCTCTCTTTTTCGAAAATTAACCTTGCCAGACTACCCTCTGGTATTCTTTCCCTTAGAACTTCCACAATTTCTTCATTTATTTTATCTTGTGAAACTGTATTGCCATGCTTGTATTTTTCTTTTTCCTCTTCTGTCAAATCTCTGTACTCAAAGAAAATATCCAACACCTTTTTATCTTCATTAAAATCAAACACCTTCTCATTCAAGACAAAATACTTCTTTTCAGTTGATTTAGCGTTGCCCTTTTCCTCTTTTGCTTCTGCAACTCTAAAATTAACTGTAACATCTAAAGCACTAATTCTAAAGGTGTATTTTCTAAAGTACTCTGTTGTTTTAATGTAATATTGGTCTTTGTTTGCCCAATAAAGCAAAACCTCTTCTCCATTGTAAGGGACTACGTATCTTTCATTCTTTCCATATCTTCTCTTACTTATAAAATCCCCTTTATCGTAATACCTTGAGAAGAAGTTGATGATATGGTTGTAAACCTGTTTTTCCAAATCCTCGGATATTTTAATACTCTCCAATTGTTTTTTCTTTTCATAATACTTTTTAGCAAGCGGAGTCTTTTTAAACTCTTCTTTCAATTCTTCGCCTTCAAAGGCATCTTCTCCAAAAGAGTTCTCTATTTTTTTTCTTATCTCCTTAAACTCTTCTTTTATGTCGTTTAATTCCTCATCACCGACCAATTTTAGTTGAGTCCTAACTTCCTCAATTAGCTCCTCATCAATAAACTTCCTTATCTCGTTGCGCTTGTAATTGAGTATTCTGTATATGCCAAAATCCAAATCCTCTTCTTCAAACTGGAATATCTCTCTGAGTCTTTCCCTAAGTTTCTTTCTAAGTTCTTCTCTGTCATCCGCCATATCACTTTCTCCTCAATCTTCCTTAAATTCTTTAAGCCAAGAGAAAAGTTTTCCTTCCTTTATATCCCTCTCAATATTCTCCTTGAGCCTTTCTGCCCACTCCTCATCTGACAGTTCAAAATCTTCCCTGTAGTCTCCGTGTGCTTTTGCTAACAGTATATCTTCCTGAATTTCTCTGAGTTTTTCTCTATCCCTATCACTCCAGTATTCCACTGGAAAGTCAAGAATCTTTCCCATAAAAACCTCCTGCCCTCTCTCACGCAAGCATTCCATTAACTTTCTATATATTCATTTCTCAGTAGTCTCTTCTCTAACTTCTATGTGCAGTTGATTTCTTTTGTATCCAAATAATTCTATAATGTCTCGTGAGAGTTTAACTATTCTATTAGCACTAAGTGTAGTCTCAACATAAATACCAATATTGCCTATTTCTTTAGGATCTATTAATTCACTAGGATCCTTAGTAAAATATGATTTTTTTCTCCCTACTATACTGAAAACTTTATCAAATTGTTCTTTATGAGTGGAAAGCATAATGTTCGTTACTTTTATTAACACTTCTCTCCAAGTATGCACTTCATATCTCTTTCCTTTAAAAGTAAACGCCACAACTGTTTTTCCAGAATAACTTTCAGTATCCATAGATGGAGTGAAAACTTGATTTGGCGAAGATTGCATAAGAGGTGTTGTCTCTTTCTTAGACTGTATTACTGGTTCTTTGTTTATGTTTAGCAAAAATTTTTCTACCGTTTCGTTATCTGGCTTATAACCGCACAATTTCTCTGTTGTTTCACTTAGTAAATCGACTAAAAGCTCATCAGGCTCTGTTATTATCTTTTTCCAAGCCTTAGGAATGGTTTCTTTTATCAAATTTTGCTTTTGGTTGCTTTTATATAGATTTTCGGCATTCTCTACAGCTCTATTGGAAATTACATTCTGCTTTGATAAAAAATCTTTGAATTTTTTTACGACTTCATCACTATCTTGGTCGTATATCTCAATTGTATAAAATTTTCTTTGCTCCCAGCTTCCTTCTCGTAGAGGTAGGTAAAACCACCAACTGATACCGTTAGTCAATACTGCAAGTTTTACTCCCTCTTGAAAGGAATAATTTAAGAGCTGTTCTTGGTGGTTATCTAAATCTTCATCAATTTTCTTTACTTCAATAAAAACCTTGTTTTTACCCTTATATCTAAGTGAATAATCAACCCTTTTACTACCTACTGAATACTCAGGGTAAACTTCTTCAACATCAAAAGGATTCCAGCCCAAAGCTTTTAAAATTCTTAAAACTACAGCTTGTTTCGTAGCTTCTTCGGTAAAAGATGTAAGTCTACTGTTGTTTTTAAATTCTTTTAGTAGCTCGAATAATTCCTCACTCATCTCGCCTCCTACTCACACAAGCACTCCATAATCTCTCTATATTCGCCCCACAACCCTTTTCTTTCTTTCTCTGCTTCTTTCATCAACCTCTCCAACTTTTCAAACTCTCCCTCGCTCAGCTCCCTGCTCTTATGCCCGTGCCACTTGTACACGCACGCATAGCCATCTGCCACCTCTTTTTCGTTGTAGTTCGTCCCGTCAGGCAAGATGATAAACGCCAGCGTTCTGCCGTAGTATCCTTTGCCGTTAGTCTCTACCGTAACCTTTTCGCCTTTATAAAGCATTGTCTTTGCGTGCTTAGTGGCAAGCAAACCAAGCTTTCTCATCTGCTTAAAAGTCGTGTGGCACATCTCTACGTCCTTGTCCATCTTCCTTGACGGGTATTCCTCAGGCGTGTCTATGCCCAAAAGCCTTAATTTAACCCTCTTGCCGTGCATGCTCACCCAAACCGTATCGCCGTCTGAAACCTTAAGGATCACGGCTTGATAGGTGGCGGAGTAGGAAGATAGAGAAAAAGAAAATAGAATTACCAAAATTAGTGGCATGAAAATTAGCGACTTTAACCCGTAGATCACTTGTGAACCTCCGTTGACTTTCCAAGATTCTACAGCCACCTGTTACACCTTGTCAACATAGTTTAGGCTGTTCTCTCTCGTTTTTGCCACACTTCCATCGCTTTCTTTATTTTCTTAATGGCCACTGTCCCTGTGAACCCATCCCTCAGCGCCGTATAGATAGTGCTATCGCCCATGCCAGCCAGCTTAGCAAAGTTCTTAATCTGTTTGTCCCTTTTAAGGACATCAAGAAACATTAAGACTTCTTTGTCAAGCTTAACAAGGTTTTTTCTAAACACACCTTTAGGGATGTCTTGCTTTAAGTTTTCTACACTATAATTGTTCTTTTTTTCTATTTGTTTAATCATGTTAATAGCATCCTCAACTTTAACGCCACAAGCTTCCATTGTCTGCCAAAACAACTCAAGAACCGTTTTATTTTGGCTCATTAAAAAAACCCTCCTTTCTTCTTTCTTCTGCCTCTATAGGGTCATATATTTTCAACATTGGTAGCTCTTTCGAAAACCTCAACGCCAAGTCCCAAAGAACATTATCAACTTCTTTATCGGTTAGCTTATAAACGGTAGTTTCTGTTTTTTCATAAACCTTCATCTTTTTCTTTTTATCCCACTGCGGAGCGTATGTAGTGGTTTTTATGTTATGTTGTGCTATTTCCTTTACATCCGTTAAAAACTTCAGTATTACCAATTGCTTTTTTGGTCTTTCAAAAAAAATCGGGCTCTCTAATTCAAGCTCTTTTTTGATAAGTTGGTCAAGTATATCAATAAGAGTGCTACGGTTGCTCATTCTGCCTCCTTTATGGCAAGGTTCTCTATCAACCTATCCATAACATGCATGTGCCTTAACTCCTTTAGTGAAAGTCCGCTTAATCCCAACAGCTTATCCACTATTATTCTTATTCTTTCTATCCTATCTTTTATTTCCTCTCTTTCTTTAAGGCTTATTGGCGACTTCAGTAGTGCCCTGCCTTTTGCATATACTTGTAAAGCCTTTTCTATTTTACCCCTAATATAGGGTGTTTTGCCGTATTCTTTTAGATATTCAAGCACAAATGAATAATTTCTGTCATATGTATACCAGCCTCTATATGCAGAGCCCCAGAGGCCAAGAGACTGAAAAAGAGGCAATAGTTGAGGCTGAAAGTTGAAGGTGAAAAGCCACTCAGGCGAGTAATGTTTCTGGATTTCTGGAATTAATTCAGCAAAAAAATCATGCAGATTATACGCCCGCACCGACACTTCGCCTACTGCTATGTATCTATAGCCTATATCTTGGAATTTCTTGTATAAATCGAGGTATTTTGCAAGAGTGGCTCTTTCTGGCATTATGCCTACCAATTTAAAGGAATAATTCCCTTTTTGGTAGAACTGCAAAGCCTTTTCGGCATTTTCTACAGGGTTTTTATAATCAATGCTTGCCATTCCATAATCAACACCCAGATTCTCGTATATATCAAAAAGTTGTGGGTAAGTTATTCTTAGGTAGTGTGTGCCTTCCATCGCAATCT
Organism: Desulfurellales bacterium; assembly: GCA_027035885.1. GTDB lineage: Bacteria > Campylobacterota_A > Desulfurellia > Desulfurellales > Hippeaceae > Hippea. The sequence goes on from JALVTR010000049.1 coordinate 4,635, forward strand.
TAACCACAGGAAAGCCTTTGAACAGGTTTTTAAACTTTTTAGAAGTTGAGGCGTAAGTTAACAAGCCGAACCTCACGCCTACCCCATAATCATGTAAAAGTTTAAGTATTTCAGCCTCAACAGGCTGGGTTACGACAAAAAAAGGAAGCATTTTTTAATCCTCTTTGTCTGGTATTGCCGCTATTATCCTGTCTGCCAACCTTGAGAACGGCAGGCTTTGTAAATACACTCTCCCACTTCCGCTCAACGTGGCAAAGAACATGCCTTCTCCCCCAAACATCACAGACTTAAGGCTACCAATAGGCTTAATAGAATAGTCGATAGATTCCTCAAAGCCTACTATGCATCCAGCGTCTACCGTAAGGGTTTCATTATGCAGTTCTTTTTCTATGATTGTTCCACAGGCGTGAATAAACACCATGCCGTCTCCAGAGAGTTTTTCCAGTACAAACCCTTCTCCCCCAAACAGCCCAACTCCAAAGCGTTTAGTGAACGTTATATCTATTCGTGTTCCGTATTGAGCACATAAAAATGCATCCTTTTGGCATATTAATACCCCATTTAAGGTGTCTTTGGATAAGTTCACTGGCACAATTTTGCCTGGGTAGGGTGCAGAGAAGGCCACCTCTTGGGGTTTGCTTGTTGTATTAGTAAAATGGGTTAAAAAAAATGACTCTTTTGCCAGAGCCCTTTTGCCTGCACGAAGGAGGTTGCCTACAATCCCAAACGAACTCTTTGAACCATCACTTGTCTTTACGGTAAAAGTAACGCCGTTTGTCATGTAGTTCATTACTCCAGCCTCAGCAATAACCGTTTCTCCCTGTGCCAATTTAACAATAAGCATTTGCATATCGCTTCCTACAACTTCGTAATTTAAAGCCATAACAACCTCCTAAAACCTTCCGTTAATAATTAAATACACGCCAGCCAAAAGCACCAGCAGTGCAGACAATGTCTCTATAAGCTTATAATTTGCGTGTTTTGTTAGCCTTAATGCTTTCTGTGTAAATATAGAAAACAGTATAAACGGCACGCCTATTCCTAAGGAATACACAAAGAGCATTACTGCTCCCTGTATGCTTGAAGTAGTGGTGGTGATTAGTAGAATAGACGCAAGGATTGACCCTACACACGGTGTCCACCCAATAGCAAAAGCAACACCCAAGTAAAAGGCCTGCACAACGCCTCTGTTGCCATGCTTTATATTCACTGTTTTACTCTTATTGAGAAACCCAATATTTAAAATATGTGCTATTTGCAGTGCAAAGACAATAAGGACAACCCCTGATACCCTTGCAATTACCATTCTATACCTGATTAATGCATCCCCTAAAGCACCAGTTGCAGTTCCAAGAAGCGTAAACACAAGAGAAAACCCAGCCACAAAAGAAAGAGCCCTTACAAGAGATACCTTAGTGCTGGTATTCTTATCCTTTAAGTCTTGTATGCTATACCCTGTTGTATAAGACAGGTATGCTGGTATTAATGGCAGTATGCACGGCGAAGCAAATGAAAGCACTCCGCCGCCAAAAGCAGTCAGCAGTTCCTTAAACAACAACATAACCTCTTGTTTCGAGAGTGTTTACTAACATAACAATCATATCATCAAAAACATCGGTGGACACCTTCATATTGCTATCTTCAAGGACTCTTCTTAGCTCATCCACAACGTAACGCTCATATATAACACCCTCATCATCGGCATACTCTGTGATATTTCCCAAAACCATTAAAAGAATCTCTTGTTGTTTTTTAGTCATTTTTTTATTCCTCCTTCTTTTTTACTAATAACAACATACCTTCTTTGCTTTCGTAGATTACAAGCTGTTCTGCTTCGGCAACCTGTGCAAAATTTACACCTTTTCGTGTCACTGTCGCTCCTGTTGTTTTTTGCCATTCCCCGCCGTACCACAATTCACTTACGATAGGCGTTGAGGTGATTTTTTTATTGAAGAGAGTGTCCATCTCAACCTCAATATTATACGCAAAGTCATCACATGCCCCCTTAACGGCAGTCTTGTCTTTATGTATAAGCAGGCCACAAAATGCCGTATCTTTATCAAATGGCTCTGTGCAGCATCCTTTAAGTTCCTCGTTTTTTATATTGGGCAGTATAACGGCAGTATTGCTTGTAAAGATTGCAAACCGCCCCTTACTATCAAAGCAAGCTCGTAGGTTTGCGTTGGATAAAATATCTAATGCTTTTGATAGGAGAGGTATATAAATAAAGTCATTGTTGTATATAGTGCATAATGTAGCTAATACCATAACGGTGTTATCTTCTACTTTTAAGACGTTGTTTTCGTATCCGTCCGCTAAGGTTGGGATTACTTCACACTTTGCGTATTTGCTAAGGTAGCCAGTTAAGATGCTTTTATATTCTTGGCATAGGAACATACCGTCTTTTATAAGACTTGCAGTTAAGCCCTCAACGTTTGTGGCCTCTACAACTTGCCCCTCAGCGTCAAGGTATTGCCTAACCAGCTCATTTACCTTTTCCGATGAGCTGGTTACCTCTCCATTTAATTCTTTACTGCCGTTATAAAACTTAGCGTCTTTGAATTTCACGGTGCGTATTGTGGCAGTTGTTTCTAAATGTGTTGTGTCTTTAGTGTTCCTATCTTTTATGAGAATAGTACAAACCTCATCGCCAAAGTAAACACCCACGCCTTCAATACTGCCAACGAAAGTGGTTTTATGAACAGGCTTATACCGTGGGAACTCTATAGTTGGTTCAATCGTTGGGATTAACGGTGTAGCTTTAGTTTTAACCATGTGAAAACTCCGCCTCTATTTTTTCTACATTATTGAGCAGTTTCTCGCACATCTTGTCACATGTAGTAATATATTGGTTAGTTTTTGGAGCATAGGCAAAATCAACATTTATGCCTTTTATTATCCTTTTCGCTTTGCGTTGATAATATTTTTTAAAGTGCAATACACTATCCTTGCCGTTTATTTGATTTATAGCTACCTGACTGCTTGAATATAAGATAAATTTTAGGTTTGGATATTTAGCCTCAACCCACTCTAAAGCCTTAATGATTGCCACACATTCGGCAATATCGTCGTCAGCACCACCTATAAAACCAGACATTCTCTCAAATATCTCTCCATTTGGCTTCACAAAAATAAACGCATATGCTAAATCGCCAGGGTTGCCTCTACTCGCACCGTCAGTGTAAATGGATACATGCATAGCCACCTCCTCTATATATAGGGAGTTGTGTTACAGAAAAACTTATCTAAAATACGCTTAGGGATAAGTGAGAAAATTACCCCTCAAAGTAACCGTGATTTTTTGGTTGCCTTCTCCTTATTCGATCAATTAGTCGAATTTTTCCGACCTGCTCTCTGGAGATTTTGTTAATGGGGGTTTAACCCCCAATTTTGGGTATCTGAGAAGTGGAGTCAGACCCACTTTAAAAACACCTCTTGAAGATGGAGTGAGTGATAGCCACCCCCTCTTGACAAAATCTTGAGAGAGGGTGGTTGGTTTTATTCGATGTTTTAGTCGAATTTTTGTGAGTTGCTCTCTGGAGATTTTGTTAATGGGGGGTCAATGGCTAATTTTGTAGTCTCTCGATGCTTTAAAAGACCATCGAGTAACTTTTGTTTGTGTTCTTCTGAAATAGCTTTTTCCCTGTGTGGGTGTTTTTTAAGCCAAGTTTTTTCTTTCTCTCGCCAATTCTCATTGTCAGGTTTTAAGCCTTTAATCGCTTTAGTGACTATGATATTCCTGTTAAGCATTTTAAAGGTGTAAAAGGTATCAGTATCATTTGTCTTTCTTCTAATCTTTAACTGCGTTTTTCTCCACTGTGCATCCCTGAAGTCTGGGTTTCTGCAAACTTCCTCATCTGGATACCAAGTTGCACTCTCGAGACCAGAAAAGAACGGACAAATAGGCGCTGAACATCTATCATAGAATTTACATTGGGTTTGCACGGCTCGCTCCTTAATCTAAACTATGTGAACTTCCATTTCTTCCCAACCTTCCCTCCCTTCTCCAACCAGTACGCAGACTTACATTTGCCACACCAGTAGTAGTTCTTGCCCGTCTTTGTTTTTAGCTTCTTCATGGGATTGCCACAGTTTGGGCATTTGCGCCCCTTTTTCTGTGTTTTGCCTTTATTTGTGTTGTTGGTTGTTACTTTTATGCCAACATCTTTTTTAATCTCTTTTTTTAGGAAGTCTATCTGGGCGTTGAGGAACTTATCGAATGTCACATCGCCTTTTAGTATCCCCGCCAATCCTCTTTCCCATCTTGCGGTTAAGACAGGGTTTTTAATGAAGTCAGGCAGTTGTTTTATAAACTCCCTTGCCATAGGAGTAGATATAATTTGCTTACCCTTTCTTTGCAAATAACCCCTTTTAACAAGCTGCTCTATTATGGCCGCTCTCGTTGCTTCTGTGCCTATGCCGTCACTTTCTTTTAAGACGGCTTTTGCGTCTTTATCGTCTATGTATTTGTGTATATGGCTCATGGCATCGATAAGCGTACCATCTGTAAACCTTGCAGGCGGAGTAGTCTGCTTGATGTCTATTGTGGTCTGTTCATTAAAAAGCGTATCACCTTTTTTAAGGTTTGGTATGGTGTCACTTTTTGGCTTATCTCCACAATACTGCTTATACCCTTCATTAACGGTCTGCTTTAAAACAGCCGTAAACTTATGCCCAACTATGTCAACCTCAACAGTGGCTAAGTAGTACTCATAAGGCCTTTGGAACAGGCAAGCGTAAGCCTTCGCTATCTCTTCATAAACCTGTTTTTGGGTTGCGTTGAGGTTGGATAAATTACTGATGTCTCCAGTGGGTATAATAGCGGTATGTGCCGTGATTTTACTTGAGTTAAAGGCCTTATGCTTAATCTTAAAGTCAGCCGAGCTGATTAAGTCGGAAAGCATCCCTGTTTTGGATATATTAGTTAGGATTTTTTTTGCATCCTTAAACTGCTCTTCTGCAATATAAGGGCAGTCCGTTCTTGGGTATGTTACAAGCTTTTTTTCATAAAGCTCCTGCACTATGGATAGTGTCTGTTGGGCGGTTAAGGACATTTTACTGCTTAAGTGTTTTTGCAGTGAAGAGAGCATAAAAGGCATCGGCGGGTAGTCTTTTTTGGATGTTTTCTTAAAGGACAGCACTTTAGCGGTCTGAGAAGATGTTTTCTTAGCAATCTCCTCAGCTATTTTTTTGTTTATAAGCCTACCCTCTTCATCAAGCCCGCTGAGGTTTTCATCTGGCTTAAACGTGGCTTTAAACGGCAGGTGAGCGTAAAGCATGTAGTAATCATGAGGCTTAAAGTTCTCTATCTGCTCGTCTCTTTTTACCATAAGGGCAAGGGTGGGTGTC
>JALVTR010000050.1 GCA_027035885.1 Desulfurellales bacterium
CATGATAGGATTTATCAGTTAGGAAAGGCTACAACGATTATAGCTCATGAGATTAAGAACGCGCTTGTGGGTATAATCGGACTTTTTGGTAAAATAGGGAATTATGTGCAAAAGGATGAAAAAGCGGGAAAATATTATAACTTAATCGAGTCACAGTTGAAAAGACTTTATAATTTCGTTGTAGATGTTAATAATTTTTCAAAACTCAAAGACACTATAAACTTGTCGGATGTTAACATTTCAGATGTAATAGATGATGCTATAGAAATGGTTTCAGCATTCTACAAAAATGTTACATTTTCTGTGTCTTTGAATAAAGGAAATTATGTATTAATGGCGGATAAGGAACAGCTACAGCAGGTTTTCTTGAACCTTTTCAAGAATTCTATAGAGGCAAATTCCAAAGGTGAGATTAGGATAGATGTTTCTGCTAAAGAAGAAGAGGGATTTTTGGTTATAAAGATAAAAGATAATTCTGGTGGGTTAGAGGAAGAAAAATTAAAGAAAATTGCGGAACCTTTTTTTACTACAAAACATTATGGAACTGGGTTGGGTTTGTCTATTGTTTATAATATAATAGAAAAACATAATGGTTTCATAAAATTTGTAAATGTACCTGGTGGATTGGAATGTATAATAAAGCTGCCTATAAATCTAACGGAGGTGGAAAATGAGTGATAAGAAAAAAATTATGGTGGTAGATGATGAAGAAGCTATAAGAATATTATACGAAGAAGAATTTAATGATGAAGGTTATACTGTAGTTTCTTGTTCCAATGGGAATGAAGCATTAGAGAGGTTTGATAAGGAAAACCCTGATCTTGTTATTTTAGATATTGCAATGCCGGGGGTATCTGGGTTGGAAGTTTTGAGTAAAATAAAAGAGAAATCTCCTAAAACCCCTGTAATAATGTCTACAGCTTATTCTCACTATAAAGACGATTTTTACACTTATGTAGCAGATGCTTATATTGTTAAATCGCCAGATTTGACTGAACTTAAAGATAAAGTTAAGGAACTTTTAGGCTAAATTGAAACTCCTTGACATTCTATACCAAATTTAATAGAAAAGGTGTGGCAAAATTGAATAGAATTTTGAGGAGGTGTTCTTATGGCTAAGGTATGGGTTGATGATACTTGCATTGGTTGCGAAGCTTGTGTAGATGAACTGCCAGATGTATTCCAAATGGGTGATGATGGTAAAGCTCACGTAGTTAATGCAGAGGCTGCATCATTAGAGGAAATTAAAGAGGTTGCTGAAGCTTGCCCAACCGAGTCTATTAAAGTAGAAGAGTAATAGTTTACGGCGCCTTACGGCGCCTTTTTGCCTTTTTTCCGTTTATTCTCCCTTTCTTTTTTAAAGAATATTTTGTATATAGAAGTAGTATTTATGGTTAGTTTTATTTGCATTAAAAAAATTTATTGTTTATTATTTGGAGGAAGATATGAGCGAGAAAGTGGAGCCTGTTGAGGTTAAGTGTCCCAATTGTGGATACACTATGATTATTTATATGCCCAAAGAAGAAATTCCCAAATGTCCAAAATGTGGAACACAGATGGTTATAGGTGAGTTGTTAGATGAAGGAAAGTACTATTAAATTTAGGAGGTTTGGTATGAAGAGTTTTTTTAAACTGTTGGTTTTTGTTGTGGCTTTTGCCGTATTGGGTGCTTTTTCTGCTAAGGCCGCGGATATGAGTTTGTGGCGACATTCAACGCTTTATAAGATTGAGAAAAGGGGTGTTCTAAGGGTTGGTTTAAATGCCGGATATATGCCGTTTGAAATGAGGTCAAAAACAGGTAGGATTATAGGTTTTGATGTGGATATAGCTAAGCTTATGGCTAAGGCAATGGGAGTTAAGCTAAAGCTAATAAACACGGATTGGGACGGGATTATACCTTCTTTGCTAACAAATAAATTTGATATCATAATTAGTGGTATGACTATAACACAAAAGAGAAATTTGAAAGTAAACTTTGCTGACCCCTATTTCGTTGTGGGGCAGACTATACTTTTAAATAAAAAATGGGCAGGCAAAGTCAAAAGCTATAAGGATTTGAATTCACCAAAATTTACTATTACTGTAATGCTCGGCACAACTGGCGATTTTGCAGCTAAAAAATATATGCCAAAAGCTAAGATTGAGGAATTCCAGGATGAAGAAAATGCCGTAATGCAGGTTGTCCAAGGAAGGGCGGATGCTTTTGTGTATGATAAACCTTACAATACCATATTTTATGAGACAAGAGGCAAGGGTAGACTCATATTTCTTGACAAACCATTTACCTATGAGCCTCTTGGCTGGGCTATTTGTAAGGGAGATCCGGATTTCCTAAACTGGCTCGATAACTTTTTAAGGCAAATAAAACACGATGGGACGTACGAAAGACTCTACAAAAAATGGTTTGTAAATGTGAAAGGTTGGATTAATAAGGTACGTTAAAAATGAATCGTAAAAAAAACACCCTTTTTTGGAATTTAGCATTCTTTGCAGTTATTATAGGTATAGGCTTTTTTATCTACAGAGCGAGCTTAAAAATCAATTATACTTGGAATTGGAGGGCAGTGCCCTCCTATTTGGTTTACAAAGCTCAGCATGAAATAGATTCTCCTGTTAATGGTGTTGTTGAAGGATTTAAGGATGGAGAACTTTCTGTAAAAACTATTAAAGGCAAAGTTATATACGTTAAGGTAGAGCATCCAATCCTAAAAATAGGCGCAGTAGTGAATGCTGGAGATGAGTTAGGCTATAATGCATCATACAAACCCGGGCCATTACTTATGGGTTTGTATATGACAATCAAAATTTCTGTTGTTTCTATAGTTATTGCTCTTGCTATAGGATTGATAACAGGTTTGATGCGTATATCTGAAAATCCATTGCTTAAAAATTTATCCACCGTTTATATTGAGCTTGTTAGGGGAACGCCCCTATTAGTTCAGATATTCATAGTGTATTTTTTTATTGGGACTTTGTTTAATATGACGAGGTTTATTGCCGGAGCTTTTGCTTTAGCTGTTTTTGAAGGTGCTTACATAGCAGAAATTATTAGGGCTGGAATTCAATCTATCCCAAAGGGGCAGACAGAAGCATCATTGGCTTTGGGAATGAACTATTTCCAAATTATGAGGCATATAATAATTCCGCAGGCTTTTAAAAGGGTTTTACCCGCATTGGCCGGACAGTTTATTTCGCTTATCAAGGATTCATCATTATTGTCTGTTATTTCCTTGACAGAACTTACAAAAGCTGGAAGGGAAGTTGTAGCCTCTACTTTTAGCCCATTCGAAGTATGGTTTACCGTAGCTGCTTTGTATTTTGTTGTCACATACGGTTTGTCTTTGCTTGATAGGTATTTAGAGAGGAGATTAGCTGGCGATGAATGATAATGGTGATTACATAATTGTTGCTGAACAAGTAAATAAGACCTATCCAAATGGCGTTAAAGCTTTAAGGGATGTGTCTTTAGGTGTGAAAAAAGGCGAGGTTGTAGTTATTGTAGGCGCGTCTGGTAGTGGGAAAACTACTTTTTTGAGAACGATAAATCAGCTTGAAACAGTAGATTCTGGAAGGATAATCGTTGATAATGTGGAGATTACCGACCCCAAGACCAATCTAACAAAAATAAGGGCTGATATAGGTATGGTTTTTCAACATTTCAATGTTTTTCCACATTTAACAGTTTTAGAAAATGTGATGCTTGCCCAAACTTTGGTGAGGAAAAGGAAGAAAGAAGAAGCAAAACAAATAGCCATGGAATTTTTGACAAAGGTGGGCATTGAGGATAAAAAAGAAGAGTATCCAACAAATCTTTCAGGTGGACAAAAGCAACGCGTTGCTATTGCAAGGGCTTTGGCTATGCATCCTAAAATTATGTTGTTTGATGAGGCAACTAGCGCTTTAGACCCAGAAATGGTAGGCGGCATTTTGGATATAATGAAGCAGTTGGCGAAGGAAGGCAAAACTATGATTGTAGTTACCCATGAAATGGGTTTTGCAAGAGAGGCTGCGGATAGAATTGTTTATATGGATTCCGGTAAGATTATTGAAATGGGTACCCCAGAAGAAATTTTTGACCATCCAAAAACTGACAGGCTTAAGCAGTTTTTGAGCCAAATATTATGAAGAAGATAAAAATTCCTGTTGATAGGGCTATAGGGGAAGAAATTCCCCATGATTTTACAAAAATATCACCTCAAGAAGGTTACAAGGGGGCTTTTTTTAAACGTGGTCATATTATAACTGAAAACGATATTCCGCTTTTAAAAAGCATTGGCAAAAACTATATCTATAAACTTATTTTAGATGAAGATGATGTACATGAGGATGAGTTTTCTCTTACGTTATCTCCACGATTGGCTGGGAAGAATGTAGAGTTTGATGAAAAACCTTCTGAAGGAAAGATTACTTTTAAAACAAAAATAGATGGGTTGTTCAAGTTAGATAGAAAGAGAGTAATAAAGTTAAATTCCATGTCTGTTACATCTTTTCCTACAATACATAACAATTTTCCTGTGAAAAAAGGACAGCAGCTTGCGGCTTTTAGGATAATACCACTTATAGCGAAAAAATCGGTTTTGAATAAAGCGTTGTCGATTGCTGATAGACCTTTAATTTGGGTGGAGAAATATAAAATTAAAAAAGCTGCTTTAATTGTTACGGGCAGCGAGGTTTATAGTGGAATTGTAAATGATAGGTTTAGGCCTCTCATTAAGGGAAAATTATCCCAGTTTGACGTAATGTTAGAAGGCTATAAAATTGTGCAGGATGATATCAATGAAATTAAAAAAGCATTTTTAAGTTTTTCTAAATACGAATTTATTGTGGTTAGCGGTGGCTCGAGCGTTGATCCAGATGATGTAACAAAAAAGGCTTTAAAAATGGCAGGTGTTAAGTTTATTAGAGAAGGAAATCCCATACAGCCTGCAAATAACCTAACGATTGGTTATTTTAACGATGCAACTGTTTGCATTGTTCCTGCTGGGGCTTTGTTTTACAAAGCAAGTGCGTTTGACGTTATGTTGCCAAGGCTGTTAGCGAAGGATAGAATTACAAAAAGAGATATAGCCGAATATGCAATTGGGGGTTTGTGTCATTTTTGTAAAGTTTGCGTATATCCTATATGTCCGTTTGGTAAGGTATGATGCTTAGAGTTAGTGACGCTTTGAATTTGATAGAAGAAAACATAATTCCAGTAGATGGATTTGAATTTGTTTATGTTTACGATGTGTTGAATAGGGTTGCTTACGAAGATGTAATGTCTCCTGTAGATGTACCTGATTTTTTGCGCTCTGCTATGGATGGCTATGGTTTGGTTGGAAATTGTAGCGAATATAAATTGGTGGAAAATAACTATGAGTTAGAGGATTGTACGTGTATTAGGATTAACACCGGTTTTCCTATACCAGAAAAAGTTTGGGCTGTTGCAGAAGTTGAGATAGTTGAAACAAAAGATGGCTGCCTTAGGCTATTAAAACCCGTTGAGAAAAAGAGGAATTTCACTGTTAAAGGTGTTGAACTTGAAAAAGGGCAGGTGATTTTAAGGGAAGGTGAGAGGATTTCTGTTAGAAAAAGGGCTTTGCTTGCATACTGTGGGATTAACTTAATAAAGGTAAGGCGCAAGCCAATTGTAGGTATAATTACTACAGGGGATGAGGTTATATTTCCAGGCAGTGTTAAAAAGGAAAACAGCGTTTACAATGCAAATTATTTTATATTGGATGGATTAGTTAAGAAATGGTTATGTACTCCAGTTTATTTTGGTCATGTGAAAGACGATTTACATGAGTTGAAAGAGGCGATGTTTTATGCCTTTGATAGGTGTGATTTTTTAATTACAACCGGTGGTGTAAGTATGGGAAGTAGAGACTTTATAAAATTAATTTTGAGTGATTTTTCAGATACTGAAATTTTGTTTGATAAGACCACAATTAAACCTGGAAAACCTGCTATTTTAGCTAAGATTGAAAACAAAATGTTTTTCGGTATGCCTGGGTGGCCAAGCGCGTTGTATGCCACTGCCTATGTTTATCTAAGGCCTATATTATCCAAACTCGCTGGCCTGGAGATGAGGGAAAATGATTTTACGTGCGTATTATCGGAACCTATGAAATCTAAAGAAGGTAAATACTACTTTAATAGGGTTAATTTGGATTTTGAAAACGGAATGTTTTATGCTCAATCGTCTGGCTCACAAAAAACAGACAATTTCTATTCAACAGCTATTGCTGATGGGTTTGTGGGGATAGAAGAAGAAGAAAAAGGCAGCCTTGAAACTGGACGACGACTGCCTCTAATTATTTTCGACGATTAGGATTTTTTGAACAAACTTTCTATATCAACAACTTTGTCTTGGCCTTTCTGTTCATCTATTCCAATATTGAGTCCTGCATTTGGCATTGCAGAACTTATTTGTATGTTGCTTTTTGCTTCATGATATTTGCTTTCCAAATCCTCTGGTACTTTTTTAAACTCATAAATAATTTTATCCATACCAATAAACCCTGTGATTTTTTCTTCAAAAGGAAATCCATAAGGTAAGATGGCTATTTGAATTCCTGCTGAGCCTGGTATAACCTGAATTTGTGCCACATCTTCAATTCCATTTTTCTCTGGATTATATGTTCCAATTACTGTCTCACCTGTTACTAATTTAACAAACTTTACGCTCATTTTACACTTCCTCCATAAAAATATTTTCTATCCACTCGAGATTTTCACCGTCAAAACCAATGACATCAAATCGAATATCTAAGTTATCCAATCTATTTTTTTGAATAAAATATTTCGCACAATTTAAGATTCTTTTTCTTTTAACTCCGTTAACAAATTCTGCTGAGTATCCAAAGTTAGATGTCTTTCTTGCTTTCACTTCGATAAATACCAGCAAATCACCCTTTTTTGCAATTAAATCTAACTCACCACCCTTACATCTAAAGTTCTTTGCCAATATGGTAAAACCTTTGGACTCTATAAGGTAAGCAGCTTTCTCTTCAAACTGCCTACCAATATCTGTTTTAGTAACCTTTTTTTCTAATTTTAGCAGCTTTTCCTCTTCTTTCTCTTAAGTAGTACAACCTTGCTCTTCTTACTCTACCGCGTTGTACAACCTCTATTTTCTCAATAGATGGGCTGTAATAAGGAAAGATCTTTTCTACACCTATACCACTTGATTCTTTTCTTACAGTAAAAGTTCCATCAAGTCCTTTCCCACCCCTCCTTCTAATTACAACACCTGCAAAGATTTGAATTCTTTCTTTGTTGCCCTCTTTGACTTTTGTATATACCTTTACGGTATCACCTGGCCAAATTTCAGGTATTTTCTTGTTTAAAGATTTTTTCATTTCATCTTTAAATGTTTTTAGCTTATCCATCTTCTTCTCCCATCCATTCTATTGTTCTTTTTTTTGCTTCTCTTTCACGCCACTCTTTGATTTTATTGTGGTTTCCAGAAAGCAGTATATCTGGCACTTTCATGTTTTTATATTCTCTTGGTCTCGTATATTGAGGGTATTCTATCAATCCGTTTTCAAAGCTTTCTTCTTTTAAAGACTCTTTGTTGCCTAAAACGCCAGGAATCAATCTTGTCGTAGCATCCACTATTGCCATTGCTGCAATTTCTCCACCGGAAAGTATAAATTTACCTATCGATATTTCTTCATCGGCTAAATATCTAACTCTTTCGTCAAAACCTTCGTATCTGCCGCAGATTATTGCAATAGATTTTCTTTTAGACAGTTCTCTCGCCTTTTGTTGGTTAAATATCCTTCCAGTAGGTGTAAGCAAAATTGTGTAAACATTCGGGCTTTTTGATTTAACGCAGTCCATTGCCTCGTATATGGGCTCAGGCTTCATGACCATGCCTGCGCCCCCACCGAAGGGGTAATCGTCCGTTGTCCTATGTCTATCGTGTGTAAAGTTCCTAATGTTTACAAATTCGATATTAACAAGCCCCATTTCTTGAGCTCTTTTTATGATTGTTTCGCTAAAGACGCTATCAAACATGTTTGGAAAGATACTCAAAATGTAAAACTCCATTACTCGATAATTTCTAAAACAGCCTTTTTTCCGGATTTTTTGCTTGCGGCATTGAGAATTGTTCTAATGGCTTTAATGGTTTTTCCTTCTTTGCCAATGATTTTTCCTAAATCGTTTTTATCAACACTTAACTCTATAACGGTAGTCTTCTCACCACCAATTTCTTTGATTTTGATGGCTTCTCGATTATCAACGAGATTTTCTACAATGCAACTAATCAACTCTTTCATATCTTATCACCCTGCCTTTTTCACAAGGTTTTTTACGGCTTCCGAAACTTGTGCGCCCCTTTCTACCCATTTGTTATACTTTTCCAAATCTACCTTTACTGTGGTAGGGTCAGTTTTTGGGTCATAATAACCCAAAATCTCCAAAACGGCTCCATCCCTTTTTTTTCGTGAGTCAACCGCAACGATTCTGTAAAATGGTTTTTTTTTGGTTCCACCTCTCCTCAGTCTTATTGCTACCACTCTTGTCCTCCTTATCCGTTTATTCCCAGTCTTTTCATTAAATTTAGGGCTTTCGACTTACTCATCCCTTTCATCATTTTTTGCATCTCTATGAATTGTTTTATAAGTCTATTAACATCACTGACCCTTGTGCCGCTGCCTTTCGCGATGCGTCTTTTTCTACTTGCATTTAGTATTTTGTAATTTTCCCTTTCCTCTTTCGTCATGGAGAGTATTATTGCTTCGATATGCTTTATCTCCTTATCAAAAGCCTCTTCGTCGTCTATCTTTATCTTGTTCAAACCTGGAATCATTCCGATTATCTTTGCAATGGAACCCATTTTTTGTATTTTCTTAAGCTGGCTCAGAAAATCTTCAAGGGTAAATTGCTGTTTTTTCAGTTTTTTGGCGAGCTCTTTTGCCTCTTTCTCACTCTCCGTTTCACGAACTTTTTCAATCAGTGTTAATACATCACCCATGCCCAGGATTCTTGATGCGACCCTATCTGGATAGAATACCTCAAAGTCGTTTATTTTTTCTCCAACGCCTGCAAATTTTATGGGTTTACCCACAACCCTCATTACAGATAGTGCAGCACCCCCACGCGCATCACCGTCCAGCTTTGTGAATATATTCCCACTAATGCCAACTTTATCGTTGAATATTTTTGCAACATTAACTGCTTCTTGACCTATCATGGCATCGGCGACGAACAGTATCTCATGTGGATTGATTCTACTTTTTATCCTTACGAGTTCCTCCATTAATTCATCATCTATATGAAGTCTCCCTGCAGTATCAAGGATAACCACATCTTTGCCGTTTTCTTTTGCAAATCTTACAGCATCGTTGGCTATTTCTTCTGGTTTTTTGTTTTCTTCGCTAAAGACCGGTATATTAATCTGTTTTCCTAAAACCTGTAATTGTTTAACGGCAGCCGGTCTGTATATATCGCAGGCAACAAGGAGCGGTTGCCTCCCCTTTGAACGTAAGAACTTTGCAAGTTTTGCCGCTGTTGTTGTCTTACCCGATCCCTGGAGACCCACCAACATTACAATAAACGGTTTCTCTTTTATTACAAATGTTGGTGCTTCTCCTCCTAAGATATCCGTGAGTTTTTTGTGCACGGCTTCTATAATTATTTGCCCCGGTGTTAGGCTTTTCTCTAACTCCTTACCCTTAAGCTCTTCCTTTATTTCGTTTATAAAGTCTTTTACTACTTTGTAGTTTACATCTGCCTCTAAAAGGGCAAACTTAACCTCTTTTAAGGCTTTGTTTAAGTCGGATTCTCCTACAACACCTTTTGACTTTATCTTTTTAAAGATATCGTTGAGTTTGTCAGACAAATCCGAAAACATTTAAAATACCCCCAAGTAGCGCACAATCCTATTAAAAATAGGCATAGTTGTCAAT
>JALVTR010000051.1 GCA_027035885.1 Desulfurellales bacterium
ATTATATCTTCATCACCAACATCAGCCAGAATAACCGCCGGCCTTAACACCGCATTATTCATATTTGTAAATGGAAAACCAATTATAACAATATCACCGAATAAGTACTCCGTCATCCTTCACCAAATCTTGAGTGTCATCATCCTCAAAGAATCTATTGTATACAATAATATCCCAACACCCGCTCTTTTCTTCGTTAATTACAATCTCCCATTCATCACCCAGCCTTTCTAACTCGTAAACAAAAGCCTCTTGTGTTGAGCTATTTCCATCAAAACAAATCTCAACCTTGCAATTAAACTTGACTTTTCTCATAACAACCTTCTTTTAAGGCTTCTTGCCACAATGTATAAAAGAAACACCAAAAGTCAACGGTTGATAGTAAACATCTTTAAATCCAACAGATTCCATCATCGACCTCAAAAACTCTACATCTGGAAAACGTCTGATAGATTTTGGCAAATAAGTATAAGCGGCTTTATCTTTAGAAATCAGTCTTCCAACAAAGGGCATAAACGTAAAAGAGTAAAACCCGTAGAGCATACCGAAAAATCTATTCACCGGCCTATTGAATTCAAGTATAACAAGCTTGCCACCGCTTTTTAAAACCCTTTTAAACTCAAATAAGGCAGAAACTCTGTCCACCACATTTCTCAACCCAAAAGCAATTGTAACACCATCGAAAGAGTTATCTTTAAACGGCAAGCGTTCTGCTGGTGCACACACAAAGCTTGAATCTTTAATCTTCTTATTTGCAATCTTAAGCATATCTAAACTCAAATCAACACCGGTTAACTCAACACTACCAAACTTTTTCTTAACTTCCAAAAGCACATCGCCTGTGCCTGTTGCAACATCAAGAAAAAAATTACCTTTAAGTAAAGAAACTGCCCTTTTTCTCCATACCTTGTCTATATTAAAGCTCAAAAGGCGGTTCAAAAAGTCATAGGTTGGGGAAATGTTTGAAAACATCTCGGCGATCTGTTTATTTTTACGATCCAAACAATACATGGGTATCTTCTAACAAATTAAGCGACCTATTGCAAGAGTTTGATTAAGTTCCCAGTAAACCCAGATAGGATGATTTCAATTTTTGAAGTGTGAAAAATTTGTATCTTGCACACCGAATAATAAAAAAGTGTATAGGTTCAATGAGCAATATTGACAGGGTTAGAAATAACGTTGTATAATTTTACTTTATGGTAGAAATTTTAACAACATTAATGGAGGTTTAAGTGAAAATTCGTAGGATAACACTGGATGTGGATAAAGGATTTTCTGAACCAACCATAATTGACATAGCAAAAGGTATAGATAGCGTAACAGGTGTCAGTGCCTTTAATATCTCAATAAACGAGATTGACATGGAAACAGTAGGAATGATAATAACCGCTGAAGGAGAGGACATAGACTATTCTTCTTTAATTAAAGCAATAGAATCCACAGGGGCTGTTGTTCACTCAATAGACGAATTGGTTGTTGGCGACCATATTGTAAACTTCGTTGAACGTAAAAGATAAGATAAAGAAAGAATCCATATTCTATATAGTTATAGGTATAGCTGATGGTATAGTCACGGCTTTGTTGTTTACTACAGGTCACATACTACATGGGAATGGATCAATAAGTTTAAATATGGCCTTTCGTATTTCCTTAGGCGCAGCTCTTCCAAGTGTATTTACTTTTTTTGTGGCAGAATATACAGAACGGAGGAAAAATTTAATGCATGTGGCAAAAGAGCTAAACTTGTCATCCTCATTATATTTATTAAACACAAAACTGGGCAAAGAGGTATTTTACAGATCAATAGCTCTAACAGTCTTAGGAGTATCCTCCGGGTTCACCGGTGCCATGATACCTCTGTCAATAAGTTCACTGATACCAGCAATATCATGGCTACCTATACTTGTTTCTATCGTTATACTTGGATTCTTTGGATTTGCACTGTCATTGTACATACATGGAAACACTTTACTGTGGATTGCATCCATGATAACTATAGGCATCCTATTTGCATTTTTAGGTAATACGCTCAATATAATCTAAGAAATTATTATTAAAAATGCATTATAAATCCTTAAATCATTTCATGTTTTTTTCATGATTCTTTTATAACCCCCCCCCTTCCGCACCCAAATCCCCATTTAAACCAAACCCAAATGCACAGCAAACGCACAGAGAGAAAATAGTGAAAAGGGTTGTAAAACAAATGGAACAGAAAGTGCTTAAACTTACCCCTAAAAAGAGGGGGTATTTAAATGACACAACAAAAAG
>JALVTR010000052.1 GCA_027035885.1 Desulfurellales bacterium
TTGAGGATATCCGAGCTTGTAAATTTGAAGGTTTCGGATATTTTATTTGACAGCGGTTTTGTTAGGGTTAAGGGAAAGGGTAATAAAGAGAGGTTTGTCCCTATTGACAGAAAGACGCTTGAGATTACTAAAGATTATGTGAAAGCAAGGAATTACTATTGCAAAGGTTACTTATTTCTTTCAAACAGGAAAAGACCATTTACAAGGCAGGGTATGTGGAAGGTTGTAAAGAGAAAATTTGTAAAGGTTGGGTTGGATGTTAAACCACATACGTTGAGGCATATGTTTGCAACACATATGCTTGAAAATGGGGCAAATATCAGGGCAGTCCAAGATATGTTGGGTCATGAAAGTGTTACTACGACACAAATATATACGGAAATATCTGATAATTCACTTAGAAAAGCTTTTGATAAGTTTGATGTGATAAAATGAAGATTGCAAGTATAATTGTAGCAGCTGGAGAGGGTAAAAGATTTGGCAGGAAGAAACAGTTTGAAAAGGTTAGTAACGAAAGAATCGTGCTTGATTACAGCGTAGAAAAACTCATCAAATACGGTGAAGTTGTAATCGTTTCAAAGATAGAGGATATGGAGTTTATAAAAAAGAGGTATAATTTAAAGGTTGTTGAAGGTGGGAAAGAAAGAAAAAACTCGGTTTTAAATGGCCTTTTGTATTTGAGCGAATGCGATATAGTCCTGGTACACGATGCTGTAAGACCCGTTTTAGTGGGGCTTGACATTGAAAGATTAATAAAAGAGGCTTTGGAATTTGGTGCAGCAATATTTTATATACCCGTAAACGATACTGTGAAACTGAAAAGCGAAAGTTTCTCTATTGCAACGCTTGATCGAAAGAAACTTGTACTTTCTCAAACCCCTCAAGCATTCGATTTTAGAAAGTTAATTAATGTAATGAGGAAGTACGTAGATGAGGGTAACTTCACGGATGAGGCGGCGCTGTGGGAAAAGTTCTATGGTAGGGTTAAACTCGTAGGAGGATCCAAGAAAAATATAAAAATCACAACAAAGGAGGACTTGGAGATAGCTAAATGTCTTTTAGAATAGGGTTTGGTTATGATGTACATCGGCTAGAAAAGGGAAGAAAACTCATATTAGGCGGCGTTGACATAAATTATAAATATGGACTGTTGGGTCATTCAGACGCTGACTGCCTAACGCATGCTATTTGCGATGCATTAATTGGTGCATTAGGATATGGAGACATTGGAGAACTTTTTCCTGATACAGACTCTAAATATAAGGACATGAAAAGTTTATTTTTCTTGAGTAGAATAAAAGAATTAATAAATGAAGCGGGCTTTGAAGTTATAAACATAGACGCTACCGTAGTGATGCAAGAACCAAAAATATCACCTTACAAAAGAGCTATGGAAAAAAACATAGCAAATGCCTTAAAAATAAATACAGAAAAGATAAATATTAAAGCAAGTACAACGGAATTTTTAGGGTTTGAGGGAAAAAAAGAAGGCGTAAGCGCCTATGCTGTAGCGATGCTTGAGGAGGCTGGCTATGGGAGAATTTGGTAAAATATTAGTTCTTTTAGGAGCTATTTTAATATTAACAGGATTATTCTTTATGTACATACCAAGCTTAACAAAAATACCATTTGGTAAGCTCCCTGGAGACATCGTAATAAAAAAAGATAATTTTACGTTTTACTTTCCTCTTGCAAGCAGTATTATTTTAAGTATAATTTTAACCGTTATTTTTTATTTTTTTGGAAGGAAGTAAGGAGGTTATTTTATGTTTTCATTAATTCCAACAGCCTATGCCGCGGGAAAGGCAGCTGGACAATCAAATATGATTGAGCAACTTTTACCGTTAATTTTAATCATTGTTGTGTTTTATGTATTTTTGATCTTACCACAACAGAAACAAAAAAAGAAACATAAGGAATTTATAGAGTCCTTAAAAAGGGGTGATAAAATCATAACATCAAGTGGAATATATGGAACGATAGTCAAGGTTGGTGAGAAGGACCTAACAATAGAAGTATCAGATGGAGTTAACGTAAAAATCACAAAAAGCAGTGTAGCCGCAAGGCAATAAGTTTTAAGGAAGGGTTAGGCAGATGAAAACATCCACTTGGATGAAATTAATAATTGTTCTACTTGTTGTTGCCATTTTTGGAGTTTATACCTTACCTACGATTATCGGAAAGAAAAACACCAAATATATATCTGAACTTGTTGGCGGGATTTTGCCGACAGATACTATAAATTTGGGTTTAGATCTAAAGGGTGGAATGCACCTTGTCTTGGGTGTTGAAACGGATAAAGCCGTTTTTTCTGTTTTATCGAGAGCTGCAAACAACTTACAACAGCAGCTTTTAAATGCAAAGATAGCCGCGGATAATGTTATACCTTCGAGTAAAGACGCAACAATCAAGATACACTTAGTTGATCAGAAAGATACCAATAAAGCTATAGATATAATTATGAACAATTTTCCCAATTACAAGATCATTTCTGAGGGACAACCAATAGTTATAAAACTCAAGGAACAGATAGTTGAAAAAATAAAAAATCAGGCCGTTGAACAGGCTATAAACGTTATAAGAAATAGGGTCAATCAATTTGGTGTAACGGAACCCACAGTAGTTAGGGAAGGTGAGGATCATATAGTTGTAGATCTGCCGGGCATAAAGAATGCCAATAGAGCTGTTAAGCTACTCGGTGAAACAGCAAGACTTGAGTTACATCTCGTAGATGATTCTGTTAGTGTTGCTGATGCATTAAATGGAAACCTTCCTCCTGATGATGAAATTCTCTATGAAATTAAAAGGGACCCAACAACCGGAGAGGTTACAAAAGTTCCCTTTGTTGTAAAAAAAGAGCCTATAATAACGGGAAATATGATAACGAATGCTCATGTAATGTTCGGTGGAACTTTAAATCAACCCTACGTTGCATTTGAATTAAATTCAGAAGGTTCAAAAATCTTCGCAGATTTCACTGCCACACATATAGGAAAAAGACTTGCAATTGTTTTGGATAATGTAATTTACTCTGCACCTGTCATTCAAAGCAGAATAGGCGGCGGTAGAGGTGAGATTACGGGTAACTTTACACTCGAAGAAGCACACGATCTTGCACTTGTTTTACGTAGCGGTTCTTTACCTGCTCCTGTTAAGATTTTGCAAAAGGTCACAATAGGTCCTTCGCTTGGTAAGATTTCAATAGAAAAGGGTAGAAAGGCTATGATCTTTGGGGCTTTAGCAGTTATTTTGTTCATGATTTTTTACTATCGATTATCAGGACTGCTTGCCGATTTGGCAATGACCTTGAATATCATCATTATATTTGGGACAATGGTGATATTGAATGCAACATTAACACTGCCAGGATTAGCAGGTATAGCTTTAACTGTTGGTATGGCTGTAGATGCAAACGTTTTGATTTATGAGCGTATAAGAGAAGAACTGCTTATAGGCAGAAGCGTTCACGATGCCGTTAACACGGGCTACGCAAGGGCATTTATAACGATTTTGGACGCAAATATAACAACTCTAATTGTTGCGTTGATGTTATATCAATTTGGTAGCGGTCCAGTTAAGGGATTTGGAATAACAATGGCAATTGGGCTTTTGGCCAATATATTTACTGCAGTGACATTCACAAAGACCGTATTTGATATTGTACTTGAAAAATTCAGACCCCAGAGGTTGAGTATTTAGGAGAGTGATATGGTTCAGATAGTTAAGCCTGGCGTTTTGATAGATTTTGTATCAAAATTCAAAATAGCGGTGTCTATTTCAATTATTTTAATCATTATAGGTATTGGTCATCTAATTATAAAAGGACCTAAATTGGGCATTGAATTTAAGGGGGGAACTTCCATCCAGTTGGAGTTTAATAAACCAATTAAAGTTACACAGTTAAGAGATGCTATAAAAGATTCTAAGATATTTAGTGATTCGAGAATACAAAACATAGGCAGCTCTAATAAACGATTTATCGTTTATACAAAGGTTTCAACCTCATCTACAACAAGGAGCATTGAAGACAAGATAAAGCCGTTGCTTAAAAACAAATTCGGCAGCACCTTTAAGATTTTAGAAGTAGACATGGTAGGTCCAAAGATAGGTAAAGAGTTTAAGGACAAAGGGATTATAGCTATCGTTCTGTCTCTGATTGCAATCCTGATTTACATAAGCTTGAGATTTCAATATAGATTTGCCTTTGGCGCAATACTGGCGCTAATTCACGATGTTTTAATAACTGTTGGGTTTTTAAGCCTTTTTGGATATGAATTTACGCTTGATGTTGTCGCAGCTATTCTAACAATTGTGGGCTATTCAGTTAATGATACAATTGTTATATTTGACAGAATCAGAGAAAAGGTTAAGTCAAATAGAAAGTTGTCAAATGTTGATGCCATAAATCAGGGCATCAGCGAAACGCTTTCAAGGACAGTTTTGACTGCAGGTACAACGCTCTTTGTTGTTTTGGCATTGTTTCTATTCGGTGGGCATGCACTCAAGGGTATGTCTTTTGCATTGCTTGTAGGTATAATATCCGGCACCTATTCCTCGATATTCATTGCTTCACCGATTCTATTGTTATTTAAAGGTCAGCTTATGCCTGAGAAAAAAGAGGTAGAGTCGGCCGACAGATTCAAACAGCAGATTGAATTCGATATTAAGCAAAGGGGTGGTTAAAGGTTCAGCTTGAAGCTTTCTTATCCTTATTTAGGGATAAGAGAAAAGCCTATCGAATCATCCTTCACATAACATCAGAACATAGTTTGTATATTGAGTTTAAAGGTAGCCTGCGGAGGCTCTATGAACATCTAAAGAACTCACAAGATGCAGATAAGTCTTTACTTTATTTCCATGATTTATTGGTTAACTCAACTGCTAAATCCACTATATTTGAGCTTCTGATTTCTTTTAATGTTGTTGGGGAAATTTTATTTGGCATATTTTCTCAATCAGAAACATTGTCTGTTTTCCTCATAAACAACCCAGAATATCTGTTTTGGTTAATCGAAAATGAAACACTCGCAAACAAAAAAAACAAAAATGATTACTATCTTGAAGCGGAAGAGCTGATAAGTTCAGTATCAAATATAGCCAAAAAAGAGTATTTACTTAGGTATTACAGAAAGAGGGAATATCTACGCATTGCAACGAGGGAAATTGTAAATGCATGCCCATTTGAACATATTTTGGAAGAGTTGTCTGATCTTGCGGAAGCTCTGACTGAGGTTGCTCTCAAAATAGCCTATCTGAAGTTGAAATCCAAGCCAAGAAAGGAAGGTTTCTGTGTAATTGGTTTGGGGAAGTTGGGTAATAGGGAGCTTAACTTTTCAAGTGATATTGATTTAATTTTTGTTCACAAGGATGAAAAGAGGGGAGAGTTTTACAATAAGTTATCGGCACAACTCGTTTCTACTCTATCTGAAAATAAAGAGGGTGGTTTTGTATACCGTGCGGATACGCGCTTAAGGCCAGGAGGTTTTTCTCATCCTTTGTCAATGTCCTTGAATGAATATGAAAATTATTATTATACATTTGGTCAGCCTTGGGAAAGAATTTCTCTTGTTAAGGCAAAAACTGTTGCTGGAGATATGGAATTAGGGAGTGCATTCATCAAGCTGATAGAACCTTTTGTATTCCCTAAATCTTTGGATATTGAATATGTGAAAGAAATCAGAGGCTTGATGTTTAAGATACACAAAAACTTTGACAAAAGGAACTGCTATTTACCAGAGGCGATTCAGGATGTGAAAAAAGGAGTTGGCGGCATAAGAGAGATAGAATTTATAGTAAACTATTTTCAGTTGATTTTGGGTGGGAAGAACAAAGCTCTAAGGCATGTATCAACGTGTAAAGGCCTGGAATTTTTGCAACAGATGGGCCTACTAAAAGAAGCTTCAAGACTTAAATCTATTTACATGTTTTTTAGAAAAATCGAACATAAAATTCAACTTAAGCAGGAAAAACAGACACAGAAGTTACCTTGCGAAAAAGGAGATCTGGAATTTTTGGCAAAGACCATGAATATGGATTTCGACGTTTTTGTAAAAAAGTATATTCAAGATGCGAAGTTTGTTCATACAATTTTCAAAAAGATATTTATAGAGAAATCTGGTATTCCTATATTTAGCTCTTTGGATGACCTTGAAGGTTATTTGACAGAATCCGGTGTTGAAAATAGTTCAAAGATTTCAAAGCTAATCATAGATGCTGTGAAAAAGTACGTCGCAACTGGCATCAATAAGGAAAAAATTCAAAGTATATTCGATTATGCTTTCGATATGGTTAGGGATCTTGGCCTTTTTGATCAAGTTATTGTTGGTTTAAACAAGATTAATCCGTCTTATGTTGAAACGATTTTTGATTCAAAAGAACTATATAGGATTTTTATTAAAGTTTTAGCATTGGGTTACGGTGAAAAACTCATTAAAAATCCCCACCTTTTGGACGTATTATTGATTCCGTCTAAACTTGAATTTGAGAGCTTAACAAGAGAGGAAAAGGATAGAATAGAGTTTGAAATTGTTTTAAAGCTTCTTTCTGGAAACTACGAGCATAAAGATCTAAAACACACAACAAAATTTGCTTTAGAATTCATTAAAAGTATATGTGAAAAGATGGATACAGATAAAAAAATAGCAGTTGTTGGGTATGGAAAGCTTGCAACAGGAGAGTTGTTTATTGGAAGTGACCTTGATATTGTGTTTGTTTGTGAAGATGAACCTTATAAGTACAAAAATAGGATTGTTAAAATCACAAAGGAGTTGAAAAAACTATACGATGTGGATTTGAGATTAAGACCATACGGTGATAAAGGATCTGTTGTGGTTAATGTTAGCTATTTAAAGAAGTATTTTGAAAAGGAAGCATCATCATGGGAAAAGCAGGCCGCTCAAAAGTCAAAAATTATTTATTGTGGTTTTGGAAAAGAGAAGATAGAGAAAATTTATGAAGATTTTGCTTTGAATGATCCGCCAAGCAAGGAAAATATTTGGTCTATGTTTAAAAAGATTGAAGAGAATAAAGGTAGAGGTTTAGATATAAAGAGTTCAATGGGTTGTATAACAAATATAGAGTTTTTAGTTCAGGCAATTTGTTTTGAAAATGGGTGTATAGAGTATTCTAAAGGAACGTTGTATCTTATTGAAAAAATAGATAACTTGGAGTTTCGTCCTACATCGGAAATTAAGAGAGCATACTTGTTTTTCTTTAAGGTTTTGAATGCTTTAAGGGTTGCTAATAGGACATCAAAAATAGATGAAGAGGCTTTAAAGGTTTTGAATTTTCTATTGGATGAAAAGAATATCTTAGAAAGAGTAGAACATTTTAGGGTTCTAATAGAAAGCCTAAACACTGAGGTATTTGGATGATAGTGCTTGCCACCAAGTCTGAAGCACGCAGGAAGCTTTTTAAGAAATGCAAAAGAAATGCGGTTTTTGCAAAAGCAGATATAGACGAGGGAAGGTTGGATGGTGAGCGAGTCGAGGATTACCTTCTAAGAGTCAGTTTTTTGAAGGCGTTTGTGTTTTACCAGCACAGCATTACCGTTATTGGTGCTGATACCGTTATAGAGTTTGAGGGTAAAATTATAGGAAAACCAAAAGATGATGAAGAAGCCTTTTCTATACTTAAAATGTTATCGGGTGACTATCACAGATGCCTTACCGGCGTGACGATTTTAAAAAACGATAGGTGCATCAGTTTTGTCAATGAGGCTATAGTTTACATGGAACGATTAGATGATTCCGAGATTTGGGAGTATGTGAAAAGTTGTGAGTATAAGGGGAAAGCGGCTGGTTATGCGATACAAAAAAAGGCAGGTCGGTTTATGAGAGTGGTTAGAGGTGATATAACTACCGTTGTAGGTTTGCCCATGAAAAAGTTGTGCAGTATTATTTGAATATAGGGTAGTTTGGTTATATAATTCGCTTTAGTTTTTAAAAACGGAGGTAGGTTATGCTTGATTTCTTAAGGAACAATATAAAAAAGTTTGCCATTTTTCTTTGGATAGCGGCTGCTGCATTTATTATTGGTGGAGCGTACCTGTTTGTTAGAGGCCCATTCACAATGGGCAGCAATACTGCTATTCAAGTTGGCAACATAAAGATTAGTTTTCCAGAATACGAAAAGGCTTACAACAACGTTTACAAGTTTTACGTTCAACTACTGACACAACTAAAG
This sequence comes from Desulfurellales bacterium, assembly GCA_027035885.1. Taxonomy (GTDB): domain Bacteria; phylum Campylobacterota_A; class Desulfurellia; order Desulfurellales; family Hippeaceae; genus Hippea. Next base: position 8,185 of record JALVTR010000052.1, read on the forward strand.
GGCGGTAACTTCACGGATGAAGATTTGAAAAAACTAAATATAAAACAAAAAACCATTGATATGTTAGTTCAAAGGGCTCTATTGCTTCAAGAAGCAAAGAAGGAGGGCATCAAAGTAACGGACGAGGATGTTTTAAGGGCCATAGAATCAAACCCTGCTTTTTTCTATAATGGCAAGTTTTCAAAGGAGAAGTATATTGCTATACTGAAGGCAAACGGTATAAATCCAAAAGATTATGAGCAGTCATTAATGACAAGCCTGTATATAGATAAACTCAAGGCAAAGCTGTTTAAAAATATAAGGGTCACAGACCAAGAGGCGAGAAGATTCTTTGAAAAGAATTACACAACTGTAGATGTTGAGTTTACGCAGTTTAACCCTGCTAATTTTAAAAGAGCAGTAAAGGTTAAAGATAAAGCACTGAAAGAATATTATGGTAAACACAAGAACGATTATCGTGTACCAACAAAGATAAAATTTAAGTACTTAGCTATTCCTTTAAGTTATGTTGAAAAAGACATCAATGTTACAGATAACGAAACGAAGAAATTCTATGAGGAGCACCCGAGATTTTTCTATGTTCCTCTGAGAATAAGGGTTGCACATATATTAATAGCAAAAAAAGACAATATGACAGATAAACAGTTAAAAGAGAAGGCAGAGAAGATTTACAAAATGATAATGGATAAAAAAATCACGTTCAAAGAAGCTGCTAAGAGGTTTTCGAATGATAGATTTACAAAAAATGTTGGTGGGGATTTAGGGTATGTCACTAAAGACATGGTCTTGAAAAGTTTTTGGAATCATATCGTGGAATTGAAAAAAGGAGAAATATCTAAGCCATTTAAGACAAAGTTTGGCTACCACATTGCCATGGTTGAGGATATAAAGAAGCCCTTTGAAAGACCTTATGATAGTGTTAAAAACCAGATAAAGGAATATCTAAGAACAGCAGAAGCCAAAAAGAAATGGTTCATTGTTGCGGATAAGATATTTGTGTATATAAGGGATCACCACTTGACACTGGATAGTGCAGCTAAAAAATACAGGTTGAAGATTAGAGAGAGTGATTCTATGAGTCTAAAGAAACCAGAAGCACCTTTCACTTCCGAAATGGTTCAAAATGCACTTCTTACGGGTAAAGATGTGCTTTTAGGACCCGATCTATCGAATGATGGATACTTGATTTATAAAATGATCGACAAGAAACAGTCGTACATACCGAAGTTTGAGACGGTGAAAAAGAAAGTTAAGGATGATTACATAGATTTTGAGGCAGAAAGGCTTGCGAAAGAGAAGGTAAAAGAGTTTTTAGATGAGCTTAAAAAAGATAAGGATTTCAAAGAATTATGCTCTCAATTTGGATTAAAGGCTGAAGTAGTTGATAAGTTAGGTAAATTTACTCCTTCTGATAAATTCCCTTGCTCTTACAAAGAAGATGTTATGGACGCGATTTTTTCAAAAGGCGAGGGATATAAGGGCATATGCCAATACAAGGGTAAGCTCTATGTATTTGATGTTTTAAACAAAAAGTTCGATGAAGGTGAATTTGAGAAACTGAAGAAAAGCATAAAACAACAGCTTTTAGCGCAAGAAGAGAACGAGATTTTAGAGAAACTGATAGAAAGACTTAAGAAAGAAATAAAAATAAAAATTAATCCTAAACTATGAAAATAAAAGACATAGACCGGGTTATTGAGCTTTTAAGGTATATATACAAACAGTTCAAAGAGCCGATTGTTACAGTTGTTGCAAAGGATAATGACCCATATAAGGTTCTTGTATCTACCGTGTTATCTTTGAGGACAAAAGATGATGTAACACATAAGGCATCGCTTAGGATCTTTGAGAAGGCACCAGATATCTATGCGCTGAGTAGTTTAACTGAAGAAGAGATTGCTCGCTCAATCTATCCCGTTGGTTTTTATAAAACGAAGGCAAAGAATCTTAAAAAGATATCAAAAATTATTATAAAACAGTACAATGGAGAGGTGCCTAATAGTTTGGATGAACTTTTAAAACTCCCGAATGTTGGGAGAAAGACAGCAAATCTTGTTCTTGCTAAGGGTTACAATATACCTGCAATTTGTGTAGATATACATGTGCACAGGATTAGTAACAGGCTTGGTCTTGTTAAAACCAAAAACCCTGAGGAAACGGAATTTGCTTTGAGGGAAATACTACCAAAGAAATACTGGGTGGACTTTAACGACCTTTTGGTTCCTTTTGGACAAAATCTATGCAAGCCTGTTTCTCCATTTTGTTCAAAATGCCCAATTTATGAGTATTGTGATAGAATTAATGTTGAAAAATCAAGATGAATGGGAAAGTTGAGATACCTGAGGAATATATAAAAAAGGGTAGGGCTTTGGCCTGGCTTTCATACTTTGGATTGCTTTTAATTATACCTGCCGTAATACAGAGAAATAACCCTTACACCGTCTACCACGTTAAGCAGGGTATGGGGCTTTTGATTGTCAATGTTATTATGGCATTTGTTTGTCTTTTTATGAACACAAGCTCTGTTGTTTGTCAAATAATAAGTGCAATACTTTTGGTTATAAATGTAATTGGAATATTAAATGCCATTTTAGGAAAGGTTAAGCCACTACCTTTGATTGGTTTTATAGGTGAGTTTCTAAACTTTTAGCCTTTAATAACAGCTAAAGGTTTCAGTTCAACTATCGGCTTAATCAAGTCGAGCTGATTGTTTATCACCTCGTTGATGTTTTTGTATGCACTTGGTGCTTCATCAAGGTCCTTTTTTGATTTGATGGAGTGTATAATTCCCTTTTCATCCAATTTTTTAATTTCTTCTTTTAGTGACAGCGCTTTTCTTGCCTTCCTTCTGCTCAAAACCCTGCCAGCACCATGAGAGCAACTTTTGAAACTCTCTGGGTTGCCTATTCCCTTTACAATATAAGATTTCGTCCCCTGAGAACCTGGTATTATACCAATTTCGCCATCATAGGCCCTTGTCGCTCCCTTTCTATGAACCCACACCTTTTTATCAAAGTGTTTCTCAAAACTTGCATAGTTGTGTATAACATCGTACTTTTTCAGCACCAAGTTCCTTTCGCCTAAAACCGTTTCAAAAATTGATATTATACCTTCAGCCATTAGCTTTCTATTGTTCTTTGCATATTCAATGCAAAAATTCATCTCTTCCAAGTACATTTGACCTTCGGGTGACTTTGTTGGTAAAAAGAAAAGCTCATAAGGCGGCGGTACGGGATAGCCCATGCTTTCGTTGAGTCGTCGCGCCACTTTGTTGTAATAATCTGCAACCTGCTTGCCTAAATTCCTACTGCCTGAGTGTATCATGAACCATATAAAACCATCGTTACCTTTTTGAATCTCTATGAAGTGATTGCCGCCGCCAAGAGTTCCAAGTGAATGCAGGGCCTCATCGTACAGTTCGTAGATAAGAAGTTGTTTGTTAATCTTTGATTTTGGTTTTGGCATGCGGTCTTTGCTTTGCTTGGTTTTATGTTTCTTAAAACCCAAAGGTATAATATCTCTTATGAGTTTAACGATCGTATTTAAGTAATTTTTGCTAATTTCGGTTATGTTCAATTTTACAGCATACATGCCGCACCCAATATCAACACCAACGGCGTGCGGAATAACCGTGTCCTCAAGGGCCAAAACAGCGCCAATGGGCATTCCAAAGCCCGCATGTACATCCGGCATTATGACGACATGCTTGTATGCAAATGGTAAGTTGGATAAGTTTATTACCTGATTAAAGGCACCTTCTTCTATCGTGTCTGTCCATATTTTTATAGGAATCCTTCCCTTTTGGATAACCATTTTAATCATGGCTCAAAAGCACCATCAAAGTATTATACACCTGTTCTGGCTTAATTGAGTACATGCATTCAAATGTTCCTCTCTTGCAACTGTCTGTTCCGTGAAGGGAGCAGGGCCTGCAACTTAGGTCTTTTTCCAAAATAATTGACCTGCCACGTGGACAAAAACCGAAACCTCTAACGGTTGGCCCAAATACAGCTACAAGAGGTAAATCAAGCGCAGAGGCCACATGCATGAGGCCAGAGTCGTTGCTAACAAATCCGATACACTTGGACATTTCTTCAAAAGTTTCTCTAAGCGTGAGTTTGCCGACAAATGATTGAATAGCATCCATACCATTGCAAACAAAATCAGCGATTTGAGTTTCTTCTTTGGACCCAAAAAGCCATACCTTATATCCGCTGTCAACGAGCATTTCCGCAAGTTTTCTAAAATACTCCTTTGGCCACATCTTTGTTTTCCATTTTGCACCAACGGCAAAACCCACTGTCTTTGATTCTTTTTTTGAATTTTTTACATACAAAACGGGTTTAACGTCTCTTGCATCGATATTTCTATCTAACAGTTTAAGTTGTTCTTCGATATTATCGACGCTTTTTCTCATAAATAACTTCTTTAGTGTGTCGCTTTTTAAAACAAGCGCATATCTGTAAATTGTGTTTTTCTTCACCCTTTTTAAGCAAACGGGGTTTAAAATGCTACTTAACAGTATACTTCTTATGTTAACGTGTAGATCAAAGATGCAGTTAGGTTTTTTAATCTTTTCTTTAAGCTCAAAAACGCTCTGGCCCTTTTTCAGAAAAACCACTTTATCAACAAAGGGCTGCCTTTCAAAGAGATTCTTGAATTCGTCTTTTGTTACATACGTTATATAACTCTTTGGGAAGAAATGTCTTAATGTGTTTAGAAAAGCCGTTGTTTGCACAATATCTCCCAAAGATGAAAATCGAATGACAACAAATCTCATAACAACTCAAGAGCAGCTTTAAAGACAACTTCGGGTTTAATATCTCTCATGCACTTAAAGTGTTTATTCTTACAAATTACACTCCCGTGTTTTCCGCAGGGCCTACAAGGGAGGTCGTCTATTTGAATAATTCTATTCTTCTCGCTTAAAGGGTAAAATCCAAATTCTGGTACAGTTGGGCCATAAATATCAATTGTGGGTGTATTGAAAGCACTTGCTATATGAATTGGTGCAGAGTCGTTGCTGATCAATAGTTTTGACCATGCAATCAAATAGAAGAGGTCCTTTACCCCCGTTTTACCTGTTAGATCTATTATTCTTTCATCATTGTTTTTGACAAACTCAGATATTTCCCTATCGTTTTTAGTTCCAATAAGAATAACTTTTAAATCTTGATCGGCTAACATCTTTGCAATATCCCTGAAATACTCCTTTGGCCACCTCTTTGTAGGCCAGACAGACGATGGACTTATAACCACAACTTTCTCATCAGACTTAATTGAGTAGGCTTCAAATATACTCTCTATAAATTTTTTGTTCTTTTCTGACCAGTATAACCTCATTTCTTTTACAAGTTTATCGAATTCGAGTGGTTCCAAAAGCCTCAAGTTTCTGTCTATTTCATGAACATTTTGTGGTTTTTTGACCCTATCAGTGTATAGAAAACTGATATCTGCTTCCTTAAACCCTATACGCCGTTTAGCACTGCTAAAATAAGATAAAAGCGTAGATCTGAAACTCGTATGCGGAGATATAACACAGTTAAACCTATATTCTCTTATTACAGACAAAATCTTCTTGAAGCCCATGAGTCCGTTATCTACACCGTGTTTGTCGTATGGTATTATCACGTCAATCCTTGGGTTTAGACTAAATATCTCGACATTTGATGGTATGACGACAATACCTATAAATGCGTCCTTCTCGTTGGCTTTAATTGTCTCTACAATAGGTTCTGTTAGTATGGCATCACCCAAGAACGCCGTTTGAATAATCAAGTACCTTTTTGACATCTTTGAATAATACAAAAATGAGGCTCCATTTTCAAAAAATAGTGCATATTATACAGTTATTTGATAAAATTTGAGAAACCTCTTTTTGGAGGAATGAAAATGATGGATTTTATGTTTTATACACCGTTAAGGGTTGTATTTGAGAGAGAAGGTATAAGAGACGTTGGAAGGTATGTATCCCGCAATGGCAATAGGGTTCTTCTTGTTACTGGAAAAAGACATCTAAAGGAAGATGGAAAACTGGATGAAATCTTGGAATCTCTTAAAAGAACAGAGAAAATTGAGGATGTTTTTATCTTTAACAATACCCCTCAAAATCCCGATATTGAAGCAATTCACCAGGCAAGAGACGTGATTGTCGAACACAACCTCAATGTGGTTTTGGCCGTTGGTGGAGGTAGTTCAATGGATTTGGCAAAAGCCGCCTCTATCTGTGCAAAACACAAAAGAGATATCATGGATATATTCAATGATCCAGCACTGCCCGTTTTAGATGCTTATCCCATAATTTGTTCCCCTACAACATCCGGTTCTGGAAGCGAGGTTACAAAATACGTTGTGTTTAACGACAACAAAAAGAAGCTCAAAATGGCGATGTCCAGTGAGGGCTTCTTCCCAAAGGTTTCCTTAATTGATCCAGAATTAACGTATTCAATGTCCAAAGAGGTTATTGCAAACACCGGTTTTGATGCGCTATCCCATGCTATAGAGGCTTATACGTCAAGATCGGCCTGCCCAGTAACAGATGCCTATTGCAGGGAAGCCATTTCGTTGATACACACATATCTTGTGGATGCTTATAAAACAAAAAACCAAAAGTCAATGGACAATATGAGTTTGGCTGCGATGTTTGCTGGAATGGCTTTGAATGTAGGAAGGGCAAGTTTACCCCATGCACTTGAGCACTCCTTGAGTGCATATAGGCCCAATCTACCGCACGGTTTGGGGCTCTCAATTGTTATGGTGCCTTTTATGAAAAGGGCTTTTAGGTGTAATATGGTTAAATTTGCAGACATTGCATATTTTTTGGGAGAAAGTATATCCAATGACAGCTTAGAAAATGCAGCCGAAAGGTCTATTGACGTTGTGGTTAAATTTAAAGAACAGCTAAATCTTAAGTACACACTGAAAGATTTTGGATTTGATAAAAAGGAGATAGACAACTTGGTTGACAATACACTATTCACAATGGAACATGGATTGAAAAATTCACCGTGCAATTTTACGGAAAAGGATGTGAGGGATATATACTACGAGGCTTTGGAGGGTTAGGTGAAAAAAATATTTATGGTATTGTCTATTGTTAGTCTTTTAGGATTTTCTTTAACGTCGTGCACACCTTTGCTTGTGGGTAGTGCAGCAATAGGTGGTGCTTATGCAGGCTATACCTTTGCTAAGAAGGATTATATGATTCATATAACAAAACCTGTTAAGGGTAAAAAGATAGACAATTTAACGAGATCCAAATAAATGGCTACTATTTCAGATCTTATAATAAGGTTGCAGAAGTCCAAATTTGCAAGACGCTTTCAGTATGAACCGTATATAATAAAATCCGTTGAGTATGTTGCTCCAAAAAGAGGCGAAAGGTTATTTGTAATTTACAGAGAGATTGACTATTTCAAAAGTTTGGCAATTCAAATGATGGATAAAGATGATTACTTTTCATGGGACGTGGAGAAAGAATTCCCGGAATTGGGTGACATTAGGTTTGATAAAATTGTTTTTTTTGTCAGTTCATACTACACAACTAAGGAAATGGTTGAAAAGGTTATCTCATTTAAAAAGGACAGTGGATTTGTATATTGTATCTGCTTTCTCGGGGGAAGCAAATTTTTTGAAATCACGTTAAAAATTACAGACAAAGTTGCGCATTCAAAATTAGGAAAAGAATTATACCTATTTAAAGATTTAACTGTTGTTGATACTAAAGATTTCAAGTCTGCACACATAAAAGCAATTACATTAAAGTAGAACTAACATACTGCTCTTTACAAAAAGAGGCATTTTACTTATAATTACGCAACTTTGTTGACGGGAGTGTTCTATGAAGGAAATAGGATTGCACGGCAGAGGTGGACAGGGAGTTGTCACAGCTGGTGAATTATTAGCAAACATTTATTTCAAAGAAGGGTATGAAGTGCAGTTTATGCCATCGTATGGAGCAGAAAGGAGAGGCTCTCCATCAAATGCATATGTTAGGGTAGACAAAAAAAGGGTTTTGCATCGATATCCTGTTAGAATACCCGATGAGATAATTGTTCTCAATGTTACATTGTTACCTGATTTAGCTTTAAAAGAGGGTGGGATAGCTCTTCTAAACTTATCAAGTGATGTTGGACTTAAAAAAAATGACAAAGTAAGATTTTTTATAGTAGATGTTAATAAAATTGCTCTTGAGTGTAAACTGGGGACGCCAGCTACTCCACATGTAAATACTGCTATACTCGGAGCTTATTGTAAAATAACTGGTAATTTTTCCTTTGATTCTTTAAAGAAAGTTTACGAAGAAAAATTGGGTAAAATGGCTAAATTAAATATAGAAGCAGCAGAAAAAGCTTATGATAGTGTGAGGGAAATATGAAAAAATTGGTTTTAGGTGGAAATGATGCAGTAGCATATGCTGTTAAGCAATGTTATGTGGATGTTGTTAGTGCATATCCAATAACGCCACAAACATCAATTATAGAAAATATAGCCCATTTCATAGCGAAAGGAGAGATGAAAACTCGGTTTATAAAAGTAGAAAGCGAACATTCCGCGATGGCAGCAGCTATAGGTTCTGCCGTCGCAGGTAGTAGAGTCTTCACTGCTACAAGTTCCCAAGGTCTATTACTTATGCATGAGATGCTTCATTGGGCAGCGGGATTAGGTGCACCTATAGTCATGGCTAACGCAAACAGGGCTGTTGCACCGCCATGGAGTATTTGGGCAGATCAAGTGGATTCTCTGTCTCAGAGAGATACAGGGTGGATACAATTCTATGCTTCGAATTCTCAAGATGCCTATGATTTATTATTCTTGTCTTTTAGATTAGCTGAAAAGGTAAAAAACCCGGTAATGGTATGTATGGATGGTTTCTTGGTTACACACACTAAGGAACCTGTAGCTACTTTCGAGGATGAAATTACAGATTTCATTAAAATAAAAGATACGCCTGTGCTTTTGGACGTAGACAAACCTGAGGCTGTAGGAGCTTTAGCTTTCCCGAAAGATTACATGCCGGTGAAGTTAGAGCAAATTAAAAGGATATCAACTGCTAAAGAGGAATTTTATAATATTGCTAAAGAATTTAAAGATGTAAGCAAAAAAGAGTACAAACCTTTGTACACATACGGTTATAGTGATGCTGATATTGTTCTTGTGGCTATGGGTTCAAATGCAGAGACAGCCCATTTAGCTATAGATTTACTGGATAAAGAAGGAATCAAGTCTAAACTGATTAAAATAGTCATGTTTAGACCATTTCCAAAAGATGAATTTAAAAAAGAATTTAAAAGGGTAAAGAAAGTCGTTGTCTTTGATAGAAATGTATCATTGGGTAAAAGTGGAATAACAAAAGATGAAATCGCAGGAGCTTTGGGTATCAAGAACATCATTGGTGTTGTATGTGGTTTAGGTGGAGTAGACGTAACAGAAGTAGAAATGGCCAATATAGCAAAAGATGTTTTAGAAAATAAGATTAAAGAAGATATGATTTTGTGGGGTGAAAAATGACAATACCAAAAGAAGAAATACTAAAACCAAGCCATCTTGCATGTCCAGGTTGTGGAGCAGCACTTGCTATGAGGTTGGCGTTAAAAGCACTCGGAAGAAGAACTATGGTTGTAATATCGGCTTGCTGCTGGACAGTTATTAATGGAACTATAGGATACAACTACTCAGGAGTTCCAGCACTGCACACCGCCTTTGAAACCACAGCCGTTGTTGCAGCAGGCCTCAAGGCTTCCCTTGAAATGCAGGGCAAAGACGATATTACTGTTATGGCTTGGGCAGGAGACGGAGGAACATTTGATATAGGTTTACAATCTTTAAGTGGAGCTGCTGAGCGTAACGATGATATAATATATGTGTGCTACGATAACGAGGCTTACATGAATACAGGTATTCAAAGAAGCTCAGCTACACCTATAGGAGCAGAAACAACAACCACCCCCTCGCCAGTAGTCAAGGATAGACCAAAAAAGGACCTTATGGAAATCGTGGCTGCCCATGATGTTCCATATGTTGCATCTGCTACTTTGGCTTATCCAAATGATTTTGTAAAAAAGTTCGAAAAAGCAAAAAGTAAAAAAGGCTTTAAACTCATACATATATTGAGTCCATGCCCTCCGGGACATAAATTTCCTGAAAGTAAAACCATTGAAATTTCAAAATTGGCTGTGGAGACCGGGATTTTCCCCCTATATGAAATAGAAGAGGGAAAATACAAGATAAACAAAAGACCAAAGTTTAAAAGCCTCAATGAGTACTTGGATTTACAAGGAAGATTTAGGAATATGCCAAAAGAGAAAAGAGAGGCACTTGAAGAATTCATTAGAAAGAGATGGGAAAGATTGACCATAAAAGCTGAATATTTCAGTTGATCGGGGGATTTTTAAGTGAAGTGTGAGATAGATGTAATCATAGACAGAAAGTACAGATGGCACCTAAAAGAGTTGCTAACACAGAATGGTTTAACCTTTAAGGAATGGCTTGTTGAGTTTCACAATGATAGGTCTATTGTTAGTTTCCAAATAGACGAGAAAGAAGAGGACCTTTTGAAAAATCTATATGACTTTTTAAAAAACAACGTTGGTTCAAGAGTAGTTCTACCAGACGGCAATAGACTCAACCCTAAAAATAAAGATTTCGGAGAATTTTATAGGGTAGTGTGCAAATACATTGAGGAGTAAAGCATGGCTATAAAAAGGCTAACATACGATGATGTCAAATTTGATTTTAATTGTAATTTGAATATAGATTATATAGACACAGATACCTCATTGGTACATCAAAAAAGAATAGAGATTGCTTTAGATAAACTTGTCAACATAGACAGCAAAAATCATAACTTGTATATTTGCGGTAATCTTAGCAAAGACGACAAGCAAACAATTGTTAAAATGCTTAAAAACTTATCAGAGAGCAAGAACGCTAAGATCTATGACTATTGCTACGTTAATAATTTCAAAAACCCAAAAGAGCCAAAGATAATAAAACTAAAACCATCCGAAGGTAAAAAATTTAAAGAGCAAATGGACGAGTTTGTTGATTATTTGATTAAAAGCGTGCCTAGGGTGTTCAATAGCAAAGAGTATGAAGAAAAGATTCAAGAGGTTATAAAAGAATTCGATGAAAAACAAAGGAATCTATATGACAAGTTGCAGAAAAAGGCAAACGAATTAGATTTCGTTGTGAAATTATCTCAAATGGGAATAATTGTTAATCCAGTGATAGCAGGAAAGGTTATAGGAGAAAGAGAATACAATAGCTTGTCTGAGGATATAAAAAAATCTATTGATGAAAGAAGAATAAAACTTGAGGAATATATAGATGAATTCATATCGAGTACCAAAGAGTTAGAAAAACAAAAACAGGATAAACTTAAGAAAATAAACGATGAAATGACTCTATTTATAGTATCTGGAAAAATTGATAAGATAAAAAGGAATTTTGAAAACAATAAAGATATTGAGGAATATTTGGATGATGTTGAGGATTATACACTTAAGAACATATCTATTTTTTTACCTCAAAATAATCAGACACTTCCATTCCTTCAGGCACCGATGAAATACACAGAATATCGCGTAAATCTTTTTGTTGACAATAGCAATGTTAAATCATCACCTGTGATTTATGAAGAGAATCCAACGTATTACAATGTTTTCGGAAAATTGGAAAAACAAGCTTACTTTGGAGCATTTGTGACTGATTTTACTCATATAACAGCTGGTTCAATACACAAGGCAAATGGTGGTTATTTAATTTTAGATGCTTTTGGGATTTTAGTTAATCCTGGCGTATGGGAAACATTAAAAAGAACATTGCTTTCTTCTAAATCCACGATAGAGGAAATGTCTGAAAAATACGGAATAATTGCCACAGAAACGTTAAAACCACAACCAATAGAGTTGGATATCAAAGTTGTACTTATTGGCTCTGAGTATATATATGACATACTTTTTGAATATGACGACGAGTTCGGTAATCTATTTAAACTGAGAACAAATTTCGATTATGCGATGCCAAAAAAGGAACCTATAGTAAAAAAATATGTCTCGACGATAATAAAATATTGCGATGAAAATAAGCTAAAAAAGCCGGATTTATCGGGTTTTAAAGGGTTGATTAAGTATTCATGCAGATTGGTTGAAGACAGAAACAAACTTTGGGCGTATACAAATAATATTTTGGATATTGTTAAAGAAGCACAGTTCTTTTCAAGCTCCGAACAACTAACTTACGAAAATATAAGATTAGCTATAAATGAAAGAAAATTTTTGCGTGATTTATGGAAAGAAAAAATATATGAAATGATTGAAAATGGGAGTATTATAATTAATTTTAAGGATAAAAAAATTGGAGAAATAAACGGATTATCGGTTTTAGACATAGGTGACTTTTCTTTCGGAAGACCAAATAAAATTGTAGCAAAAACTTATGTTGGAAAAGAAGGAATTGTCAGCATAGAAAGAGAGAGCAAACTGTCTGGTAAGATATTCGACAAGTCTTCTTTTATCATTGCAGGATATATAAGCGGTATGTACGGGTTCAATAAAACATTAAGCTTTTCAGCGTCTTTATCATTTGAACAATCTTATTCGATGATTGAAGGAGATAGTGCATCAATTGCAGAGGTACTTGCAATTTTATCCTCTTTAACCGAAATTCCACTTGCCCAAAATTTAGCCGTAACTGGCTCTATGAACCAAAACGGTATTGTTCAACCTATAGGCGGCGTAAATGAGAAGATTGAGGGATTTTATGAGATTTGTAAATTAACAGGAAACTTAGATGGAGCTGGTGTAGTTATCCCATCTAAAAACTTAAAGAACCTTGTTTTGGATGATGAAGTGGAAAATGCGATTAAAGATGGAAAATTTAACCTTTTTGCAGTTGAAACAATAGATGATGCAATAGAGATATTTACAGGAAGAAAAGCAGGCAAAAGGCAAGGCAAAGGCTTTGAAAAAGAGACATTTCACTATATAGTTGACAAAAAGCTCAAAAAAATTAACGAGATTTTAAAAAAAGAGTCTTAGGGTAAGAAATGCTTAGATTTTTGGATGCAGGGGAATCACACGGAAAGCTTCTTGTTGCAATAGTTGATGGTTTTCCATCAGGTTTGAAGATAGACGTAGATTTCGTTAATAGGCAACTTTTGTTGAGGCAATCAGGATATGGCAGGGGAGGCAGACAAAAAATAGAAAAGGATACCGTAGAATTTTTAAGCGGCGTTAGGTTCGGCGAAACAATTGGATCTCCTGTTACAATAGCGATAAAAAACATGGATTTCGATAATTGGAAAAATATAATGACTCCTTTCGGAAAACATACCCAAGAAGGAAAAGTTATACGCCCAAGACCTGGTCATGCCGACTTAACAGGTTATTTAAAATACGATCGGGAAGACATAAGAGATGTGCTTGAAAGGTCAAGTGCCAGAGAAACAGCCATTAGGACGGCTGTTGGAGCACTTTGCGAGTTGTTACTTAAAGAGGTTGGAGTAAGTCTTGTATCGTTTGTTGTGGCCATAGGTAAAATTAAGGCAAATATTGAGTTTTATGATGACATAGAAAAAAAAATTCTAAATTCGCCCGTATTTTGCCCAGATGAAAAAGCATCTGATCTCATGATAGCCAAGATTGAGGAAGCAAAGAGGGGGGGTGAAAGTTTGGGGGGTGTTGTTGAAGCTATAGCTAAAGGTGTTGTTCCAGGTCTTGGAAGCTATACGCAGTGGGACAGAAGGATTGATGCGCAATTGGCTTTTGGTTTGATGGGTATACAAGCCGTTAAGGCTATAGAAATAGGTGAAGGTTTTGGTAATGCTTTTAAGTTTGGTTCCGAAGCCCATGATGAGATATACTATGACAACAGTTATAAAAGATACACAAACAGAGCCGGTGGTATAGAGGGTGGAATGTCAAACGGTGAGGACATAGTTGTTAAAGCCTATATGAAGCCGATTCCCACACTTAAGAAAGGTCTTAAGTCTGTGAATGTGGAAACACATGAAAAAGGAATTTCGCACTTTGAGAGAAGCGACATATGTGCTGTTCCAGCTTTGAGCATAGTTGTTAGGTCTGTTTTAGCATTTGAACTTGCTTATATTTACTTAGAGAAGTTCGGCTCTGATACAGTTAAGGAGTTTGTGAAAAGGGTCAGTGAGTACAAAGAGTATTTAAAGACAAAATGAACGTAATTCTGGTAGGTTTTATGGGTTCTGGAAAGACTACGATCGCAAGGATAATTAGCAAAAAGCACAATATGCGTTTTTTAGACACAGACAAATTGATAGAAAGAAAAGAACATTTGACTATAAAAGAGATTTTCAACAAAAAAGGTGAAAAATATTTTCGAGAATTAGAAAGACAATTAATAAAAAATGAGATATCTTTTTGCAATAATTGTGTTATTTCAACAGGTGGTGGGATGCCCTGTTTTTTTGATAATATGAAAAATCTCAAATCCAAAGGGTGGGTAATTTTTTTAAATATACCTTTCGGTGAGATTGTAAAAAGAGTAAAAAAGTCGGACAAAAGGCCATTATTTAAAAACATTGAAAAGGCGAGAGAACTTTATGAAGAAAGGGCCAACTGCTACAAACAGGCCCACTTTACAATAAATGTTGAAAATCATAAGGAAAAAATAGTAGAAGAAATAGAACAATTGGTTTTTTAGGAGAGTTATGAAAGTATCTATAAAAGATTTGGTGGATAGTATAAAAGAAAAACTTAGTTTTTCAAAAGTTGCCGCAAGGATACTAAGATTATTCGAAAGTGACGATTTAAGCTCTTATCAGCTCGCAAAGGTTATAGCTCTAGACCCTGTGCTGGCAGCTTATATTTTAAAAATTTCTAACTCAGCTTATTATAATTTTTCAGGAAAGATAAAAACACTATCTGACGCCATAACTTTAATAGGCTTCGAGGAGATTAAGAAAATTGTTATCATGATTAGCGCAAAGAACGCATTCAAAGTTAGCGATGAGATAGATAAGCTACTTTGGGAACATTCTTTGGCTGTAGCTGTTGGGTGTTCTGTTATAAATTCTATGATAAACATAACAGATGAGGGTGAAGCATACATATCTGGGCTTTTACACGATATAGGAAAGATAGTTTACAAGAAAAGTGAACTCACAAACTATAAGGATATAATTAAACAAGCTTATGACACTGGAGAAGAAATAAGGTTGTTGGAAAAGGAAATTTTCGGATATAATCACGCTGACGTAGGAGGTTATCTACTACAAAACTGGAATTTCGAACAGAGTATTATAGACGCTGTATCATTTCACCATCTAAACTTTACCATAAAAAATACGTCGGGTTTTTTAAAGAAATCAGCACTTGTCAACCTTGCCGATTTTATAGTTAATAACTTGATTGGAGTTGGAAAAAAGGAAAAGATAAAGGACGTTGAAGTATTAAACAATCTAAATTCAGCAAAGCTTATAGGATTTTATACTGACAATCCAATTTCTTTAATTGAAGAAATACAGCAAAAATTCATGATTTTAGCGTCTACCATGGAAGAAAAGATATGAGGATTTTAGTCACCGGAGCCACAGGTTTTGTTGGTATAAATACAGTAAAAAGATTGTTAGAAAAGCATGATGTATATGTGTTTGTAAGGAATATTGAGGCAGCAAAAAAATATTTTGGCAAAAATGTTAATATAGCCTACGGTGATATTTTGGATGTTGAGAGCTTAAAAAAGGCTTTTGATAAAAATTTTGATTCTGTAGTTCATATTGCAGGTGTTATAAGCGCCCATAATTTGGAAAAACTTTACAATGTAAACAGATATGGCTCTAAAAACGTGGCTAAAGTAGCCCATGAAGCAGGTGTAAAAAAGTTCGTTTATGTATCCTCCCTTTCGGCAAGAGGTCCAGATGGTTTCAATGGTCCTATTTCGCACTATGGTAACTCCAAACGCTTAGGAGAATTTGAGATTCTAAACGTGTATAAATTTGGGAACGTAGAAATCTTTAGACCGCCGATTATATTTGGTCCTTACGATAAAGGAACATTACCGTTTTTTAAACTTGCGCAATATGGTATTGCACCTTTTATGGATAGAACCTACAGTTTGCTGTTTATTGAAGATTTGGTTAAAATATTGATAGGACTTCTGGAACTTAAAGTCAAAGGTACAAATATTTTTTACGCATCTTCCTTCACCGTAAATTTTGAAGAGTTAGCTGAGTGTTTACTAAAGATATCAAATAAAAAAGTGCTTAAGATTAAACCCCCTGTAGGTTTGATGAAGCTTACGGCTAAGTTTAGTTCCAAAAGGTCGCCATTTACTGTAGATAAAGTTAGAGAAATAGTACCAAAATCATGGACATGCAACAACGATACTATTAAGATGTATATAAATTTTGAGGGGTGTTTTGGAATGTGTGATTCATTGAAAAAAACATATTTATGGTACAAAAAGAATGGATGGATATAGTCCTATAGTTTTTAAAGACAACGATACGTTCTTGATTCTTGACCAAAGGAAATTACCATGGAAGAAGGAGTACATAAACGTTAAAGAGGTCAATGATGTTTGTAAGGCCATTAAAGACATGGCTGTTAGGGGTGCGCCTCTAATTGGCATTACAGCGGCAATTGGGCTTTACTTCGGCGTCAAAAATTCGGAAAACTGGGATGAATTTGAGAAAAAATTCAATTACTCCTACGATTGCCTTTCAAAAACAAGGCCCACAGCGGTGAATCTGTTTTTTGCTTTGAATAGGCTAAAAGAAGTAAAGGAAGAGAAAAAACACGTATTACCCTTGCATAAATTGATGAAAAAGCTGCGGGCGACAGCCATAGGAATTTGGGAAGAGCAGAAAGGACAAGACAAACGAATTGGTGAATTTGGGTCTGAATATTTAAAGGACAAAAGAAGTATTTTGACTCACTGCAATACAGGAACATTTGCCACAGGCGGTATAGGAACGGCTTTAGGCATAATAAAAACGATGCACAAAAAAGGCCTGCTGAGTTTAGTTTATGTGAATGAAACAAGACCATACCTACAAGGCATAAGGTTGACAGCTTTTGAACTTAAAAATGAGAGTGTAGATTACAAGATTGTGACAGATAACTCCTGCGGTATGTTATTTAGAGAAGGTTTGGTTGACGCCGTTATAGTTGGGGCTGATAGAATTGCAAGAAACGGCGATACGGCAAATAAAATTGGTACGTATTGCCTTGCGAGTATGTGCAAAAGGCACGGTATCACGTTTGTTGTCGCTGCACCTGAATCCACAATTGATAGAACGATTGATAATTTAAGACAAATACCCGTTGAAGAAAGAAGTGCAGAAGAGGTTTTAAAGATTGGTGATAAGTATTTTGCACCAGAAGGCTCGAAGGCGATTTATTATTCATTCGACTTAACAGATGCAAAGCTGATTGATGCAATCATTACAGAAAAAGGCGTTTATGAGTATCCTTATAGGTTTTAAAAAATGGCTTATCTAAAATTTGAGAAAGATGTTGACATTGGCATATTGACATTGAATAGACCAGAGAAGCACAACTCTATAAACAAAGGATATATGGGTGAATTTATAGAATTTCTAAACTTTGTAGAAAAAGAGCCTTTAAAAGCATTAGTTGTAAAATCTGCGGGTGAGAATGTGTTTTCAGCAGGTGGTGATATCAACTATTTTTTAACGCTTACAACAAAGGAAGATGCGTTCAGTATGGCATTAAATATGCATAATATTTTGAGTAGATTTGAAGATCTTGATTATCCAACAATTTGCGCTATCAACGGTTCTGCTATAGGTGGGGGATCGGAGGTTATTCTGGTGTTTGACATGAGGTTTGCAAGAAGTGACATATTCATCCAGTTTAAAGAGAAGGCTATAGGCGTAACAACAGGCTGGGGGGGAACGTATAGACTGGTAAATCTTGTTGGCTACAATAAAGCTTTGGAATTGCTACTCTCTGCCAGAAAAATAGACGCGAAAGAAGCAAAAGACATAGGGCTTGTCAATGAAATATACGATAAATCAGTTTTAATGGAAAAGGTGATGGAATTCTGCTATAAATTAAAAGATGACGATATTAGACTCATAAAGCATATAAAAAGACTTGCCAAAGAATCTCGATTTATACCAAGGGATGATGGAATGCAGTTAGAGAGAATTTTATTTTCTGAAAGCTGGATGTTCGGCAAAAGAGAACGACAGATGAGAAAATTTATGGAGAAGAAATAATGGGGTTTTTAAAAAGTATATCGGAAAAGCTATTTAAGACAAAGGATAGTTTCACAAAAAAGATACATGAAGAATCTATGAAAGACGAACCCATCACTAATGAATACTTGGAATTTGTAGAAGAATTGTTGATTGAGTCAGATTTTGGCGTAAAAACTACGATGAAAATTATGGAATCAATAGACGATGGCATATCGGATGGTAGCATAAAAACAAGGAGGGATGTTGAGTTTAAAATACGCAAGGTTATACTTGAAATTTTAAAACAGGTGGAAAGGCCGCTCGAGATTAGAAAGAAATGGTTTACGGTTCTTGTTGTGGGCATAAACGGTTCGGGTAAAACCACAACGATTGGAAAACTATCTGGATTAAACACAGAAAAAGGCAAAAAGGTCATGCTTGTGGCAGCAGACACGTTCCGCGCAGCAGCCATAGACCAGCTTAAAGTCTGGGCCGATAAAACCGGGTCACTGTTTGTTAAACAGGAGGAGGGTGCAGATCCCGCTGCTGTTGCTTTTGACGGTGTTAAAAGTGCCTTGGCAAGGAATGTTGATGCTGTTTTTATAGATACGGCTGGTAGATTACATACACAGAAGAACCTTATGAAGGAGGTTATAAAAATCAAAAACGCCGTTAAAAAGGCTTACAGCGAAGCACCTCATGAGGTTTTACTTGTATTGGATGCAACGATTGGTCAAAATGCCATAAATCAAGCACGCGAGTTTAACAAGGCGTTGGATGTAACGGGTATCGTTCTAACTAAAATGGACGGCACTGCTAAGGGTGGTATTATTGTTGCTATAAGTGAGGAATTTGGAATTCCAATTCGATACATCGGGATAGGTGAGAAAGAAGAAGATTTAAAGGTATTTAATGCAAGGGACTTTGTCGAATCTGTGTTTGTACAATAAATTTTGGAGGTGAAAATATGGGTGTAATAGTTGATGTTTATGCATTAGAAATTTTGGACTCAAGAGGAAATCCAACAATTAAATGTACAGTAAGAACAGACAACGACGTTGTGGGAGTATCCGAAGTGCCGAGCGGTGCATCAACAGGAGAGAGCGAAGCGGTTGAGTTGAGGGATAACGATGATAATAGGTATAGGGGAAAAGGCGTTCAAAAGGTCATATCAAACATAAACGATAAAATCGCAAATGAGATAATTGGTCTTGATGTATTTGAACAAGCCGAAATTGATAATACAATGATAGAGTTTGATGGAACAAAAAACAAATCAAATTTAGGTGCAAATGCCATAGTTGCCGTATCTTTGGCATGTGCAAGAGCTGCAGCAAATGAGCTCAGGGTACCACTTTATAGGTATTTGGGTGGTCTACATACGAACCTTTTACCTATACCTCTTTTAAACATCTTAAATGGTGGGAAACACGCTGACAATAACGTAGATTTTCAAGAGTTTATGATTGCGCCAATAGGCGCAGAGAGTTTTAAAGATGCCATTAGGATGGCTTCGGACACATTTTGGGCACTGAAGGGTATTCTAAGAGAGAGAGGTTTGTTTACGGGTGTAGGTGATGAAGGCGGATTTGCGCCAAATTTACAGTCAAACGAAGAGCCTTTAAAGTTGATATTGGAAGCTATAGAAAAGGCGGGATATAAACCACTTGATGATATTGCTCTTGCTTTGGATCCTGCTTCAAGTGAGTTTTACAAGGACGGAAAATACATTGTGGGAGGAGATAAACTCACCAATGATGATATGATTGCCATTTATAAAGATTTTGTAGAAAAGTACCCTATAGTTGTGTTGGAAGATGGTCTGGCAGAAAACGATTGGCAAGGATGGAAAAAGCTTACAGATGAATTGGGCGATAGAATTATGCTTATTGGTGATGATATATTCGTCACTAACGTTGAGTTAATTAGCAAGGGTTTGGAAGAGGGGATAGCAAATGCTATTTTAATAAAACCAAACCAAATCGGAACATTAACAGAAACATTGGATGCGATAAGATTAGGGGAGGATGCAGCTTACAATTTGGTTATTTCTCACAGATCAGGCGAAACAACTGACACGTTTATTGCGGACTTGGCAGTTGCATGCAATACAGGTTGGATTAAAACAGGGTCTGCTTGCAGGGGAGAGAGGATTGCTAAGTACAATAGACTAATAGAAATAGAAGACGAGTTGTACCCCTATGGCGAATACCCAACATGGTAGATTCCTAAACATAATTATTTTAATACTATTTATTATAGTCATAGGATTAATAGCTAAAGGAATATACTCTAAGCAGCTTAAATTAAGGGAACTCAAAAAGGAGAGTTCCCTTTTGGATGAAAAAATACTGAAGGTGAAAAGAAACATTAGAAAAATTAAAAGTCAGATAAAGATGGTAAAGAATGATCCCTATTACATGAAACATGAAATGGCAGATAGATATCTAATTGTCTCTAAAGATGAAACTGTAATAATTTTTAACGATAATTCCTCACAGAATAAGTAAACATCTATGAAGATAAACATAATAGGTGCAGGTCTTGCTGGTATAGAAGCGGCTTTCACTTTAGCGAACAGGGGTATAAAAGTTAATCTTTTTGAGATGAAACCAAAAAAGTTCAGCGAGGTACATAAATCTGAAGGTGTAGCCGAAATTGTATGTAGCAATTCCTTGGGAAGCACAAAAATAACCACGGCTAGTGGTGTTTTAAAGAAAGAAATGAAAGTTTTGGATTCTGTTTTACTTAAAATCGCATCGCTGACCAAGGTTGAAGCGGGTAATGCTTTGGCTGTTGATAGAAAAATGTTCTCAGAGATTGCTACCAAATGGGTTGAAAAACACCCAAATATGAACTTAATCAGAGAGCGTGTGACAAAGTTAAACGATGAGAATATATGGATTGTTGCATGTGGACCTTTGTGCGATGATGAACTTATAGGTTTTTTAAAGGAAAACATCATAAAGGGTAATTCTCTGCATTTCTTTGATGCTATAGCGCCAATTGTCTATGCAGATAGCGTGGATTATTCAAAGGGTTTTTGGGGATCAAGATATTCGGATAGCAGGGATTACTTTAACTGTGTATTGGCAAAAGAGGAGTATAATAGATTTTATGATGAACTCATAAAAGCTGAAAAGGTTGAGTTTAAGGAGTTTGAAAAGAACTACTACGAGGCATGTTTACCAATAGAGGAGTTGGCTGAAAGAGGGAAACAAACACTACTTTTTGGACCGTTGAAACCAGTTGGATTGAAATTTAAAGGAAAAGCACCTTTTGCCGTTGTTCAGTTGAGAAAGGAAAACAGAGAAGGAACACTCCTTGGCCTTGTGGGATTTCAGACAAAACTAATATACAAAGAACAAAAAAGGGTGTTTAGACTAATACCGGCGCTGAGAGATGCGGAATTTGCCAAATTAGGTAGCTTACACAGGAATACATTTATTGACTCGCCAAAATTGTTGAACGTGTTTTTGCAGGCAAAAGACAAACCGAATGTATTCTTTGCTGGGCAAATAACAGGCGTTGAAGGATACTTGGCAAGTGCAGTTACAGGGATATACGTTGGCATGAATATAGCGCTGTTTTTAAAAAAGGGAAACATGATTGAGCCTCCGAAGAATACGATGTTCGGTGGTCTTGTGCATTACATAACATCCAAAGAGGGTAATTTTCAACCCATTAGTGAGAATTTTGGTTTTATTGATGTTGATAAAGTTAGAAACAAAAAGACTAAAAGATTGAAACAAGCTCAAGTTGCTATAAATAACGTCAAAGCATGGAGAGAACAATATGAAAGTGAGTTTGATTGAATATACACCCAATCCAGATTACACAGCGGCATTTGCGGCGAGAGTTTGCTACTCGTCAAACACTGAAAAACTAAAGTTGGATAACGAGGGTGTTAAGAATATTTTGAGGAGGGTGATAAAATCCGGCCATCACTCGGTTTTGGAACATGTGAACTTTACATTCCTCATCGAAGGCATAAGCAGGGTAGCAACTCACCAATTGGTTAGACATAGAATTGCAAGCTACTCACAGCAGAGCCATAGGTATACAAAGATAAAAATGGAAAGTTTTGTAATACCGAAAGGTATTAGCGAGGAGGCAAAAAGGCTTATGAAGAAGCACTTTAATGCATCCATTGAGCTTTACAATAAACTGTTAGATTTGGGTGTGAAAAAAGAGGATGCTCGGTTTGTAATACCCCAAGCCGTGAGTTCAAATATTGTTGTAACAATGAACGCTCGGGAACTGCTACATTTCTTCTCCTTGAGGTGCTGTGTAAGGGCACAGTGGGAGATCAGGCATTGTGCCATAGAAATGCTGAGACTTACAAAAAGCAAAGCGCCGGTTATCTTTGAAAACGCTGGTCCTTCGTGTGTAGGAGGAAGGTGTCCTGAGGAGAACCCTTGCGATAACATAAGGGAAATTAGGGAATATTTTAAAAACCTATGAGTGGGGTTTTGTATGTTGTTGCTACGCCCATCGGAAATATGGACGACATCACATTTAGAGCCATTCAAGTTTTGAAAAGTGCTGACTACGTCTTGGCTGAATCGCCCCATCATTCAAAGAGACTATTTGAAAAGTATTCAATCAACGTAAGGCTTGTCAAGTACAATGACGATTATAATGTAAAGGATATCATAGAGAAAGCACTAAATGATATAAAAAGTGGCCTATCTATAGCATTAATAACAGATGCAGGAACACCCACAATCTCTGACCCTGGGTATAGGATAGTTAGAGCTTGCAGGGAAAATGGATTGAACGTTGTGCCAATTCCTGGAGCCTCAGCTCTGATTGCTGCGCTTTCGTCATCAGGATTGCCGACTGACAAATTCATCTTTTTAGGTTTTTTGCCGAAAGGTCCAAACAAGAAAAGAAAGATATTAAAAGAGGCGGATATTGGCTGTACAATCGTTTTTTACGAATCACCGAACAGGGTTTTAAAGACATTGGAAGCAGTTAAAGATATACTCGGCGATAGAATTGTGGTGATTGCGAGGGAATTAACAAAAATCCATGAGGAGTTTTTATGCGGTCAAGTAAGTGAACTGATAGATAAGCTCTTGAATTACCCCTACCTTAAAGGCGAATTTGTTGTACTTGTAGAAAAAAATGTTTAAAAACGCAAAGACTATAGCACTCTTTACACTTCTAAGCAGAATATTGGGCTATCTAAGAGATTTTCTTATCGCGACGTACTTTGGCGCATCCGTTTATACAGACATGTTTTTTATCGCTTTCAGAATCCCAAATTCATTGAGACGTTTTTTGGGGGAAGGTGCGGTAAATTCATCCGTGATACCTGTAATATCAAAATTGGATGAAAGCCAAAGACCAAAAGCTGTATGGAATATCTTATTTTGGTTCTTTTTGTTCCTTCTGGCAGTCGCTGTATTGGGAGTTGTTTTTTCAAAGGCACTGGTCTTGGTTTTTGCTGCTGGATATATAGATAGCAGCTTGATGAATAAGCTGGTCAAAATTGTATTTCCATACATTTTCTTCATCGGCTTAACCGTACTCTTGACTGGAATTTTGAATAGTTTCAAACATTTTGCCATTCCGGCTTTTGCACCTTCTCTGCTCAACTTAAGTATCATAGCCTCGATTTTTCTTTTTCTTAGAACATTTCCAAATCCAGTATATGATTTGTGTTTAGGTGTAATTATAGGTGGAATTTTACAATTTGCAATAGTTGCTTTCGATTTCTCAAGGTTAAAGCTGCCTTTAAACTTTCCTATAAAAATAGAAAGCTCAACTGTTGAAATCTTTACACTCATGGGAATCGCCGCTCTTGGAAGTTCCGTAATGCAGATTTCCTCAATGGCCGATAGCTTTGTTGCAAGTTTTTTAAAAAGCGGAAGTTTTTCCTTTATTTTCTATGCAAATAGACTCTTTCAGTTGCCATTTGCCGTCTTTTCAATCGCTTTAACCCAAGGCACTCTTCCAGATCTATCACGCATGGATAACATTAAACTTTCAGAGATTACAAAATCGTTGTCCAGATTTGTTATATTCTACTCATCGCTTGTAACCTTGTACTTTCTGTTTTTTTCCTTGGATGTTGTCAAATTAATCTTTATGCACGGCAAATTCAAGCTAATTGATGCATTAAACGTCTCTTTAGCACTAAAAATCATGATAATAAGCTTTGTTTTTTTCTCCTTATCAAAAATATTCTCAAACGCATTCTATTCACAGAAGGATGCAAAGACACCTCTTAAAGCATCGATTTGGGCATCCTCTATTGCAATAGTTTTATCCTTTATTTTGGGTTTTAAATTCGGATTTGCAGGACTTGCCGCATCTATGAGCATTTCAGGTTTTGTAAATTTTGTTGTTTTATACTACTTTTTCAGCAAACAATTTACCAAAGTCCATATTTTGAATTTCATTGACCAACTAACCATAGTCGCCTTGTTTTTTTTACTTTTAGTATCTATAGCTTTCAGTTTCATTAGATTTGGTTTCCTTTTAGCTTTAATTTTCTACGGATTGGTGTTTTTGTTTGGCTTTAAAAGGTACTCTAAAGCTTTAAGTAGATCATATTGAGTGTTTATGTTAAAAAACTCTATACAGTTTTTGGAGCTACAATCGATTATTTCCAAATCCGCATTATCCAAAATTGACATTATACTTTTATTTGCACAACTGCTTTGTAAATCTAAAACACACTTATCTATTGCTAAAGGCAGTGGATATATCTTGCCTTTGCATTGAAACATCGCGATTTTCTTTTTTCTATTACAAATCAACATTTTTACCATTCCCTCTGTAATAAACGGCATATCTGCTGCAAAAAAAATGAACCTATCGCCCTCAATTTGCTTCATAACCTCGAATATTCCACACAACGGTCCGCCAAAACTTTCACTATCCATAATAATCTTGACATTTTCTATAGGCATTTTCTCTGAACTCCTTGAGGAGATAACGATATTGTTGGAAAACCGTCTCAATTTCTCTAACACAATTTGTATGAGGGGTTTGCCATTTATTTTAGTCCATCTTTTGTCCTCTTTAAACCTGCTGCTTTTGCCGCCTGCAAGTATACACAGAACCGTTTCCATGATTTAATTCTACCAAAATCTTGGCGTTTTTGTTAATATTTTCAAAACTCAAAGGGAGGGTGAGATGTTTGTTGGATGTATCGATAGTATTGAGGCAAAGCCGATGGAAGGAGAAGGTGTTAATAATACGCTAAAAAGGATACTCATCGGGCCAAAAGAAGGTTGGAATTCGCATGTAATGAGGCTCTTTACCATTGAAAAAGGCGGAAATACACCGAGACACAAACATCCTTGGCCGCACATAAATTACGTTGTTGAAGGCAAGGGCATACTGTACATGGACGGTAAAGAATACAAGGTTAAAAAGGATTGCGTGGCGTATGTGCCTTCAAACGTAGAACATCAGTACATAAACACGGGCGATGAAAATTTTGCCATTATTTGCATCGTTCCAAAAGAAGGGGAGAATCTTTAGTGGAGTGGCGTTTTAGGGACAAAGACGAAGTTATTGATATTGGCAAGAACTTCTGTGTCGCTCCACCATGGTATAAGGCAGATAAGTTCAAGATTACACTTACATCGGGTAAATCATTTGGCACAGGGGTGCACGAAACAACGGTCAGTTGCATAGAAATCATGGAAAACTTAGATTTAAAAGACAAGAGTGTTTTGGATATCGGCATTGGGAGTGGGATTCTGTCCATTGTGGCGTCAATGCTGGGTGCAAAAAGAGTAGTGGGTTTTGACATAGAACAATTTGCTATTGAGGAGTGTATTAAAAATGCTTCTTTGAATAACGTTGGAAATATCAAATGCTTTGTTTCGAACACGCCCAGGTCCGTTGAAGGTCAATTTGACATTGTCATAGCAAATATCTTTGAAGACATAATTATCTCAATGAAAGACGATATAACAAGACTTACAAAAAAGGGCGGATATACGCTCTTTTCAGGTGTGATAATCGAAGAAAATTTCACCGTTCAAAGGATTTTTGGGAAACTGAGCTTTAAACTTTTAAAAAATGTATTCTTGAATGATTACACAACACTTCTTTTTCAAAAGGGGGATTAGATGGATTTAGAGGAAAAGTTGAATTCCATAGGATTAAAAAGAGAAGAATATGAACTGTTAAGGGAAAAATTAGCAAGGGAACCTTTGGATATAGAGTTAAATATAGCATATGCCATGTGGAGTGAACATTGCAGCTATAAATCATCAAAGATTCATCTGAAGAAGCTACCAACAAAGGGTAAGCATGTCATGATAGGTCCTGGTGAAAATGCCGGTGTTGTAGATGTTGGTGATGGCTTTGTAGCTGTCTTTAAAATGGAATCCCACAACCATCCAAGCTTCATAGAGCCATATCAAGGCGCAGCTACAGGTGTTGGCGGTATTTTAAGGGATATCTTCACAATGGGTGCAAGACCTGTAATGAACTTGGATGGCCTATTCTTTGGTTCGTTGGATTACCCAAAGACCAAGTTTTTAATAGATGGTGTTGTTAGAGGTGTTGGTGATTATGGAAACTGTATTGGCGTGCCTACAATTGGAGGTATGACGTTTTTTGATGAATGTTACAACACGAATAACCTTGTAAATGTGTTCTGTTTGGGCATAGGAAAAAGGGATAAAATATTCTTGGGCGTTGCAAAAGGCATTGGAAACCCAGTGTTTTATGTAGGTTCAAAGACAGGAAAAGACGGGATTGGTGGTGCTACAATGGCTTCTAACTCTTTTGATGAAAACTACGAAGAGGAGCGCCCCGCTGTTCAGGTTGGTGACCCATTTACAGAGAAACTACTGCTCGAGGCATGTCTTGAACTAATGGAAAAGGACATAATTGAGGGTATCCAAGATATGGGTGCAGCAGGTCTAACATCAAGCTCGTTTGAGATGGCAGACAGAGGTGACGTGGGATTGGATCTTTATTTAGACAAAGTGCCAACAAGAGAACCCATGACACCAACTGAAATAATGCTCTCTGAGTCACAGGAGAGAATGCTTATCATTGCTAAAAAAGGCAAAGAGGATGAAATTAAATTGATATTTGATAAATGGAATTTGGATGCCGAGGTAATTGGTTATGTAACAGACAGAAAAAAGATTAGGCTATTTTGGAAAGACGATGTTGTTGCCGATATAGATGTAAAGCTCATGGTCTCAAATGCACCTGTTTACAATAGACCCACAAAAAAACCTGAATTTATTGATAAGATCGAGCTGTTCGATTTCGACAACTTGAAAGAGCCTAAAGATTTAAACAGCGTTGTTTTGAAACTGATATCTGAGCCGGAATTCTCGACAAAAAAGCCCATTTATGAGCAGTACGATTCAACCGTTCAAACAAATACAATTTTCACACCTGGTTCTGATGTAGCCCTGATAAGAATTAAGGAAACAGGCAAAGGTATAGCGGCAACAGTTGATGTCAATCCGCGTTACGTATTTATAAACCCAAACATAGGCACGCAACTTGCCGTATTGGAAGCTTACAGAAACCTGATATGCGTTGGTGCAAAGCCCATTGCGTTAACCGACTGTTTGAATTTTGGAAACCCAGAGAACCCAGAAATTATGTGGCAGTTTAGCGAATCAACTGATGGAATGAAAGAGGCGTGCGAAAAGCTCAATGTTCCTGTGGTCAGTGGTAATGTCAGTTTTTACAACGAAACAAACGGTAAGAATATTTATCCCACGCCGGCAATAGGCATGGTTGGCATAGTGGATTATCCTTTAAACGCACCAAAGGGTTATTTCCAAGAAGAAAATAGCACGATTGTAATGCTTGGCGAAATCATACCAAAGGAACTCGGCGGCAGTGCGTACCTAAAGTGGATCTTCAACAGGGTAGAGGGAAAACTGCCAGATACAAACTACAATCACCATACTAAACTTGGTGAATTGATGTTTGATTTAGTGAAAGAGAGGCTGGTCCTTTCTGCTCACGACGTCTCAGAGGGCGGTCTTGATATGTGTTTGGCCGAGATGTGCCTGGGCAATAGGATTGGTGCAGGTATTGAACTCGATATAAACGCAAGGGCCGAGCTTTACCTATTCAGCGAGACGCAAGGCGTTATTGTTTTAGAAACAAAACATGAAGATGAGATTTTGGATTTAGCAAAAAAGCATGAGATAAAAGCCAAAATAATTGGAAAAACAGGTGGTTCAAAGCTTATCATTAACGACCTTGTAGATTTAGAGATTGAAAAAATCGCGAAGGAAAACGAAAAGGCGCTGGGAGGCGTTTTTGATTGGCGTGAAGAATGTGTTTGAGGACATAGAGCCGTCAGATAAAGAGATAATCGAAAAGTTTATAGAAAAAGACGGCATTAGAATTGAGCGCATAGCATCGTTTAGCGACAGATCTGAAGGTGGTTTTTACTACGATCAAGAAGAATACGAATTCGTTGTGCTTATAAAGGGTAAGGCGCAGCTGTTTTTCGAAAATAAAGGCAAGTTTGACTTAAAAGCGGGTGATTGGCTTATCATTGAACCTCATGAAAGACACAGGGTTGAATATACATCAAAAGATGCCCTTTGGCTTTGCGTTTTCTTTAGATGAACCAGAAATTTGAGATATTCGAAGACCCCGAGCTACTAAAAGAGATACCGAGGACAACGGGCGTTTACATAATACGCTCTAAAGACAATGAGATTCTCTACGTAGGAAAGGCAAAGTCTCTAAGGGATAGGCTGAAAAGCTATGTTACCAAATCTGTCATAGATTTCTTTAAGCAATCGCTGATCAAAGAGGCAAACAGTGTTGAAATTATTGTCGTAGAAAACGAGCTTGAGGCGCTGCTTTTGGAATCTAACCTAATCAAACAGTACAGGCCACCCTACAACGTTGTTTTAAGGGATGACAAAAGCTATCCATATTTGAGGATAAGCTACATGGAGAAATTCCCGAGGTTAAGCATCGCGCGGCGTGTCAAAAATAAAGGCGATTTCTACTTTGGTCCGATAACGCCCGTAGATAAGCTTAGAGATTTGATAAATCTGCTTAAATCCACATATAAAATCGCACAGAAGAACGACAAACAGTGCCAGGGGTCGAAAACTGCATGTATATATTTTCAAATGGGTAAATGTCTTGCACCCTGCATAGGCAATATTTCAAAAGAAGAATATTTAAAAATAATCGACGAAATAAAATCTATATTGACAAATCCAAAAAAGATAAAAAAACAATTAGAGCGAGAGCTAAAAGAACTTGTAGATAAACTGGAGTTTGAAAAGGCCATAAAAGTCCGTGATAAACTAATGGCCATCGAATTGCTTGAGAATAGACAGGTTGTAACGGATATTGATGAAGACTTTACAGATGTAATAGCGTTTGCAACGCAAAAGAACATTACTTGTGCTTACATTATGAGTATCAGGTTTTCGAACGTTGTAGGCAACAGGAGTTTTTATTTTCACGAAAGCTACATAAACAGTGATTTTGTTGAGAGCTTTTTGGTTCAATACTACGTTCAGATGAACCAAGTTATTCCAGATGTCGTGATTACAAAGGGACTAAACAGTGTTGAGACGATAAAAGAGGCTTTAAGCATATCTAAATCCGTGGATGTCGTGATTCCAAAAAGAGGTAAGAGAAAAAAGCTGTTGGAGCTTGTAAAAAAGAATGCAAAAATTAATCTTGAGACGCACCTCAATAGATTTGAAAAAGATATAGAGATATTTAAAAAACTAAAGGAATCGCTCAATTTGAAAAAAGTTCCTCTAACAATAGACACTATTGATATTTCTCACTTGGGCTTTGAGAATGTTGTAGGTGGTGTGGTCAGATATACTTTTGGAGGTTTCGATAAGCAGATGTACAGGAGATATAATCTAACTCGCAAGTACGAATTTGAAGCGATGAAAGAGATTCTTTTAAGGCATGAAAAACTTTTATTGAATAGTTCAAGCAGGTTGGCTGACCTAATTATTGTTGATGGTGGGCCAATTCAAATCAAAGCGGCAAAAGAAGTGTTTGAGGAAAATTACGATATTATTGGCATAGCAAAGGAGAAAGAGGAAAACAGATCCATAAGATCAAAAGGTGAGGTTGAAGACAAAATATATGTGGGAAGTGAATCTATTGAGGTAGATAGGGAAGTTTTAGAGTTTGTACAGAAACTTAGGGATGAGGCGCATAGGTTTTCAATAGAATTCCACAGAAAGAAGCGAAAAGACTATGTTTTATCCAGTGCACTTGATAGAATTGAATTCATAGGGCCAAAAAGAAAAAAGGCTTTATTTGAAAAATTCGGAGGCATTGAAAATTTGAAAAACGCTTCTTTAGATGAAATAGCTTCTGTAAAGGGTATTAGCAAAAAAATCGCTGAAATTATAAAGGAAAGGCTCAAAGAATTCGAATAATGGCGGAGAGGGAGGGATTCGAACCCTCGGTGCAGGTTTTGCCCACACACTCGCTTAGCAGGCGAGCGCCTTCAGCCAGCTCGGCCACCTCTCCAAACTTCATGGCGGAGGAGGTAGGATTCGAACCCACGGAGCCCTTGCGGACTCAACGGTTTTCAAGACCGCCGCCTTAAGCCAGACTCGGCCACTCCTCCGTAACAAACTATTTAACACATTTAACCTTTAATTTCAAGGAAATTAAAGTAATCCTTTCCAAGGTTTACGCCACGATGTAAACCTTGGAAAGTTAAGCTAACATAAGCTAACAATGGTATATGTGGTGAAGTAATTGGTAAAGACTTACCACCACTTCAAATCAAATCGGTCAAGATTCATAACCTTTACCCATGCTGCTATAAAATCCTTAACGAATTTTTCTTTGTTATCATCTTGTGCATAAAATTCGGCTCGTGCCCTAAGCTGAGAGTTTGACCCAAAAATAAGATCAACCCTCGTTGCTGCCCATTTAACTTCTCCTGATTTTCGATCAACCCCTTCAAAAATTTGCCTATCCTCTGAGATAGGTCTCCACTCTAAATTTAAATCTAAAAGATTTATGAAAAAGTCGTTAGTTAGTATTCCTGGGTTTTCCGTAAATACACCATAAGAGGTGTTCCCAAAGTTGACTCCAAGAACACGAAGCCCCCCAATTAAAACTGTCATCTCTGGTACCGTAAGTGTTAAAAGTTGAGCTTTATCTATCAAAGCTTGCTCAGGTGGAAATGTACAACCAGGCTTGACATAGTTTCTAAACCCATCTGCTAAAGGTTCCAGATATGAGAAAGATTCAATGTCAGTTTGCTCTTGGGTTGCATCTGTACGTCCAGGTGAAAATGGGACTTCAACATTGTAACCAGCAAGTGAAGCTGCCTTCTCTATGGCAACGCAACCTGCAAGAACTATGATATCAGCAAGAGAAACCCGTTTATTATTTGTCTGTTCTTCATTGAACTTGCTTTGAATCTTTTCAAGCGCACCTATGACCCTCGAAAGTTGCTCTGGTTGGTTTACTTCCCAAAACCTTTGTGGTTCTAAACGTATCCTCGCTCCATTTGCCCCTCCTCTCCTATCTGATGCCCTAAAGGTCGAAGCAGAGGACCACGCCTTATAAACAAGTTCAGAAACAGACAAATCCGAGTCCAGGATATCCTTTTTTAATAATTGAATGTCGTCACCGTCAATAGGTTTATAATTAACCTCTGGTAATGGATCTTGCCATATAAAATCTTCTTCTGGTACCTCAGGCCCGAGATATCTCGATTTAGGACCCATATCCCTGTGAATCAGTTTAAACCATGCACGCGCAAAAGCATCTGCAAGCTCTTCAGGATGCTCTAAAAAGTGCTTTGAAATTTTGTTGTATGCAGGATCCATTCTCAACGCAAGATCAGTTGTTAACATAATGGGTTTGTGGCGTATGTTAGGGTTCTGCGCATCTGGAACCATATCCTTAGGCTCTGGATTCACAGCTACCCACTGATAAGCACCTGCTGGACTCCTCTCAAGATTCCAATCATATTTAAAGAGTAACCTCAAAAAGCTATTATCCCATTTAATGGGTGTCGGAGTCCATGCTCCTTCCAATCCACTCGTAATAGTGTCGGTTCCTTTTCCCGTACCATAGCTGTTCTTCCAGCCCAAACCCTGTTTCTCTATTGGTGTAGCTTCAGGCTCGGGTCCAAGGTATTTTTTCGGATCTGCTGCTCCATGACACTTACCGAACGTATGCCCACCAGCGATAAGAGCAACCGTTTCCTCGTCATTCATACCCATTCTCTTAAAGCTCTCCCTTATATCCTCAGCTGCGGCAAGAATGTTTGGCTCTCCATTCGGACCTTCTGGATTCACATAAATCAAACCCATCTGAACAGCAGCAAGCGGTCTTTCAAGCTCATGCTCCTCTTTATGCCTTTTATCTCCCAACCATTCAGATTCAGACCCCCAATACACATCTTCCTCAGGCTCCCAGATATCCACTCGGCCTCCGCCGAATCCCAGTGTCTTAAAGCCCATAACTTCCAAAGCCGTGTTTCCTGCAAGAATTATCAAATCTGCCCAGGAAATTTTGTTTCCGTACTTTTTCTTTATGGGCCATAAAAGTCTTCGAGCCTTGTCCAAATTGACATTATCCGGCCAACTATTTACTGGTGCAAAGCGCTGGTTTCCTGTCGAACCACCACCCCTTCCGTCCAATATTCTGTAAGTTCCCGCTGAGTGCCACGCCATTCTAACAAACAACGGCCCGTAATGTCCATAATCGGCGAGCCACCATTCTTGGGATTCTCGCATAAGCTTTTTCAAATCCTCTTTAAGTTCCTCTAAGTTGAGCTCGCTAAATGCTCTTTTGTAATCATAATCAGGTTCGGTGGGTTTTAGCTCTTGAGAGTTTTGGTTAAGAATTTTTAAGTTAAGTTGATTAGGCCACCATTGCCTTATCATACTGCCACCCAAAGTTGTGTGTCTAAAAGCATCATCTCCAACTGGACATTTCTTTTTGTTTTTCATTTTTTTCTCCTTTTTTTGAAAATTTATTAGATGATATCATTTAAATTTTATGATGTAAATAAAAAATAAATAATACAAAGAAAAAAATATTTTAAATTAGTAACTGACCTTACGCACCAATGGAACTAAAATTGCTCCCATTGAGTATTATGAAAGGTTACAAAGGTTATAGAGACTATAAGGATTACATTGAACTCTACACAGACTATCTTATCAGCAACA
>JALVTR010000053.1 GCA_027035885.1 Desulfurellales bacterium
ACATCTCTTACGAAGTAGTGCCTGGCTTGAGTTGTATTAACACAGTCTCAAGCAGAGGCATAATCCTTACAAAAAGGAAAACAAACAGGGGTTTCTGTGTTATCTCTCCAATAAAACATGGCGGAGATTTTAAAGAAATTGACTGGCAGGAGAGAAAAAAATTGCCAATTGCATTGTTTATGAGCGTCAGAGTTGCGGAAAAGGTATGTAAAAGCTTAATCAGCGAAGGATGGGGCAAGGATACAAAAACTTTGATGATTTTTAATTTAGGAAACAGCAGAGAGAAAATAATAAGCGGTAACTTAAGCAATATATATAAAAAGATAGAGCTTTATGTGAACAACAGAAAACAGGTACCACCTGGACTGTTTATTATTGGGAATGTGGCCAAATTTGAACAAAACAAAAATAAAATATTTTCAAATACAAGAATTTTAATAGTCGGAGATAAGGAAACAAATGAAAACATGAGCATAAGGCTATACGATATGGGTGTTTCTGTTGAATATTTAGACTTCCCACATTTAAATATAAAACTTCCGAATAGACAAACAAGTATGAATCAAAATGTTGCTTTTGTGATAAATGAAAGATTAGTAGAGAAATCTTTCAAATTGTTCTCTAAAAATGACGGTATATTAAATGAAAGCGAACAACTAATTTTAAATAATAGTAGCTTGAATAAGCTTAAAGACATACTCAATGATTTGGGTGTGGGAAAAATATACTATCTATTTATCAGGCATGATTCAACAACTATAAATATACTCAATTCAATCAGAAATATAGATGTTTTCAAAATTAAGTGCACTTTCAAAGACAGAAAAAAAATCTTTGTAAATGAAGATAGAAATACCTTAATTTTTGAAAGGAGTGAGTTCTTTTGGGCGTATATTGAGTTATTTGGATGTTCTAAGTTACGAGCTTACAAAAAAATATGGATACCAAAAGATAATGACATTTTAAATTGCCTTATTACAGAGAAGATAACCAATTTTTATTTCCTTCCAGATTTATCAACTAATAGTGATGTTTGGTTTATTTTGGACAATTCTAAAAAAACGAACAAATCATTGATTTTGAAAAGGAGGTAAACATGGCAAAAAAGTACGAAACCCCCATGCTCGATGAGTTAAAAAAGGGTAAATGGCCGAGTTTTGTAAAGGAATTAGAAAAAGCGGCATCCAAAGCCCCAAGAACGGAAAGCCTTTTAGGTCAATTGGAAGAATCATACAAGGTTAAAATTCCACTCTGGAAACACGGAGGAATGGCAGGTGTTAAGGGGTACGGTGGAGGAGTAGTTGGAAGATTCACAAACTATCCAGACAAATTCCCCGGTACAAAAGAGTACCACACAGCGAGGGTGAATCAGGTTCAGGGCTTCTTCTACACCAGTGATTTCTTGAGGAAACTATGCGATATTAACGATAAATACGCAGGCGGAGTTTTCAACTTCCACGGCTCTACAGGTGACATCCAGATATTAGGATTCACCCAAGGTGAGGCAGAAGACCTGTTTCAGGAGCTCACAAGCATAGGATGTGACCTTGGGGGTAGTGGATCGGCACTCAGAACTCCCTCCACATGTGTTGGCCCTGCACGATGTGAGTGGGCCTGCTACGATACACTCCACATGTGTCAGAACATCACAGAGGAATTCCAGAATGAGATTCACAGGCCCCCATTCAACTACAAGTTCAAGATAAAGTTTGCCGGCTGCCCAATTGACTGTATTGCATCCGGCGCAAGGTCAGACCTCTCCGTTGTTGGCGTATGGAAAGACGCAATCAGGATAAACCAGGAAGAGGTCAAAAACTACGCAAAGACAATGGATATACAGAAAGAGGTTGTGGAGAGGTGCCCAACCCACTGTATATCTTTCGATGGAGAAAGGTTGAGTATAGACGATTCCAACTGCGTTAAGTGTATGCACTGTATCGCTGCCATGCCAAAGGCCCTAAGGCCTGGTGTAAAAAGGGGAGCACAGCTGAGACTGGGTGGCAAAGTGCCCATGGTTCAAGGCCCGAGGTTGGGATTTGTGTTAGTTCCATTCTACGATGTTGAAGAGGATAAAAAGAACAACTATGAGTGGTTCAAAGATTTAGTCCAGAGAATCTGGGATTTCTGGGATGAATACGGACAGAACAGGGAGAGGGTTGGAGAGCTGATCCAAAGAGTTGGAATCGGAAACTTCTTAGAGGAAATCGG
>JALVTR010000054.1 GCA_027035885.1 Desulfurellales bacterium
AAAATAAACCTATTACCCACATTCAAGCAAAGCGGTCTAAGAGCTGGAGGCAAAAGCCTTGCCTTCTTATCACAATCTTTTATATGCAAGGAAGATTTACCTTTTTTGACGTCTTTGAGAAAAAAAAAGAGAGACACAGCTTGTGATCTTGGAACGGAGTTTAAAGTTTTGATTGATTATTACAAAAATCCACAAGATGCAAGGGAATTACTTGAAGGATGGTGGCAATCTTATAAAAAATACAACAAAGATCAGGTATGGAAAGATCAAGGTGTTAGCAATCCAAATACACATAGCATAAAATTTATAAAAGAAAGAACAAAAAACTCCATTATAAAAACACAGACCACTATAGATACAGATTACAATGGAACTGTTTTTAATAAAGTGATTTCTTATTCTATAGCCACGATAAAAAGCGGACATTTTTTTATTTACGTATCAGGAACAGTAAGCTGGTTTAAGAAAGGAAATTTATGTTCGGAACAAGTAACTCATTGCGTAAACGGTAAAAGAAGAATGCAAAGTCTATTGAACCTATATTTAAAAAAGATTGATAAATTATACCCCTCTATATCTGGGAAGCCAAAAGAATCGGTAGAGCAACCGTCAGATATGGATGTCTTGATTTCGGTAAGCCACACGAATTTTGAATCATTAACCACGCATTACGACTTGAACTATGCACTTAAGAAACAAGGAGTGGATGTTTCCTCTATTAAACAGGTAATTATCAAAGGTGCAATTTTAAGTTCATCTCAAGGCAGGCCCATACCTATGGCAAATATAGCAATAAACTTCAAAGGAAATAGATATCCTTTGACAAGCAATGCTCAAGGCAAATATACAAAACTCTTACCCGTAAGCCCTAAAGGTAGATACATGGCATTTATTAGTCTCAATTTGTATTTAAAAGAAAAGCCAAAGCACGTTGTAATTAAGATTTTATCCAAACAATTTATAGCAAATGGAAGGTACCAGAAACTGGTGATTAAATTAACGGATGCAAATGGAAAACCCTTAAAGAACGAGGTTTATCTATTGTCTTATAAAAGTTTCACACACAATGGTAAAAATGTTAACTACATAACACATCCCACACTCACAAACACGATAAGAACAAATTCAATGGGCGTAGCTGTAGCCGAAATTTTGACCCCGAAGGTTATAAAAAACAGGCTTAACGATATAACGGATGCAAAGAAGTATTTTCCCATCACATCTCAAATAATTCTAATGAAAAACTCAGGAGTAATCGGCTCATTCAATATAGAATTTAAGAGTCCGTTTCCTGAGATTGTAAAATTCCTATTGCCTGGCGGCATGGATACAGAGCATTGGCAAACCACTCCATCAAGAATCTTTATAAAAGATTTGGACGGCAATACATTCAACATAAAGCTTATGGGCTACGGCAAATTCAGAGTAAGAGGCGGTAAAATCTATAAAACCATTTTCCACCAATACAGATATAAAGGTAATGAATTTGAGTTTTATTTTGCATCAGGGCAACTTGGACTGGATTTAAACAAGCAGCCAAAGGTTTGGCAAGCTTTTGTAGACACGAATATTAAAGTATTGGTAAACACCTTGTTAACCCTAAATGAGGGTACGTCATTTGAGGAGATGAGAAAAATTAAAAAAGGATGGGCATCTACTGTTCTAACAGACAAGGTGAGTTTTGAAAGAGCCTATGGAAGCAGCAAACTTGGCTTTGGTGCAAGAGAATATAAAAATTCGGTTCAAACATTTTTAAACAGTAAAAATAAAGACCGGGTATCAAGAACAGATATGGTTGTTGGCGGTGCCTTTCTTACAAATGATTTGATAGCACTTATAAGAAAAAGCTCGAGTAAACTTTCACACAACCTGCAAATGGAGCTAATGAAAGCCATATATGAGAACGCAAAAACAACTTACAACATCTACAAAAAATACATGAATATCGTAAATAGCTACAAGGATCTGTTTAAAATAAACATCTTTGTCAAGGTAACAGATATGGACGGTTACTCAGCTATCGCATCAAAACCAATTTTTGTTAAAGCTTGGAAAAGTGTTAAGTAAAACAAAAGGAGTCAACTATAAAATATGACCCTACTCTTTTTTAAAATACCATACCCCTCAATGGGAACAGACAGCAGAACAAGAACAAGCAAAAAGGCTATCAGAAAAAGAGGTAGAGTTAACCTTCTTGAGGCTAAAC
>JALVTR010000055.1 GCA_027035885.1 Desulfurellales bacterium
TTGTCGATAGACTCGTTACTTCAAGTATAGGCATTGTTAAACCTCCATCAGTTTTTTATAGATAATTGTAAGTTATTCTTACTGATAAATCAATAGGTAAAATAAAACTTTTCTTATTGAACTCGTGCCTTTGTGTTTTTACACTATCCTTTTTATTGCGAAAGACAAATATTTACAACAAAATTGATATTCTACTTTACTACTGTAGCTATATACATTAGAATTAGCGAGCAAAAACCAAGGGTAACATCGAGATAGAAAAACTGATAAATAAACAAAACTTTGAGTTATGTTTAAGTTATGACAGCGCAAATTCAAGACACTTTTTTATTTAAAGGAGATAGGTATTTTCTTATTGGGATACAGGGCGGTAACCTCATATCTCCAGAACAATTTGGTATGGAACCTGTAATACTTAATACAGCCTGCTACCGGGGTTTTTATGCGACATACGAGCTAACTGAAAAAGGTTTGTTTTTAAAAGAACTCACTCTTAGAGAAAAAAACGATAAATATCTCCCTATACAAGGCATTGAACCTACAAAAGGCGACTATCAAGCCTCCTATTACGGCTTAAATGTGGCAGTACCATATACAGGAAAAATAAGGTTAGCTAAAGATTTAATTAAAGAGTTTCATGTTCATTTAGGCTTTCAAAAGGCAATAGCATACAAAACTGTTTTAGATGTGAGCTTGGAAAACGGAAGGATTGTTGAATTTAAAGATCGTTCCAAAGAGGTTGAGCAAAAAAGGCGCACTTTTATATTATTGAAAGATCGTGTCCCTTCTTGGAATATAATACAGGAGATCAATAAAGCATTCAGCTTAGATATGGATCTATGAATATATTTATGTAGTCTCCGTAATATATTCTGTTATTTACCATTGTTTCTTTCATCATGCTCATTGATGCTTACCTCACGTATTTTGAAGTCTAACTCATATTCAAACAGAGTTATATCAGGAATGATAGAAGCGGCATACTTTAGTTTTTCGTCGACTCTTTTTGCAATAATAACACCTTTAATTTTTTTGTCCTTGGATAGATTTCTCTTTACCCAACCCATATATCTTGATAGTTGACCCATAGCTCTATCAGCGCCTCTGCTAAGTTTCAGCTCAAAAACAACAAAGTTGTCTTCTTCATCAATTGCTAAGATATCTATTGGGCCAACGTCTGTTGGATACTCGATGCCGTCTCTCCCTTGTTCGTCAACATAAATTTTCAACCTATGCCCATTGACCGTAATAGCTTCAATATTATTTGCTATGAAATCACGTAGGTGACTTTCAAGGGGGAATAATAAGTCTCTTTCATCTTCAGCAATTTCTTTATCTAATTCATCTTCTGGGTACTCGTCTAATCCTGTTTGGGCTACCACTAATTTTCCATACTCATTTTTTCTAATTTCCCACACCCCGTGTTTTTCTGGATCGTATAATTCAACTTTTCCTCTTCCTGTGTTGAATAGAAAGTCGTATTTTGAGTTGGCAATTCTCGGTTTTTTGTTTTCTGGATAGTGAATTCTCGATGGATGATTAACGGTGCATACAACAATTTGAGAGTTTATAGTACTCTCGTTCACTTCTCCGTATTTTTCC
Organism: Desulfurellales bacterium; assembly: GCA_027035885.1. Classification (GTDB taxonomy): domain Bacteria; phylum Campylobacterota_A; class Desulfurellia; order Desulfurellales; family Hippeaceae; genus Hippea. Next base: position 1,603 of record JALVTR010000055.1, read on the forward strand.
TTGACGTAATTTTTTATCTCAGAATACGAGGCTTTTCCGCCTAGATTTTCTACAGCCTCCTTTATCATTTGCCAAACATACGGTTTATTATCCATTTACTTGTCTCCTTTAGTTGGGGGTTATTCTATCTACACAAAAGCGTTTCTTCTTAATTTTACCTTTTTATTTCATCCCTAATTCTTCCTCTATTTTCTCATACAAAAACATCTTTATGAGAGACTGGTAAGGCACATCTTTCTTATTAGCCAAAAACTTTATATCACTCAGTAGTGTTTCCGGAAGTCTTATGGATATTGTTTTAGTGGAGGGCTTTAAGTTTGGAAATGTAACCCTCTTTGCTTTGCTCCAGTCTATATAGTCTGAAGAGTCATGGGTTGACCAGAACTTTCTCTCTTCATCCTCACTCTTGAACTTTGGTATTTTCTTCATTGCTAAGCTCCTCATAGACTTTTCTTTCTTTTTTGCTCATATCCCTTGCAGAAATGACCCTTATTTTGTTGTTTCTTACTGTAAAGACAATAAACAATCTTCTTCCAAGATCAGTATGGCCCAGCACAAAAAACCTTGGCTCTTCTTCTGAATGCTTGTAGTCTACACTCACAA
>JALVTR010000056.1 GCA_027035885.1 Desulfurellales bacterium
CTCAACTTTAGGCATCATAGACATAAACTTTTGAGTAAGACCTAAAGGCTGTTGATAGTCAGGATTAATCATTTTTTGAGCCTGAATATCTATTGGGTTATTAGGCACTACTTGAGGCTCTGTTAAATTTATAGTAGGAGTATCGTATCCATACAAATCATTAATAAGTTTATTTCTTTGTTGTTCTTCAAGTTGTTGTTTATAATCTAACAACTCTTTCTGTTTTTGAAGTTGAAGTTCATATTGTTTCTGCAAATATTCATTTTGAAGTTGCTGTTGAGCAAGCATTCCTAAACTATTTAAAAGCCCTCTTTGAAACATTTGAGCCTGTTCTTGATTTGGGTCGCCTAATACTATCATTTTTACCACCTCAAATTAAATGGGTTGTTAGTGCCAAATAAAAATCCTTGCTGTTTTTTTTGCATTTCGTTGTAATCCTGCCATAAAGTGTTAGGAGTATTTATTCCAAAAGCTCTTTTTGCTGCTACATTTACACCATTTGAAAGGTTAGGATTATATTTCCATTTATCCAAAATCTTATTTGCTCCTACAGGATCATCTGGGTTTATTCCAGCTTTTAGCATTGTATTTTGAGCTTGCAGATTTTGAAGCCCTTGCATTAATAAAAACTTTGATAAAAGTCCTTCCATCTGGCTTTGTTGATTATTCCAATTATCGTTTCCATATCCAAGTGTAATCACCTTTAATCCTCCTTATAGATAATAGCTGCCGGTATTTCCTAAATATCCGCCAATTTGAGAGCCTACCAATGCTCCTGTTGGTCCACCAAAATAAGCACCTGTTGCTGCTCCTGCCAGCATACCAAGACCTCCTAAAAGCCCGGGTTTTCCTTTTTTGACCACAGGCATTGCTGTAACTCTGTGTCTTGCAGACATCATTGTATTCCACATATTTGCCGGCATAGATGCGTAATCTTTTTCAATATCTCTCATACTACCGAATAATCCAAGAGGTTTAGTCGTTCCAAATGTATAAGGCAGTGTTGTCATTTGTGCAGCAACAGGTAGATAATTAACCTGCATATCCATTGCTTTTGTTAACGCATCATTTATAGCTCTTTGCGTGATTGAGCTGTTAACAACTCCTCTTTTAGCTGTCTGACTTAATATATTTCCAAGCTGGGTTTTGAATACTCTGTTAACAGCTCTTTTGTAAGAGTCTGGAAGTTCTCCCTGCCCTATTGATTTAAGATTGTTTAAAGTCTGTCCATATAACTCTCTATGAGCATTCAAAGCCTGATTTAAAAAACCTCCATTCCAAGCTACATTGCCTATATTTCTTGCCCTGCCTATACTTGATTGAGCATAAGGAAATAAACTACCAAGTAAAGCAGTTTCCTGCCATGTAGGTTTAGCAATTAGTTTTTCAGGAGGTATCCAGTTAAGTTTATCTTTACTTCCTCTTAATGCTCCACCTACACCGCCAAAAGCTCTTCTAAAAAATTTCCCAAAATTCATATGTTTAGACCTCCAATAGCTCTGTTAAAGCCTTTTTCAATGTTAATCCCAGTTCCTCTTTTTATAGCCTTGTTTAAGTTTATTTTGCTATCTATTCCGGTTAATCGTTTAAACCATCCCATCACAAACACCTACGGTAAAGGCGAAATGGTTATAGATTGATTAAACAAATCATTTTCTACAGCTTTCACATCAACGCTTTGTAGGTTGGTCGTAACAGGAAGTATCTGATCTATCCAGTTCCAAATCAAATCGTCATATGTAGAATACCAGCCGAGTATAGCTTTTGCCTCACTGTCGCCCTGATTTGCGTATATATTCACATCAGCCAAATCTATATAGCCATATTGAGTGCAAATGTCGTTCACCCTCTGTTTTTCAAGATTTAGAAGTTGTTTTTGTGTTTGAGCTTTCAACTCTTCAGGTGTAGGTGGAGGTGGTTCATATACAACGACATCATTCTTTGCAAAATCCCATTTTCTCTGCCCTTGATTATTTATGAACTCCAGCCATTGTTCCTCGGTAATTTCAATAGCATTCACAGGTATTTGCTCGTGTATTTCATCATCAAAAAAGGCTTTTGGGAATCCTTGATTGTCAAATATTGCGTATTTCATTTTTATACCCCCACTGCAATGTAATGAAATGTTACAGGCGTACCAACACCTATACCACTTGAAAAGGCATCCCAGTATATAGTAAAACCGGACGTATCTATGTTTACGACTCTTGGAATATATCCATTTGGAGGGGACATAGATTCAGAAACTACTACAGAATAAACCCCAAACGGAAAAGTAAGAGGAAAATTTATCCTTTGATTAGTTCCTACAACTCCAGAAGCCTGCCCCCATTGGATTAGTATGGAATCGCTTAATCTCTGATACCCATTTACATTCAAATAAAATGGGTTATTTCCTGCATGCCAGATTTTATTTCCATTTATTACAAGGTTGTTGGGATCTATCGCTTCAAGACGCGGCTCAAAATCTGCAGTTGAGCCGCTAGTGAGATGAAAGTCAATGAATTTCCCAACTTCCATTACTCCATCAGTTTTAACTATAGGAATATACCCCCAAACAACAGGCTGGCTATAATCTTGCACTCCCAGAGGATATCCTCGAAGAAAATCAGCATCTAAACCACTACCAGCACCATCAACATTTTTTATTTTTTCTAATATTGTAGTGTCTGCTACATTTCCAAGAGTTGGTACTGCTACAATATCAACCCAATTAGTTCCATCATATCTTTTCAATACCCCAGCATTTTCATCAAACCACAACTCACCAACGGCAGGATTACTCGGTGCAGTTGTCCCGGTCTGTAGTTTTTTCACCTGATTTAGCTTGTTATACAAATCATTAAAGTTATTCTCCGCCTTTACAAACCCTTGATAAACAGTATCTCCTGAAGGATTTGTATTAATTGGATTAGGATTATTCCAGTTTGCCATTTCTACGCCTCCATTGGTATGTAATCAATGAATAGTTTATAAATCGTTGCAGGTGTGTTTAAAGACACATAAAAACCAAGCTCATCTACAACTTGTGTTGAGTGTATGTGTTTATTAATAGTGTCAGACATTCCAAATATGTAAGAGTTTGAGTCAGCTATCTGGTTTTGTGCATCGTAGATATATTCAGAGCTGGTTTGTATGCTTACATTTGCAGTCTTTTTACCTGCTGTTATTGATATATTTCCTTCCTGTTTTATGTCTTTTATCCCAAAACCAAATCTAACAATTGTATCCTTTAGCCCTGCAGTAAATTTCTTTGATTTGAGGATTGAGTATATTCTCCTAACCTGATAAATGTTTTCATTTGCAGACGCTATCTCCTGACTTGCATCGTAGATATATCCAGAAAAACTATCATAAGGTATGTCCTCTTTGTAAAGATAAATATTATCCTTCAGCCCGTATAAAGTCCCATCATCAACAAAAACATCAATCGGGAGTTCAGTCTTAAAAGTCCCAAAAGAACCGTATTCATAAAAATAAAGCAGTGTCTCTCTGAACCCCTTGATAATAAAAGACCTTAAAGTCTGTGAATAGAAAACTCTTAAAGATGTATCTATGTTGTCTTTAAGAAATCTTTTAACCTTTAAGTCTAAATCCCCAGCAACTACATCAATAAACCGGTCTTTCACAACAGAATAAAAGCCGTTTTTGTCAATTGCGTAAACATCAGACATTAAAGAAATTGTAGAGTTGTTATTTATAGCTCCTCTTTTGCTGTTGAGTAGTTGAACAGAAGACATACCAACAAGCTGATAAATTCTGTCTTCTTTGAAAACAAGTAAATCATCTAAAAAGTGATTTATAGCTGTTATGTTTTTACCCTCTTTATATCCGATTTGAAAATACTGAGCTGACGAATCATCACCACTTACAGGTGTCCAGTCTGTTGCATCTCCTACCCTTGAAAACCAGACCTCATCTCCCGAAGCAATAACAACCCTTCCGTATTTCACAAGCAGGTCTTTTGCCGCTGGAGATGAAGTCTTTGTAAGAGTTTCTGTAGAAGTATCGTAAACCCATACACTGCCACCAACAGTAAATACAACTGCAGGGTCAAACCATACAAGTTTTGGGATTATTGTTATAGGGTCTGTGATAGTTCCTTTTGATGTATATGTTTTAGCCTGTGTATCATAAACCCCAAAATCCCCGTTATCAAAAATAATATAAATCAGGTTATCTCTTTTTAGTGCAGATAGGACCGTATTTAAAAAGCCATATTCTATCTGAAATCCCCCTCTTGTTCTTGGACCTCCAGATTTATAAATCAAATTCTGAAAAACCTTAAATTCATTATCAGCAATATCAAAGTCAGACCTTTCCGTATTAAGCCCACCTGTAAAGTCCGTAAGAGCAAGCCTTCTATACCTTGTTTTTGCAGTTCTCATTTCTACACCACAAACGGCATAGGTCTTTCAATGTTGCTGTTGCCGTAGTTATTTATTACCTGAAGCAGTCTTGACTCAAAAAATTGAGCCAGCTGCACTTCAAAGTTTGTGTTTATGTTTACCCTGTTCAGGGCAAGGTATGTCGCAATCTCTCTAAGCAAGTTTAAGAAGATGTTAGGAATTGCTAACTCGTCATTAACAGAAACATAAGCAGGATACATATGAAAGTAATAAAGCTTTACTGTTTCATTTTGAGAATATAAAGAATTGCCAACGATTTTATAAGAGTATTCATCAACATCAGCATCAGCAGGCAAAGACTTTAAAATATATCCATTTGCAACTACTGAAAACTCTCTTGCAAAGTCCTGAGGAAGCTCTACTTTACCATCTGTAAGAGTCAAATCAACTTCTTTTATAAGCCCTTTAAAAGCATTATTTATGCATACATTAGATATATAATCTTGTGCTTGATTAATGTAATTTATAAGTTCCTCATCAGAAAACTCTATTTTTTCAACATCATTAATCGCATATCTGATTTGCTGGATTAAATCTAATACAGTCATCAGCTCCTCATTTTAATTATTTTTTCTTTCTGCCATTTATTTTCTCCTTCACTTCCTCAAAACCTTCAGCCTTAAAAAGAGAAACTAAATGCTGTGGCACATCAACAATATCTTTGTCTTTAACATCAACACCAAATATGAAATGTGTTGTTTTATGTTTTTCAGGTTTTTTCATTTTCATATTGAACCCTCGCTTGTTCTGTATTCTGGATGTTTCTTTAGAAAATCCCTGATGGCTTCAGGGTCGTTAATATCAATGTTGTGTGCAATTAAAACATCAATAGGGATACTGCCTATCTTTCTGAAAGTCTTACCTTGAGAAAATCCTTTCCCAATAACTTTTTTTTCCTCGTAATTAGCTTTTATAAAAGAGGAGAGGTCAACGGCTTTTGTAAGCCTGACCTTCCCTGTCTTATTATCAAACTCAAGTTCAAAACATTTAAGCATTTTTATTACCCGATGTCAGTGATTATTGCGTTAGCCTTTTCAGCTCTTCCTTCAAGGGTAAGTTCACCAACAACAACTCTTTCTTTTCTGTCTCCGACTTTTGATAGTTCTTCTTGGTGGAATGGGTCAAGATAAGCAACCTTCCATCTTCCTTTTTCAAGTATAAATACTTTGTCAGCAGGCATCCATCTGTTAGCTATTACTCTAACAAGGCCAAAATCAGACTCATAAACATCTACAGAAGCTATAAGCCTTTTATCTTTTGCTGCAATTTCTTTTGTAAGACCTGCCGTGAAACCTGAGATTGTTCTCTTATTTGTTCCGTTTACAACTACAACATCAGGATTTCCGCCTGTCTGCCATGCTTGCTGTAAGCCGTCATTTAAAAGAGTTTCAGTTAAAGGTCTGGGAGTTCCAGCATTGGCAAGTACATTAGTAGAAACAAAAGCCTGAACACCTCCCATCTGCCTTGCAGTTGTAGCACTTCCAGCAGAAGCAGCAGTATTGTTTATGATTGCATACTCAACATCTCTTGCTATTTCTTTCATAGCTTTTGCCATTTGATAAGCAAGCTCAGATTTTATCCCGGCCTTTAATACCTTTTCCTGCGTTCTGGATACTCCATATCCTTTAGAGAAAATTTGCGTATAATTCCCCTTTCTCACTCTGTTTGTAGGGGTGTCTATTGTAAAGTCTGCCCCTTCAACCTTTGCATTTACGCCGGGAAGGTTAAGGTCATCTTCAAGCCATTCATGATAAGTAGATTTAGCCGTAGTTTTTCCAAACATAGAATATAAAGGTGTTTCAGTTGGTGCTATATTTGTAATTAAATCTGATAAATCCTCTCTATTTCCAACTGCTGTATATGTTGTAACTGCCATTTTTTCATTCCTCCTTCAAAGTTTTTTTAAACAAGTCCCATTTTTATAAGCATTTGTGCCTGACTGTCTTCGTCCAAATAGCCAAGTTCTGACACATCAACAGCAGGTTTTGTTTCAACATTACCTTGTCCTGCACCTTCAACCTTTGGAGGCTCAGGGTTAGATGTTTGAGCTTGCTGTTGATTGTTAAGTGTGGAGTTATAATACTCCTTTCTAACTTCATTCCAGAAGTTTAAAACCGTATCCATATCGCCGTTTTGCAGTGCTGTTTGAATTTTTACAGCTTCTGCATACGGCATTTGCATTAGCTTTTGCTCTGCTAAAGCGTCTATCTCTGCAAAATGAGGCTCAGAAGCCTGTAATTCTGCAAGTTTTTGTTGAATTGTCATTTGTTTTTGCTGAGCTTGTAGAAGCTCTTGAGTCGCTAAGTTTAAAGCAACTATATGTTTAGGGTTGAGTTCATCAAATTCTTCCCCAAGCTGCTGCTCTACATACTGTTTGGCTTGCTCTGTGATAATGTCTATTGGGTTTTGTGGCTGTGTCATTTGACTTACAGCCTGCAGTTTTTGAGCAAGTTCCGGGTGTTGCTGTGCAGTTTGGATAAAGTTCGGGTCATTCATAAGTTGCTGTGCCACTGCTGGATTGCTAAGCGCATTGTCCAGCAAGTTCTCTATCAGTTTTCTTTCCTGAGCAAGAGCCTGAGTTTTTCTTGTGTAGTCTGCCTGCATAGACTTGTAAAAAGGTATCAGTTCTGGTGGTATCTTGTTAGGGTCAAGTTTGTCAATCCCAAGCTCTTTCATTTCTTCAGCAGTGTAATACTTCTGCTCTTGCTCTTCTTGAGGGCTTTCTTGTGTTTCTTCTGTAGGTTGCTCTCCTTCTTCAGAGAGTCCCCAGTCAGAGAAATCTCCTTCTATGCCCTCATCTGTAAGCTTAAATTCAGGCTCTTGAGGCTGAGCCTCTGTTTCTGGTGATACAGGTTGAGTATTCTCGGGTTGCTCCTGCATAGGAGTCCCTTGTAAGTCTTGCATATCAGCCTCCTTAAAAAGGTTTTGAGGCTAATATAAGACTAAATTGCGGAATTTTAGAGGCCACAAAAATTCATTTTTCTATTTCTTCAATTTCTTTTTCTGCTAACTTTCCATTTTCTATGTGAGAAATGATTAACCCTTCAAGCTGGTCAACCACTTTCAGCTGGTTTTTAATATTCCTGTAATTATCTACATGTGCAGTTTTCCATTCCTCAAAAAGCAGTTTTCTGTATTCTTCAAATAAATCTTTCAGATACTTATAAACTTCTTCAGCTTGCAAGCCCTTGAGGTATTCCTGGGTTAACTTCTCCAGCTGCTCCTGCTTGTCCATTTATCCCTCCTTGCATTGCTTGTTGTGGGTCTTTTATAAATGCATCAACATTTTTATATCCCATTTCTTCTATTAGCTTTTTAACTGCGTTATAAATGTTTTCTTGGTCTGCTATGCCCATTTGTAATAGCGTTGGGTAAAGCTGTAATAACATCTGCATGTTTTGTATAGTTGTTTCTTTAGTTCCTACTCCTATTCCTGCGTCAACGATAACATCCATTTCTCCTGTAAGGTCTGCCGGGTCTATCGGAAGTGGTTTATTAAGAAGTCTTATTACTGTCTGCTGGTCTATAAATCTTTGGTTGAGCTCTACTAAAAATCTGAATAAATCTCTTACCCCTGTTTCAGCGAAAATACGGGCTATGAGTTCAAGTCTCTGATTGCTTGCTTGCATTATCATACTTATACCGGTTGCAGTATGATTTAAAGCTCTTGAGTCAAGTCCTTGTGTATATTTGGTTAAACCACTTCTATTTTGTTTAACCTCTTCTATATACTCAAGGAAATTAAAACTCCAGGGTGCTAAAGGCTGAATAGGTAAAGGTTGTATTGCCTGCCTTATATCCCCGTTATTCTTAACTCTTATAACCTGTTTGTCATTAACTATGTCAGACACATTCACAGCAGTTTCATTAACTGCAAACTTATAATCGTTATTCATAGCAACATTCACGACTATCTGATTAACAAGAGCAGTTTTCAGGTCCTGCAGGTCTTTTAATACATCAGCAAACCCTTTGCCCCATATTTGATAAGGTTCAAGGATTGGAGATATTACAAAAAACGGCGGTCTGTGATAGAGGTTTTCCTGAACCCTGAGAATAGTATTATTTGCAACAGTTATTATCACATCTTCAAGTATCCCATCATCGTTTATGTCGTATTTCGTATAGCATTCGTAGAGTAAAACCTTCTTTCTTGCTTTATCCGGGCTATCGTTTTGTATTTCTTGTTTTTTGTAAGGTTTAAGATAATAATCAAGCGTCTGGTTGTATTGTAAATCATCACCAGCCCCCTCTATGACTTTATCAACATTCTTATAAATACCTTCTTTCTCTTTTCTTTTCAGGTAATCAACAGTTACAACTTTTCTATGTGCAACAAACATACTATCTTCAAGTTTTAAAGCGTCAGGGCTGAAGATAAACTCTGAAGGAGGGATATTTTCAATCTTTGGCTGGTTTTTGGTTATCTTTTTAACTTTGAAGTGAACATTAAATAAGCCGTTCCCTAAATCCTCAGCTGATACAACCTCAATGCTTGGGTCTTCCTGCGCTGCCTGAAGTTCGTCAAAGCCTAAAACAATTCTCTTCTCATAAGTTTTCCAGTCTCTTTCCCAGTAGCATTTTACTATACCTAAACCTCCTATAAGTGCGTCTTTAAACCATTTATAAAAAATCATAAATCCCGGGTTCTGTCTTTGTATCTGAAAGTTTATAAGGTCTTGCAGTATTTCTGCTTTTGCTTCATCTTCTGCTTCTCTGCCTTGAATAGTGACTATATCCCTACCTCCAAAAAATATACGCATTAATGAAGGCATAGCCCATTCAATAGTGTCTGCTATGTCTGACATTACTATATTTGAACGGCTTGAGAGTTTTTTAAACTTTTCTTTGTAATACTGCGGGTCAGCATTGTAAAGCTGGTATCTTTCTATTAGTTTTGGCTGTATCTCTGCCTCGTAAAACTGCTCTGCTGCTTTTATGTCAGCGTTTACATAGTTTAAAAGTTTATCCTCGTTTATTTGCATTTTATTTCCTCCT
>JALVTR010000057.1 GCA_027035885.1 Desulfurellales bacterium
GAGGCAATAACCTTATTATCGTTGATAGGTGGTTTCCGTCATCTAAGACTTGCTCAAATTGTGGATATGTAAATCACGACCTAAAGTTAAGCGACAGAGTATTTAAATGTCCTCAATGTGGATTGGTGATTGATAGAGACCTAAATGCCTCTATCAACCTGTTAAATTACAGTAGGGCGAGTTCCGCCCGAAGTTACGCCTGTGGAGAGGGCAACGACGTGATAGCCTCACAAGAGGCTATTAGCCGTCCCTCGAGGAAGCAGGAACTCAGCACATGCCTATCTATGAGTAGGTATGAATAATTCTGAGAGAACGGATGAAGTGTACAAGGTGTAAAAAAGAAGCTGAGGTTGAGCTTAAAAGCCACAATGCGGCATTTTGTAGAGATTGTTTTTTGCATTTCTTTGAAAATCAGGTTGCAAAAGCTATAAAAACGCACAAGATGTTTTCAAAGACGGATAGGGTATTGATTGCAGTTAGCGGTGGTAAGGATAGCCTAACACTATGGAACGTACTTTTGGACTTAGGATACGAGGCAGATGGATTATTTATTAATCTTGGTATAGATGGCTTTAGCGAAGTTGCTAAAGGTAAGGTTGAAAAATTTGCCCAAAGCAGAGGGGCTAAACTGATAACTGTGAATTTAGCTGATGATGGGATTTCTATACCAGAAGTTAAAAACAAAATAAGGCGTCCAGTGTGCTCGTTATGTGGACAAGTAAAGAGGTATTATTTTAATATGATAGGTTTAAAAAATGGCTACAACGTTCTTGCTACGGGGCATAACTTAGACGATGAAGTGAGCAGGCTTTTTTCAAATGTTTTGCATTGGAATATGGAATATTTAGAAGATCAAAGTCCAGTTTTGCCGGATGAAGAAGGATTACTTAAAAAAGTGAAACCTTTATACAGGGTTACTGAATTTGATACATCTGTCTATGCATTCTTTAAGGGTTTGGATTTTGTTGACATTGAGTGTCCTTTTAGCAAGGGTGCAACTTTTACTGTTTATAAGAAACATCTGAACCAGATAGAGTTTTTCTCACCCGGAACAAAAATAGACTTTTATCAGGGTTTTTTAAAGAAATTGCAACCTATCATGGCGGATGATAAGAATGATAGCAAAAATAGGTGCAAAATATGTGGTTATCCAACGTTTTCAGATATTTGTAGCGTTTGCAGGCTAAAAGGTTATAGATAGTAGGTTATGTTTTATTATAGTGTTCTATTTCCCCTCGCTATATCTGATGGATTTGTATATCATTCGGAAAGAGAAATAAAAACGGGTTTTCGTGTTATAGTTGATTTTAAAGGCACTAAAAAGGTTGGAGTTGTTTGGTCTAAGGCTGAAAAACCTGCGTATGCGACAAAACCAATTTTGAAGGTTTTAGATGAAACTTTAGTGGTAAGTGATGAACTCATGGAGTGTTTAAAGTTTTTTTCATTTTATTATATGACAAAAGATGGTATGTTTCTAAAGAGTGCTTTGCCAAAAAGGGTATTTGAAATCAAAGATAAGATAGATTTTTCACAGGTTAAGCCTAATATTAGAATTTCTTCCAAACCGCTTTTTAAACTTACGGAAGAACAAAAAAGAGCAGTTAATAATGTGAATTTATCTAAATTCGGCGTTTATCTATTGTTTGGAGTTACAGGGAGTGGAAAGACAGAGATTTATCTAAGGCTAATTGAAAAAATTATAAAATCAAATAAAAAGGCTGTTGTGCTGGTTCCAGAGATTGCTTTAACGCCTCAATATATAAAGATTTTCTCTGATAGATTTTCTAAAGAGGCTATATCAATCATACATTCAAGGTTAACGAAAAAAGAAAAATTTGGGAATTGGCTTAAATTTAGACGGGGAGAGACATCTATTTTGATTGGAACAAGGTCTGCTGTGTTTGCAAATTGTGAAGGCGTTGGTCTAATTGTCATAGATGAAGAAAATGATGAGTCTTACAAACAGGATAACCAACCATCTTATAATGCAAAGGATATAGCAATATACAGGGCTAAAAAGAAGGATATACCTGTTATCTTAAGCTCTGCTACTCCAACCATTGAATCGCTTTATAAAGCTAAAGAAGGCAAGTTTAAGATGATAAAGTTAACAAGACGTATAGGTAGTGTTGGGTTGCCTGAGATTAAGTTTGTAAAGGTTGAAG
>JALVTR010000058.1 GCA_027035885.1 Desulfurellales bacterium
TGTTCTCCTTTTTTCTAACTATAACAAATATTATTACATTATGTATTAAATTACATAACATTTTGGGAGCGGAATGTTACCATAATATACACAAAAAGCAAAATTTTAGTCTCTCATCCTTAAAAATTCCACTAATCTATCAGTTACAGGGTCTTTATCTTTAAAAGCTACTTCAATCATTCCCATTTCAAGTAGTTTATTTACTCTTCCGCATACTGCATTAATTCCTATACCAAGTCCGAGTTCTATCTGCTTTCTCGTGCAAGGCTGATTTGCTTTTATAAATTCAAAGATTTGAAGTCTTTGAGATAATGCCTTGCCGCTTGCTTTATGCTCCTGATAAGCCATAAGTGATGTTTCTTTTACCATTTCTTATTCTTTAAAACGGAATATCGCCCTCATTAAAATCCATCGCCGGTGTTTGAGGGGTGTTTGATTGATTGGTAGTATTTGCTGCATAATTGCCTGTATTATGGGCTTGATTTGTTTGATTGGTGTTTGATTTACAACCTGCAAACTCTACGCTGCTAACCAACAATTCTTTTGAATATCTAATTTTTCCGTCGTTGCCTGTCCAATTATTTTCAGTCAGCATTCCGTCGACGATAATATTTGTGCCTTTTGTGAGATACTGGGCAAGCCCTTCCGCTCTTTTTCCAAACAGGTTGCATTTGATAAAAAGTGTTTTTTGTTCTTTCCCGTATCTGTAATTTACCGCCAAATCAAAACTCAGTAAAGCTGTGCCGCTTGGTAAATATTTCAACTGTGTTTCTTTTGTTATATTGCCTCTAAATATGCAAAGGTTCATTTGCTCTCCTTAATAATAATTCCCACTCTTGCTTAATTACGTTCATTTCTATACCATTTTGACCAGCTAATTTGAAAATAAATTCTATATGCTGAACTAGTTCTTTATTGCTTATATCTCTTGTTGAGAGCGGATGTCCGACTTCATCTCGTGGATAATCCAGGTTAATGAGTTTTAACATCTGCTTAAAGGTATAAAAGGTCATTCCGTTTATGTAAATTGTCCCTATACCTTCTATTTTTAACTTAGACGGGATTTTTTGGAATAACTCTTTTATTTGCGAATGATAAAAGCGGTTAAAATTGTTTGATATTCTCATTGTGTCTGTAATGCGTCTAAATAAGCCCTGATTAGCTTTTTGAATTTAATATCCTGATTTAACAGGCTGATTTTTACATCATCGTTTTTTATATCGTAACCCGCTGCTATCATCCAGTTTGTAAAATCTTCAAAAAGATTACTGCTTATGCCTTCTCTTTTTATAAAAGATGCGAATTGCTGTTGAGCTGGTGTTAATTCTTTCTTTTTAACCTGTTGTTTTTTAGGTTCAGGATAGTTTTGACCTTTCCCAGCCGCTGTGTTCCCGTCATCGTCTTCTTGTGGTAAATTTAGAAGAGTTACTAATGCATCTCTTCTTGCATAAGTTGTAGCAGCTATATGTTTTTGAGGATCTGTTTTGTCTCTTGTTATTATTGGAGAGAATGTTTCTTCAAAATCATTAGGGCTATCAATATCAATTACTTTCAAATGGATAAGCCAACAATTTAATTCTTTATCAAAAATTTTTCTTTCTGATAATCTAAGATTATTGTCGCTTAAAGGCTCTTTGATATTTATTAAAATGCTATTTACATCGGCATATAAGCTATTATAATAGGGATTTTTTTTATCTTTCTTAATTATTCCCATTTGAATAAAAAAATTGGACATTTTTTCATGAAAAGTTAATTTTTTATCGCTCATAATGTTTCCTTAATTATTTTTCTAATTGTCTCTCTGTTGGAATTAAATTTTTTCGCCATTTCAACACAAAACATTTCAGTACTTTTATATCTGTTTGTTTTAAACAATTTTTTAATTTCTTTAATTTCTTTTAATCCTATTTTATATTTTCTCCATATTGGTTTTAAACCACTTCTTCTCACTAAATTTAAAATAGTATGTCTATCTAATCCCGTTGCTTGACTGAGCTCGGTAGCTTTAAAATATCCACTCGTAGCTGCTTCAACAATATCATCCAATTCATCTTCTGTTTTACAAGTTTTTGTAATAGTTTCTTTCCATTTAGAAGAAATAGTTGGGTTACGAATAATTCTAGAGATATTTTCTTGTTTAGTAACCCATCTACAATTATTG
>JALVTR010000059.1 GCA_027035885.1 Desulfurellales bacterium
GTGTTGCTGATAAGATAGTCTGTGTAGAGTTCAATGTAATCCTTATAGTCTCTATAACCTTTGTAACCTTTCATAATACTCAATGGGAGCAATTTTAGTTCCATTGGTGCGTAAGGTCAGTTAATAACTTTATGAATGATGTTGACAAGGCAAGCAATAATGCTCTTGATATAATAACTGAGGTTGGAAAAAATATAGAGGAAAACGTTCAAATAGTGAAAGATGGCAAAAATTTAATAGATGAGCTTAATTCTAATCTTAACAACATAACTGGCGTTGTAGACGTGATAAACGATATAGCAGACCAGACTAATCTATTGGCTTTAAACGCTGCAATAGAAGCCGCCCGCGCTGGTGAAGCAGGCCGTGGCTTTGCCGTTGTTGCTGATGAGGTAAGAAAATTAGCAGAAAAAACTCAATTACACGCCTCTGAAATAAACAAGATAATAGACACAGTCAGCGATAATGCCTCTAAACTCATAACCCAAAATTTAGAAATAGCAGAAAAAATAGAAAAAAGTGGGGAAGGAGCAATAACAATAAGAGAAACCTTTGCAAACGTCAAAGATGAAATAGATAAAGCCTCTCAGATGCTAAACAATATAACTGCCGCTGTTGAACAACAGTCTGCTCCGATAGAAGAGGTAAGTCAAACGGTTGAAAACGTGACCCAAACTACAAAGGATGTAATTAAAAAATTAAACGATATTGTATCCCAATCAGTTGACTTGAAGGAGATAATTGATATAGCATTTTCCATCACTAAAAAAATAAAAGCCAACACACCGATTGAAAACGTTTACAAAATCCTCCGCGACACGAAAAAGGAGATAGAAACAACAATAGAAAAAGCCATAAAAAGAGGGGAAATATCAAGTGCCGACATATGGGATAGAAACTATGTGCCAGTTCCAAATACTAATCCTCAAAAGTACAAAACAAGGTTTACAGACTTTATGAAGAAATACATACAACCCATAGAGGACAAGGTTTTATCAATTAACTCCAACTTTAAGGTTGTTGTCCTTGTAGATAACAATGATTATTTGCCGGCTAACAATACCATATACGATAAACCCCTTACAGGAGATTATGAAAAAGACCTTGTAGGAAATCACTCTATGAGAATCTTTGATGACCCAATTGGTCTTGCAGATGCAAAGAACACAGAACCAATACTTATACAAACATATACGAGGGGCACGGGCGAAGCTATGTATGATATATCCGTTCCTATTTACATGGAAGGTAAACACTGGGGAGCGTTGAGATTAGGAATGCTACCTTAATAAAGATAGCACTTTATCCTAAAAGAGTCTTCTAATTCTTTGAACTGTCTTCAAAACGAGGCTGATTATTAGTGTCAGTTCAGCTTTACCCCATTGATTATTACGAAATAACTTCTTATCTATTTTGTAAAATTAAAAGCGGGTATAGTAATTTGTTTTTGATACTTGATACTGATTTATAAATCCTATTCCGTTTTTTTAAGTACATTCTTCCGACTTTTCCTCTATTTCTTTCCTATTTTTCAGAATCCTTAATTCATTCAGCATTTAATCATAGTATTTCTTTCGTGCCTATCTTTATGTTCTTCTTTATATTAAATGAAATATACACCCCATGTTACTAACTTATAATGAGTTGGGATGCTCAATGGAACTAAATTTTGAGTTCTCTTGATTTTAACAAAATGAGCTTAAGTCCGAGAAGCTACAGGAGGGTTACTATTTTCTCTATACTGGTAGATACCGATACCACTGCATGGTGAAAGACAAAAAAGACTAAAAGGATAAAGAAGTTAGTTGTTTACACTATTTTAGAAATGGATACAAATACTCAAAAATATCCTCTTTCTATTAATCTACTCCCAGAGCATCTTCTTTCAAGACGGTAAATAATTGAAAAATTAAATGAGATTTAGTATTATTGGAAGTGAGAAAAATTTATGTAAAAAATAGACATAGTTCGCTAAAAATATATATGAAAAAAATGAATGTGTAAAAGGAAAAACAAAATGAAAAAGAGAATTATCATTGTTGGTGGGGGTTTCGGTGGCATTAGAGTTATGCACACTTTGAAAAAGTTATTGGGGCACAATGTTAATATTGCTTTGATTGATTATAGAACAGACACACTCAACA
>JALVTR010000060.1 GCA_027035885.1 Desulfurellales bacterium
ACGAATATAAAGAAGCCACGTAAAGAAGGCTGCCTACACTTTCTACTATAAGCCCAACAAGTAACGGTTTTTTACCCCCAAAAGCATCTATAGCGACTCCAACAAATTGATTAACAAAAATCCTTGCAAGCTTATTCGCAGAAATTATTACTCCTATAAAAAATGCCGATAACGCAAATTTTAAACCAAGTAGAGGCAAAATAGGAAAAACGATGCCTCCTCCTATACCACCCAGAAATACAGCTAAAGGAACCACAAATCCAATACCATGTTTTTTGCTCATGTTCATGATTAAAATCTAAATTGTCTATTTTTTCAATAGAATAAAAACAAAAACTTGAAAATTTATTAAATCAATAATAAAATAAGTAAAAATTAAAGGAGGTTTAATATAGATGGTATATCCATCTGAGGCATTAGAGATAATTTTAAGCAATGTAAAACCAATAGGCGAAGAACTTATCAGTGTTTTTGAGGCATCTAATAGAGTGGCAAGCAGAACTGTAAACGCTTTGAGAACTCTTCCACCTTATGATGATGCTGCAATGGACGGATATGCAGTTAAATTCGAAGATATCAAAAATATACCTACCAAACTTAGATTAAAGGGAACAATAAAAGCAGGAGATGACGTCAATAATTTAAAGATTGGTAAAGGAGAGTGCTTTAGGATTATGACTGGAGCACCTGTTCCTGAAGGTGCTGATACCGTTATTGAGTTTGAGGTAACGAAAGAAGTAAATGGGACTGTAGATGTTTTAAAGCCAAAGAAAAAAGGTTCCAATATTAGATTGAAAGGAGAGGATATAAAATACGGTGATACGATAGATTTCAAAGGAGAAATTATCACACCTTATAGGCTTTCAAGAATAGTGTCAACCGGCAATGTGTTTATCCCTGTATATAAAAAACCATCTGTGTGCATAATATCAACGGGGGATGAACTTGTGCACTTAGGGGATACGAAAGATGGAATAGTGGACTCAAACAGTTTCTTTGTAAAGGCTTTACTTAAACAGTTTAGTATTGAAACGAGTTATCTTGGCATATCAAAAGACAAAAATGAAGATTTTATTCAAAAAATGCACTCTGCTATGCAGTTTGATATAATCATAACAACAGCTGGCATATCATTTGGAGACTACGATGTGGTCACAAACTCAGAAAAAGAGCTGAATATAGAGTGGTTCTTTAAATATGTCATGCAAAAACCAGGAAAACCGTTTGCCTTTGGCAAATTAAATAAAAGTTTCATATTCTCCTTCCCAGGTAACCCAGTTTCTACTGCGTTCTGTTCATTTTTCTATCTCGTACCTGCACTAAAAAAAATGACGGGTTACAAAAATTTCAAGCATCAATCCATCAAGGCCATATTAACTGAACCTGTAAAGAAAAGAAACGATAGAGTGCATTTCAACAGGGTTAAGGTGGAATACAAAGATAAAAAGTTCTATGCAAAACCATTCGAAACTCAGGGTTCCAACATTATTGAGTCAATTGTCCAATGCAACGGCTTTGCCATGATAGAAGGAAACCTGATAGGAACAATAGAAGCAGGAACTGAAGTGGATGTATTTTTGTATGACTTTGGTTTTTTGAGTTAGGAATAATAAATTAAGTAATATTGTTAAAACAAAAAAATCGAAGGGGTGGCGTATGAAAGTTTTAAGTATCGACATTTCGAAATGTACAGGATGTAGAGCCTGTGAGTACGCATGTTCGTTTAAACACACAGGAACATTCAACAGGTGGGATTCAAGAATTTCCATCAGCCAGTTTTTAGAGGATTTCGTTTTTATACCAACAGTATGTACACAATGCGAAGAGGCATATTGTGTAAATGTTTGTCCAACGGGAGCATTGAGCAAAAATTATGAAACGGGTGTTGTGGAATTCGATTCAAACAAATGCATAGTATGCAAGCAGTGCACAATGGCCTGTCCTTGGGGATCTATTAAATTAAACCACACTGCAAAGGAAATCATAAAGTGCGATTTATGCGGCGGTGACCCTGAGTGTGTCAAGGTTTGTCATGTCGGAGCCTTGGAATTTACAGAGGTCGAGGATATGGTTATGGATAAAAGGTTTAGAAGCGCAACAAGATTAAAAGAATCTGTGATGGGGGTGTAGTATGTTAAAAGGAGGATACGTAGGAAAAATATTAAGGATAAACTTAAGTGAAAACAAAATATCTGTTGAGGATATAAACGAAAAATGGGCCGAGGACTTCGTAGGTGGTAGAGGATATGGAACAAGATTGTTTATGAAAGAGGTTGATCCACAAGTTGATCCGCTAAGCGAAGAAAATAAGCTTATTTTAGCAACAGGACCTTTAGGTTCAACATACGCACCCTCATCTGGTAGGATTATGGTTATAACTAAAGGACCTCTTAACGGTGCAATAGCATGTTCCAACTCTGGAGGTCATTTTGCTGCTGACCTGAAAAGAACTGGTTTTGATTTTATGGTTATTGAGGGAAAAGCTGAAAAACCAGTGTATATTTCTATATACAAGGGGAACATAGAAATAAGGGATGCAACAGAATTATGGGGAAAAACAACAAAGGAAACAGATAAAATATTGAGATCTTTAACCCATCCAGAGGCAGGTACCTTAGAAATCGGTCCAGCCGCAGAGAAGCTGTCCTTAATTTCCAATATAACATTTGATGGACACAGAGCAGCAGGGAGAACAGGTGTAGGGGCAGTTTTGGGAAGCAAAAATCTAAAAGGTATATCAGCCTTTGGCACAGGAAGCATAACGGTATCTGATAATGAAAGGTTCGCGAAAGCAGTTTACAACGCAAGGGATATTTTGAGCAAAGATGCCTTCTCTGGGTCTGGGGGAGCAACTTATGGTACAGCCCTTTTAGTTAACGTGATAAACGGGGTAGGCGGATTGCCGGCATTCAATGGTCACGATGCCTTTTTAGAAACGGCTGATAAAATCAGCGGTGAAACTTTAACAAAAGAGTACTTAATAAGAGCCGAAGGTTGTGACAGCTGCCCTATCACCTGTGGAAGGGTAACAGAAATCAGAAAAGGCAGGTACAAAGGCAATAAAGGTGTTGGGCCGGAGTATGAGTCGATTTGGGCTTTAGGTGCTATGTGCGGTGTTGATGATATGGATGCAGTAGTAATGGCAAATTATATTTGTGATGACTATGGATTTGATACTATATCAGCAGGTTCAACAATAGCTTGTGCAATGGATTTGTTTGAAACAGGGTATATTCCCGAAGGTGATATTGGATTTCCTTTAAGATTCAAAGATTCAAATGCACTGGTAAACGCGATGAAATTAATGGCAGAACAAAGTACTGATTTTGGCAAACTCTTGGCTAAGGGATCTTACAGGCTTGCAGAACATTACGGTCATCCAGAATTCTCAATGACATCTAAAAAACAGGAATTCCCGGCTTACGATCCACGAGCCATTAAAGGTATAGGTTTAGAGTATGCGACAAGCAACAGGGGTGCATGCCATGTTAGAGGATACACAATAGCCGTAGAGGTTTTGGGTGATGGAGATAAAAATACATACGAGGGAAAGGCTGAGTTAACCAAAACACTTCAGGATCTCACAGCGGCATTAGATTCAACTGGTATATGTCTGTTCACGACATTTGGATTAAAGGGCAAAGAAATAGCCGAATTGTTTGCATCGGCTACAGGTTTAGAATGCGATGAACAAGAATTTATGAAAAAGGGAGAAAGGATATGGAATTTAGAAAAAATCTTTAACATAAAAGCAGGGTTTACAAAAGAAGATGACAGACTACCTGAGAGAATGGAGAAAGAACCCATAAAATCGGGGCCATCCAAAGGAGAGATAACAGATTTAGGCAAAATGTTACCGGAATACTACAAAAGCAGGGGATGGGATGAAAATGGTATTCCAACGCCAGAAAAACTAAAGGAGTTGGGCTTAGAGGGAATACTATGATAGCAATAGTAGGCGGCTCCATTGCCGCCTATACGGCTTATAAAACAATCAAGGCACAGGATAAAAGCGTTGATGCCAAGATATTCTCAAAAGAGAGCACAGAACCTTATGGTAAAATGCTCCTTCCATACATGCTTACAAGTAATGTAAAAAGCAATATGTTTTACGAAGTCCCAGAGGATGATCTAATTTTAAACACAGAAATCACTAAAATAGACAAAAACTCAAACACCATTATAGACAACAAAAGAAACAACTACACCTACGATAGGCTGATAATAGCCACAGGCGCAGATGCATCCAGAGAAACATTTGAAGGTAATGCAAACGATAGGGTGTTTACTGTAAGGTACTTAAAAGACATTGAAAAAATTAGAGAAAGTATAAAAAAAGCAAATTTGAGGCATGTGCTTATCTACGGAGGAGGATTGGTTAGTTTAGAGATGGCAAATGCCATCTCAATGGCCGGATTTAAAATAACGATAGTCATAAGTTCAAACAGGATTCTGTCTCAAATTCTAAACAAAAAGGCAAGCGAATTGTTTGAAAAGTACTTAAGCGACGACTTTAAATTAGAGATAATAAAGGGAGAAAAAATAAGTTCAATTGAGAAAAAAGAAAACGACATCGTTGTCAAACTCAGCAGTGGCAAATCAGTTGAGTGTGACTTTGTTATTGTGGGAAAAGGCGTAAAACCCAACATAGATTTTGCAAAAGATGTATTGAACATAAAAAACGGTATAGTCGTCAATGGCAAATTAGAGGTGGCAGGTGGAATATATGCAATTGGAGACGTGGCGGAAGTTGACGATATTGTATTAAATGAAAAATTTTTACATGCTATATGGCCATGCGCCGTTGAACAAGCCCAAATTGCAGCCAAAAATGCACTTGGCATGGACATAAAAGTAAAACCTGAATTCACAAGGAACGTTTTACCAGTTTTTGGCATGAATATATTTACGGGTGGCGTATCGAAATTCGATGAATACGAAACAATTATAGAAAACTACGCAGACGGATACACAAAAATAATGATAAAGGATGGTTACCTCGATGGGTTTGTCTTTTTTGGAACAGTTAAAAACTACGGTGCATATACCTTCATTGCGAGAAACAGAATAAAGGTCAAAGGAGCAGAAAAAAGGTTACTTCATGGTTGGATAGATCCAAGAAGACTGATATAATAGTTATATGAACACAGAACTTTTTTTCATAGGTTTTATAGCAGCTTTAACCCCAGGTCCTGATAATATGCTAACAATGCAAATAAGCCTTACTTACGGTTTAAGAAAAGGCTTAGAAACCTTTAGCGGTATATTTACTGGTAATCTAATAATGATATCTGTTCTTCTCATAGGTTTTGCTTCTTTGGGAAAAAATATCTATTTTCAAGTATTTGTATCACTTTTTGGTGGAAGTTATTTAATATACATCTCGTATCAAATATTTAAAAACAGAAAAAGAGAAATAAAGGCGCGGTCGCCCAGCGTTAAATCTTTCTACTTAAAAGGCTTATACGTAAATTTATCAAATCCTAAAGCTATAATCTTCTTTAGCGCAATATTGGCTCCCTTTATAGGTAAAGGAAGCTTAATCCTTAATTTATTATCATTAACATGTGGAATAGTCTCTGCGTTTTTATTAGTTATATTTGTTTCTAATACCTTGAGAGAAAACCTTATAACCGAAAAGTCGGCATTTATAATTAATACATTTTCGTCTTTTATATTTTTTGTGTTTTCTTTAGAATTATTCTTTAATTTCTATGAAAAACTGAAGATTATTTTATAAAGTACCTACAAGTTTTGAAATGACGAACTGCTTGGCCACTCTACCGTTTCGTGCTCCTTTTGAAATCGCAAACGCCTCGGCCTCTTTATCTAAATCCGTATAATCGTTCAAGCCGTATTTACTGCTATATAGCCTAACAATCTTCAAATAAACATCTCTGCCTGGTTTCCTAAAACCCAAAACCAAACCAAACCGACCGTAAAGTGACATATGCTCATTTATTTCATCTGTATCGTAAATCGAATCCGTTGTTAAGACCTTATCCTTGACAAGATGCCTTTTGTTTGATGTTGCCACAAACATGATATTTACAGGCTTTTCTTCAAGTCCTCCCTCAAGTATGGATTTGAACTTTCTATACTCCTCATCCTTCTCATCAAAGGATATATCATCAAAAAATATTATGAAATATTCATTAAGCTTACTCATCAAAATCTCGTATAAATCATAGAGTTTGTCAATTTGACTTGTAGTGAACTGAACAACATTTAGGTGCATGTCCTTGTATTCATTGATAAAAGCTTTGACGAGCGATGATTTACCACATCCGCGCTCACCCCATAAAAGTACATCTAAAAAAGGACCATTTTTCAAAAAACTTTCGATATTTTTCCTAAACAAGTTTATCTGATAACTCAGTCCAATCAAATCCTTTGTCGTAATGTTTGAAAAGTTTATTATGGGTTTTAAAATACCATTACAAAATTGGAAACCGTAACCTTCATTATTCATGCTAATACAAAAATGACTTTCTTGGCACCCTGAACGCCGCTTATTAGTTGCTTTTCAATATCGGCAGTCTTACTCTCTGCACCTACAAATAACAAATAATCTTCATCCTTTGCTTTCTTGTAAGCCTCAAAGGAATTACTGCAAACCTTATCTTTTTCAACAATCACGTATAGTTCATCAACATCCAAGACACAGCTTAATTTAAAATCGTCAGATGCATCTATCAAAGTATTGCCCTCTTGGGCATTTGCAGATATAGCCTTTACTATACCAATCTTATTGAATCTAAAATGATTTTTACCATCATATGAGATTCTTTCAAACAAATCCTCCGTATCCTTAATTTCCAACACTTCAACACTATTCAGTTTGGCGGTTCTTGAAAACTTTTCTAAAATATCACCCATTTTCTTCAGATTTTTTTGCAAAATTAGAATTTTTATAGGTGTAAATTATTGGTTCCCCTGTTGGAATCTCAAATTTGGTTATATCATCATCAGAAATATTTTCAATGAACTTCACTATTGCCCTTAAACTGTTACCATGTGCGCTTACAAGTATGTTTTTCCCGCTTTCAAGCTTTGGTATGATAACGCTTTTGAAAAATGGAATTGTCCTTTCGTAATTATCCTTTAAAGACTCTCCGCCAGGTGGATTTATATCGTAGCTTCTCCTCCAATTATGCACCGTATCAGCGCCGTATTTTCCTGCCGTTTCCTGCTTATTAAGGCCCTGGAGTTGGCCATAATACCTTTCATTTAATTCTTCGTGCTCATAAACGGGTAGAACGGGTATAGTGTCAGGCATATTTGCCCATTCCCTCATCTTGCCTTCATTGTGCTGTATTATCGGTATATTGCCACAATCATTTTTAGAAAGTGCAATCATGGCAGTTTGAGTTGAACGTATCAGTGCTGAAGTGTAGACTTCATCAAAACAATAAGTCTTAAGTTTTTCGCCCGCTTTTAAAGCCTCTTTAATACCATCGTATGCAAGCGGCACATCAACCCAACCCGTAAAAAGATTTAAAGCATTCCACATTGATTTTCCATGCCTGAGTAAGACGAGTATAGCCATATCTTTCCCTCCATCCTTGAATGGGTTTTTATACCTGAACAAAAAAATGGAGCCAGCGATAGGACTCGAACCTACGACCTGCTGATTACGAAGCATTAATATAGCCTTCCTTTTTATTCCTATGCTGCCCGCACTTTTTTAAAAAACCCCCAATCTCTTGTCTAAAAATCAATTATATTCATTTTTATTTACTTGTCTATTTTTTTATGATTTTGTATCATTTTTTAGAAAAATTTGTCCGAAATATGTCCGAAGAGAGAGGCTAAAAATGGCAATTTACATTGTGTGTCCGAACTGCAAAACCGAGTACTCCGTCAAAAAGAAAGAATGCCCCAAATGCGGGCACGTTGTCAAGCAAAATAAGACCTTTAGAATTTCCGTTAGCTTTCACGGTAAAAGAATTAGACAAACGGTTTCTGGAACTAATCTGCAAGGTGCAAAGGAAATCGAGGCAAAGCTTAAGTCTGAGCTTGTGTCTGGGGAGTACTATGATAGACGGCAAGTAAAAGTAATGTTTAATGAATTTGTAAGAGAAAAATACTTGCCTTACGCAAAAACAAACAAGAAAGAAAAAACATATAAATTAGAAAAAACTTTTTTCAATCTATGGATATTACCCGTTATAGGCAATAAAACCTTAAACAACATTTCTCCTCTAGACTTAGAGAAAATCAAAAAGGAAATGATAAAAAACAATAGGTCGTCTCGAACCATAGAGTACGCCCTCGCAGTCATAAGGCAGGTATTCAACAAGGCAATAGAGTGGGGTATTTATAACGGAGTCAATCCAGTCTCTAAAGTGAAGAAACCAAAAAAAGATAACAGGCGTATAAGATTTTTAACAAAAGAAGAGGCAGATTTATTACTCAAGGAGCTTAAAAAACGCTCGTGTCAGGTATACGAAATGGCTTATCTTTCCCTATATACAGGTATGCGTTTTGGCGAAATAGCAAGCCTCACATGGCAGGATATAGACTTTAAAAACGGCATAATCACAATTAAAGACCCGAAAAACAACACTGGAAGGGTTGCTTATATGACAGAAAACTTAAAAAAGGTTTTGATTAAAAAGCATAAAAGGGAACAGCCTAAAAGCCTTAGTGAATTGGTTTTTAAGGATAAAAAAGGTAATAGGTTGATAAAAATTTCAAAAACCTTCGATAGAACGGTGGATAAGCTTGGCCTAAACAACGGCATCACCGACCCCCGCGACAAAGTTGTCTTCCACACCCTAAGGCACACCTTTGCAAGCTGGCTTGCCATTCAAGGAACGCCTATTTACACAATTAAGGAACTGATGGGGCATAAAACACTTGCAATGACAGAGAGATACGCCCATCTCATACCTGATGCCAAGAGAGAGGCGGTGGAAAAGCTTCTCGGTGGTGCTTAGGAACGCAAAAGAAGTACTAAAGGCTTGATAAACTTCCGTGAAAAAGGAATAGTTTACTTGTATTCGATTTTCAAAAATTCCGCCAAACCGTAGTCAATTTTTCTCTTTTCCTGCGTCTTTTTGTAAGCGGTTTCTTCATGAGATATTTGGGAAAGCTCTGAAGCCTTCTTTGTGCC
>JALVTR010000061.1 GCA_027035885.1 Desulfurellales bacterium
TGCCAGATGAAAAGGAAAAACTCTTTGAAAAGAGAATCAAATTAGAAGCAAAATTAGAGGGTTTGTTGGGAAAACCCATGGATGTTGTTGTTAGCAGGGACTTTAACAAACCAATAGAAAAGGAAGCCCTAAAGAGCGTAAGAATAAGTTGATGAAGCGTGGTGTAATTCAAAGTGGAATTTAGCACGGCAAAAGATATATTAAGTGTTATTGGTAGAAAGTCAAACTTATTTGAAAATGATATTAGAAAATATGAAGATGAGCTAAGAGATGCTATTTCAAAACATTCTTTTTTGATTATAGGTGGTGCTGGGAGCATAGGAAGTGCTACAGTAAAAGAGATTTTTAAAAGAAATCCTAAAAAACTTCATGTGGTAGATATAAGTGAAAATAATTTAGCTGAACTTGTCAGAGATATTAGAAGTAGCTTAGGATATATTGATGGAGAGTTTAAAACATTTGCTCTGGATGCTGGTAGTTTTGAATATGATGCTTTTATAAAAAATGATGGAAAGTATGATTATGTTTTGAATTTTTCAGCTTTAAAACATGTTAGAAGCGAAAAAGATCCTTTTACTTTAATGAGAATGATTGAAGTTAATATTTTAAATACAGAAAAAACTTTACTTCAAAGTATAGAAAATGACACTAAGAAATATTTTTGTGTATCAACAGATAAAGCTACTAATCCGGTTAATATGATGGGTGCAAGTAAAAGGATAATGGAGCTTTTTTTAATGAGAAGAAGCCTTGAAATTCCAGTATCAACTGCAAGATTTGCAAATGTAGCGTTTAGCGACGGGAGTCTTTTATATTCATTTAACAGAAGACTTGAAAAAAATCAGCCAATCGTTGCTCCAAAGGATATAAAAAGATACTTCGTAACTCCAAAAGAGAGTGGGGAACTTTGTCTTATGAGTGCGATTTTTGGAGAAAACAGGGATATATTTTTTCCAAAACTTAGCGAAAAACTTCATTTAATGACATTTAGTGAGATTGCAGTAAATTATTTGAAAATGAAAGGATATGAACCTTATATTTGCGAAAGTGAGGAAGAGGCAAGAAACTTTTTTAGTTCTAAATCCAAAATCCAAAGTCCAAAATCCAAATACTGGCCTTGTCTCTTTACAATAAGCGATACGACAGGCGAAAAAGATTTTGAAGAGTTTTATACAGATGAAAATGTAATTGACCGGGATAGATTTAATGGGATAGGAATTATTAAAAACGAGCCTATTTTTGAAGAAGAAAAATTAAATCATTTTAAGAAAGAGATAGAAAGAATGAAAAATAGTTTAGAATGGAATAAAAGAGAAATAGTAGAGCTTTTTGAATATATACTCCCAGAGTTTAGGCACCTTGAGAGAGGAAAAGATTTAGATGAAAAAATGTGATTTTAAAAATATTGTTGAATTTATAAGAAATATTTATAAAAAAGACTTTGTTGCTTTACACGAGCCGGTTTTTATAGGAAACGAAAAAAAATACTTAAATGATTGCATTGATTCTACATTTGTGTCGAGTATAGGAGAATATGTAGATAAATTTGAGAAAAAAATTGCTGAGTATACCGGTGTTAAATATGCAATTTCAACTGTAAATGGAACGGCTGCACTTCATATAGCTTTACTTTTAGCAGGAGTTAAAGAAAATGATGAAGTAATAACCCAACCTCTTACCTTTGTTGCAACCTGCAATGCTATAAAATATTGTGGAGCCAACCCAGTATTTGTTGATATATCTTTAAAAACTCTTGGCATGTCATTAGACAGTTTAAAAAAATTTTTGGATAATTACACTGAAATTAAGAATGGATATGCTTATAATAAAAGAACAGGGAGGAAAATTAAGGCATGTGTTCCTATGCATACGTTTGGCCATCCCGTGGAAATAGACAAAATTATTGAAGTTTGCAATGAATATAATGTGGATGTAATAGAAGATGCGGCTGAGAGTTTAGGAAGTTTTTATAAAAATGAGCACACAGGTACATTTGGAAAATTTGGGATTTTAAGCTTTAACGGAAATAAAATAGTAACTACGGGTGGTGGGGGAATGGTATTAACAAATGATAGAGAATTATCAAAAAAAGCTGAGCATCTAACTACAACAGCAAAAGTTTCCCATCCGTATGAATATTTTCATGATGAAATAGGTTACAATTATAGAATGCCAAATATAAATGCGGCTTTAGGTGTTGCCCAAATTGAGCAGATAGAAAAATTTGTTGAAATTAAAAGAAAAATAGCGCATGAGTATAAGATATTTTTTGATAAAATGGGTATAAAATTTTTTACAGAACCAGAAAATTGCCGTTCAAATTACTGGTTGAACACTATTATCTTAGAAAATAAAAAACAAAGAGATGAATTTTTAGAAATAACAAACAAAAATGGTATTCAAACGAGGCCAGCTTGGACTTTGATGCATAAATTGCCGATGTATAAGAGTTGCTTTAAAATGGAAACACTTAATGCTGAATATATTGAGGAAAGACTGGTTAATATTCCAAGCGGAGTAAATGCTTATGAAACAAACTAAAATATTATTGATCCCCTGCGATACAGAGATTGCTTATGAAATTATTGACTCTCTTAAATATCATAAATATTTTAAACTTGAATGTGGCTGCCACGAAAGGAAAAAGAAATATCTTTATAAAGATATTTCTTTTCTCCCTTATGAATATGATTTAGGCTTTTATGAATCTTTAAATAAACTTATAATAGAAAAAGAAATAGATTTAATTTTGCCTGCAAACGATAATTTAGCTTTTGAACTAAGCAAAAATTCAAAGAAAATTAGAGCAAAGTTAGTCACACAACCTTGGAAAGTCCATGAGATAGTGCGATTTAAAGATAGAACTTATTCTTATTTTAATGATTTAATTCCGTGTCCGGATACATACACCATATCAGATATAAACGAAAAAATCTTTCCTATATTTGTTAAACCTAAAAAGGGTCAGGGCTCACTTAACGCTTTCAAAATAAGTAGCGATAAAGAGCTGAGACTGTTCCTTTTAAATTATGACCCTGAGGATTTTGTGATAATGGAATATTTGCCCAACAACGAGTTTACAATTGATTGTTTTGCTCATAATGGAAAATTGTTGTATTATTTAGCCAGAAAAAGAGAAAAAACTTTTAGAGGAATTTCTATCCAGACATCGGCTGTAACGGATAAGAAACTTAATTCTATGTTTGAGCAATACGCTAAAATTATAGCAGAGAACTTGGGAATGCATGGTATATTCTTTTTCCAAATGAAACTTGATAAAGAAGAAAACCCAAAGCTTCTCGAGGTGGGAGCCAGAGTTCCTGGCTCACTCTCGTTGAATAGAGCTTTCGGAGTGAATCTTATTGAATTAAGTATTTATCAAGCTTTAGGGCTTATTAATGAAAGAAGTGTAATCTATTCAGCTTTAAGCCCTAATGAGATAGATTTTACATTATTTAGACCTTTGGGTAGAGTTATTAAAGGATATTTGAATGTGGAAAATATCTATGTTGATTTTGACGATACTCTATTAACTCCTGAAGGAAAACTAAATTTAGATGTTGTAAGATTTATTTTCCATTGTAAAAATCAGAACAAACGGATTTTTCTTATAACTAAAAATAAAAATAATTCTTTATATAAGAAGCTTGATGAATATGGTATAAAGAACGTTTTTGACAATATTTTTCATATGTCCGAAGAGGAGAAAAAAACCAATTATATGATTAGAACAAAATCTTTGCTAATAGACGATTCCTTTGTGGAAAGAAAAGAAGCTATGGAAAAAGGTATTTTGGCATATAGTCCAGGAAATGTTAAGTTAATCGAGGGGTGTGTGCAATGAAGGTTTTTATAATAGCAGAGGCAGGAGTTAATCATAATGGAGATGTAAATTTAGCAAAAAAACTTATAGATGCAGCAGTGGAGGTTGGAGCTGATGCTGTAAAGTTTCAGACGTTCAAAGCGGAACAAGTGATAAGTAAGTTTGCCGAAATGGCAGAATATCAAAAGAAAAACTTGGGTAAAGAAGAGTCTCAGTTGGAAATGGTGAAAAAATTGGAATTAAAATATGAGGATTTTAGATATTTAAAGTCATATTGCCATGATAAGGGGATTATGTTCCTATCAAGCCCTTTTGATATTGATAGTGTGAGATTTTTGAAAGACTTAGGGTTGACGATTTTTAAAATACCCTCGGGCGAAATTACTAACTATCCTCTTTTGAGAGAAATAGGAAGTTACAGAAAAGAAGTAATACTTTCCACTGGTATGGCAAGCTTAGGAGAGATAGAAAGCGCTTTAGATGTTTTGATAGAAAACGGAACAGAAAGAAAGAATATAACAGTTTTACACTGTAACACCGAATATCCTACGCCTTTTGAAGATGTAAACCTGAAAGCTATGCTCACAATAAAAGAGGCTTTTAAAGTAAAGGTAGGTTATTCAGACCATACTCTCGGCATAGAAGTTCCTATCGCGGCTGCTGCACTTGGAGCTACTGTCATTGAAAAACATTTTACACTTGAAAAAAGTTTGCCAGGCCCAGACCACAAAGCAAGTTTAGAACCCCATGAATTAAAATCTATGGTAAAAGCTATAAGAAATATAGAAAGGGCATTAGGAAATGGCATCAAAAAACCTTCTAAATCGGAAATAAAGAACATAAACATTGCCAGAAAAAGTATTGTAACCAAGATAAATATAAAAAAAGGAGAGGTTTTTACGGAAGAGAAATTAGCCACAAAAAGACCTGGAAATGGAATTAGCCCTATGCAGTGGAATAAAATAATAGGGAGAAAAGCTTCTAAAGATATTCCAAAGGATAAATCTTTAAGTTTTAGGGATGTTGATTGGGGATAATATAATGAAAAAAATTTGTGTTTTTACTGGAACAAGAGCAGAATATGGACTTTTAAAACCACTTATGGATGAAATAAAGAAAGATAAGGATTTAGAGCTTCAAATAATTGCTTCAGGAATGCATCTATCACCAGAATTTGGTTTAACTTATAAGGAAATAGAGAAAGATGGATTTACTATAAATGAAAAAGTTGAAATGCTTTTGTCATCAGATACACCTGTTGGTATTTCAAAATCCATAGGCCTTGGTGTTATAGGTTATACTGATGCTTTAGAAAGGTTAAAGCCTGATATCACAGTAGTATTAGGAGATAGATTTGAAGCATTATCTTTTGCAGTAGCCTCTTTTACACTAAAAATACCAATAATGCATCTATATGGAGGAGAAGTTACTGTTGGAGTTTTGGATGAGGGCTATAGACATGCTATAACTAAGTTGTCATATCTTCATTTTACTTCTACGGACGAATATAGAAAAAGGGTTATACAACTTGGCGAAGAACCAGAAAGGGTTTTTAATGTTGGAGCTTTGGGAATAGATAATATAAAAAAACTGAAACTTTTTAGCAGAGAAAAGGTAGAAGAGAAATTAGGCAAAAAACTAAAAAAAAGAAATTTACTAATAACTTTTCATCCGGTAACTTTAGAGAAGTGGGGCTCAGAAAAACAGTTTAAAGAATTACTAAAGGCGTTAGATGAATTAGGAGATACATTGCTTATATTTACAAAAGCCAATGCAGATACAGAAGGTAGAAAAATAAATTATCTTATTGATGAATATGTTTCCAAAAACAAGGAGAAAACAGTTGCCTTTACTAATATGGGACAGCTTTTATATTTATCCACAATGCAGTTTGTGGATGCGGTAGTTGGAAATTCATCAAGTGGCATAATAGAGGCACCTTCTTTTAAGATTGGTACTATAAATATAGGAGATAGACAAAAAGGAAGGATAAAAGCCAGAAGTGTTATAGACTGCAAACCTAAATATGAGGATATAAAAAAAGCTTTTGATGAATTATTTTCTAAGAAATTTATGAATGTGTTGAAAAAAATAGAGAATCCTTATGATAAAGGTGATTCTGCCTTACGAATAAAAAAAGTATTGAAATATTTTTTTAGAAAAGACATAAAAAAGAAATTTTTTGACTTAAATTATTCTTTAGCAGGTAAATAATAATGAAGGAGATTGTTTATATAAGAAATTTTATAGCTTTATTTTATGTGGGCAAACTGTCGAGAAATAGCTCACCAATCTCAAAAATAAAATCTTTAATAATGTTCGAAATAGAAGGCAATACGCAGAAATGCTTTGGGTTAATAAACTACAAAAAGTTGGGCCAAAAGAACCTTTATAATAAGGTGTTTGGCAAAATATTATAATTGTAAATTTGCCGAAAGTTTTATGTTATTAAAAGAGGTTTTATGAAGTGAAAAAAGATATATTGATAGCCCCTGAGGCTGATTTGAAAGAGGCTTTAAAGAAGTTAGATAAAACGGCAGAAAAGACATTGTTTGTTGTAGATAGCAAAAATAGATTGATGGGCTCGCTTACAGATGGCGATGTTAGAAGATATATTCTGAAGACTGGAAAATTAGAAGGTAAGGTAATAGAGTTTTGTAATAGGTCACCTTTTTATGTTAGAGAAAATAAGCTGAATAAAAGGCGATTGAAGAAGATTTTTTTAGATAAAAAGTTTGAAGTAGTGCCTATAATTAATGATTTGAATGAGTTTGTTAGCTATATAACATGGACAGAAATTCTACTAAAAGAACAAAAAGAAGTTTTGGAAAATAAAAAAATAGATATTCCTGTTGTGATAATGGCAGGAGGAAAAGGAACTCGCCTATCTCCATTTACAGAGGTTTTGCCAAAGCCATTGATTCCTATTGGTGGTAAAACCGTAGTAGAAATGATCATAGATAAATTTAAAAGCTTTGGTATAAACAAGTTTTATTTAACTCTTAACTACAAGGGTGAGCTAATTAAAGCTTATTTTGATGGGATAAAAAAAGATTATGATATACATTTTATCTGGGAGAAAAAATTTTTAGGAACAGCTGGTAGTTTGAGTTTTTTAAAAGATAAGATAAAAGGCAATTTTATAGTGTCAAATTGCGATATTCTAATAAATGCTGATTTCTCTAAAGTGCTGGAATTTCATAAAAATAGTAGTAGCATTTTTACATCTATAACATCTATTCAGCGTTACAAAATACCATATGGAGTGGTTAATATAAAGCACGGTGGATTAATAAGCGAAATTATAGAGAAACCTGAATATGTGTTTCAAATAAATACCGGAATATATGTTTTGAGTAGTGAGTCATTTAGCTATATTCCCGAAAGCGAGTATTATGATATGCCTGAATTGATAAAGAAATTAATGGATAACAACAAAAAAGTTTTTGCCTATCCTGTAAATGAGAGCGATTATATAGATGTTGGGCAATGGGAAGAGTACAAAAAGGCTGTCGGTAAGCTTCAAGGAGAACTTTTGAATGTATAGAGGAAAAACATTTTTGGCTGTAATTCCTGCAAGGGGTGGCAGCAAGAGGCTTCCAAATAAGAACATATTGCACTTATCTGAAAAACCGTTAATTGCTTGGACTATAGAGGCTGCATTAGGGAGCTCTTATATTGATAGAAGCGTTGTTACAAGTGATAGTGACGAGATATTAAAGATTGGGGAAAAATATAATGTAGGTATTATAAAAAGACCTAAAGAACTTGCTCTTGATACATCAACTACTATAGATGCCATAAAACATGCAATAGAAATTATTGGAAATGAGTATGATTTTACAGTGTTGCTGCAGCCAACTTCTCCCTTAAGAACTTCAAAGCATATAGATGAAGCAATAGAATTTTTAGAGGATAGAAAAGCCGAAGCTGTAATATCCGTTTGTGAAGATGAACATTCGCCTTTGTGGAGTAATACGTTACCAAATGATTTAAGTATGAAAAATTTTTTGAGAAAAGATATTATAAACAAAAGAAGCCAAGATTTGCCTAAATATTACAGGTTGAATGGTGCCATTTATATTTGTAGAACTTCGAAATTACTGGAACAAAACACATTTTTTTTAAATGATAATATCTATGCTTACGTGATGGATAGAAAAAGTTCTATAGATATAGATGATAAGTTGGATTTGCTGTATACCTATGTGATTATTAACGAGGAAAAGTTGAGTGAGCTACTTTAATTTATTAGTTGTGTAGTTGAGGCCGTCCTTAATTTGGCATGATTACCCTTTTTCCTAAGACCATTGTGCATAATTTACCTCATATTATAATGCCCTTGTAAGAAGTTGGTGAGTTTTATAAAAGCATTATATCAAATTTTACCCTACTGATTTTGAGAATCAATAAGTTTGGAAAAACGCTCGTTTTTTGGTATAAAAATTGGCGTAAATGGATTTTTTTAGGAGGATTTTATGGTTTTTATCGGCTCAGATCACGGCGGTTTTGAGCTAAAGGAAAAGATAAAAGAATTTTTGAAAGAGGGTGGTGTTGAGATTGAAGATATAGGATGTTTTAGCACAGAATCTATTGATTATCCTGATATTGCGCATGCCGTTGCCCTTAAGGTTGCAAGTTCCAACTCAAAGGGTATACTAATTTGCGGGACGGGTATCGGCATGAGTATAGCGGCGAATAAGGTGAAAGGGGTTAGGTGTGCCTTGTGTCATGATGCATATACGGCTGAGTTCGCACGCAGGCACAATGATGCGAATGTCATTGCATTTGGAGGGCGGACAACTGGTTTAGAGATTGCGAAACAGATGGTAAACATATTCCTGAAAACGCCGTTTGATGGTGGGAGACACGAGAGAAGGGTAAAAAAAATTATGGAGTTGGAGGAGATATGAGCGTTTTGAAGGATTTTGACCCAGACGTTTTTAACGCTATAGAGAATGAAAAGGAAAGACAGATGTACGGTCTTGAGCTTATTGCAAGTGAGAATCTGGTATCTCAAGCTGTGCTTGAGGCTCAAGGGTCCATATTGACAAACAAATATGCCGAGGGTTATCCGGGCAGGAGATATTATGGTGGTTGTGAATATGTTGATATAGCTGAAAGTATTGCCATTGAGCGTGCGAAAAAGCTCTTTAATGCAGAGCATGTGAATGTTCAGCCGCATTCTGGTTCCCAGGCTAATATGGCTGTTTATATGGCTACATTGAATCCTGGCGATAGACTTTTGGGTATGGATTTATCCAATGGTGGGCACCTAACACATGGAGCACGGGTAAGTTTTTCTGGAAAGCTATATATAAGTTTTGGTTATGGTGTTAATCCTGAAACTGGATTAATTGACTATGATGAGGTTCAGGCTATTACGGAGGAATTTAAGCCAAGATTGATTGTATGTGGCGCAAGCGCCTATCCGAGAGTTATAGATTTTAAGAAGTTTAGAGAGATTGCAGATAGTGTTGATGCATACCTTATGGCAGATATTGCCCATATTGCAGGCCTTGTTGCAGCAGGTTTGCATCCAAGCCCCATTCCTTATTGTGAATTTGTTACAACAACAACGCACAAGACTTTGAGGGGCCCTCGCGGTGGAATGATTATGACAAAAGAATTTTTCGCAAAGCCCATAGATAAAATGGTTTTTCCGGGTATGCAGGGTGGGCCATTGATGCATGTGATTGCTGCGAAAGCCGTTTGTTTTAAGGAGGCCATGAGTGAGGGGTTTAAGGAATATCAAAAACAGGTTGTTAAAAATGCCAAAAAGCTTGCACATGTGCTGATGGATAATGGTTTTAAACTTGTGAGCGGCGGAACAGACAATCATCTGATGCTTGTAGATTTGACAGATAAGAAGATAACAGGAAAAGAGGCAGAAGAAGCTTTGGGGAAAGTTGGAATAACGGTTAACAAAAATACAATTCCTGGTGATACGCAGAGTCCGTTTGTAACAAGTGGAATAAGGATAGGCACACCTGCAGTTACTACACGCGGCATGAAAGAAAAGGAAATGGAAAAAATAGGGGAATTTATAGTAGAAATGCTGAATGACATCGGCGATGAGAAAAAATACGCAATAATTAGGAAAGAGGTGAAAAAGCTCTGCGAAGAGTTTATGTTTTACTCTGTTTAGTTTTAATATTTACCATAAATGCTTTTGGCGCTGAGCTATCGTTCTACAATAAAAACGGCATTTCTTTTTTTAAGATTACGGGCATAAACAATAAAACCCAAATTTACACTAAAGGTGGGTATTTTGTAGCTTCCTTCCCCGGTAAGCTTTTAAAAAAGGAACTATTTGATGAAAATCTTAAGGATCAATATTTCAAAGGGTTTTACCTTGAGAATGCTGGTAATTCGTCTATGATTATAGTGAAGTGCAATAAAGGTTTTGTTCCAGAGTTTGAAATTAAAGGTAACTCTGTGGTTGTAGAGCCTATTCCTAAAATTGGTAATTTTAAAAAAAATCAAGAGAATCTTATTCCTCCACCACAAAGTATGCTTGCCATCCCTTTTTATGTTTCTGAGAATACGTTTTCTCCGGTTGAGAAAACTAAAGCAAGTTACGATGAAACACTGTTTTTTAGCGGCGTAAGGGCATTTTATATAAAGAATTATCAGCTTGCTGCCGCATTTTTTAGAGAAATTGTGTCAAAATACCCAAAAAGCCCATTTTTTATAAGTGCGTATTTTTTACTCGGAGATTGCTATAAAAATATGAATAACTATGATTTGGCTATAAAAACCTATAACAGAGCTATAGAGCTTGCTCCTAAAAATTCGGCTGTTGCACAAACTTTGTTTTCCATTGCCAAAATTGATGAGAAAAAGAATATGTTTATGGCGGCAAGGAACATTTATAACAGGATTATAAGAAATTATATGGGAACTAAATGGGCAGATAAAGCATTATTTATGCTTGGATATAGCTATTATTTGGAAAACAGGTGTAGGGAGGCACTCAACTATTTTTTGAATATACAGAAGAAGAATTCTTATTATCCTTTGAGTATGATACTCGCTGCTGAATGTTTTTATAGGGTTAAAGATTACGCTAAAGCCGTACTTGCCTATTATTATATGTCAAATAAGTTAAAAGACGTGAGTCCTGTTAAATACTATAGAGAACTTGGCGATGTTGGCGTTGCTTTGTGTAAATTTGAGGATTACAAAGAGGCAGGGAAAATATTTGATTATTTGGAGTCGGTTCATAGTGAAGATGTTTTGGAGCATTCCTATATCGATAGAATGAAATGTGACCTAAAAAAGGGCGATTTTGATGATTTGAATTACAGGGGGAAATACATCCTAAAGTATTCAAAAGAGAAACCATTAAAAAATGAAGCAAAGAAGCTAATGGACGAGGTAAAGCTTAAAAAAGGTGAAGTCAACGAGAAGACCATTGATGAGATAATGGCGAAGTATAGAAATGACCCAGATGTTGTCTCATTGGCACTTTATGTGTATGCGAATAAGAATTTTAGAAATGGTGATTGCAATGAAGCTTTAAAATACCTTGTTAAACTTAAAAAAATCTATCCAAATAACGATTATACTTTGAAAGGTAACGATATAGCTGCAAAATGTATAAATAAGATGCTTAAGCAGTTTTACGCAGATCCATCCACGAATTTAATAGAGTATCTGTATAAAAATTCCCTTATTCTAAAACCAAAAAAAGCTAACCTGTGTAAGCTTGCGTGGGGGTTGATTTTTTCCCATAAGGTTGGAGAAGTTGAAAAAATTATGCACTTGATTTCCGATAATGAATGTAGGCAAGCTGTTATAGCGAAGTTTTTCATCGAAATGGGTGATAATGTGAAGGCTTTGAATATTGTAAATAGTTTACAGAAGGTTGAGCCTTATATTTACTACCTTAACATGATATTTGGCGATGTGAATTACTTTAACGGTGATTATAAAAAGGCTGTGAGTTTGTATGAAAACGCATTAAAAGTCAAAAATAATCTGATGGATGATTACCTACGTTTAAGGATAGCTAAATCCATGATACAATTGAAAGAATTTGATAAGGCTAAGCAGGTCCTTGGAAGGATAAAGACCTCTATTTATTTGAATGAGGTTACATTCCTTGAAGGTTTGTGCTTGTATAAAAAAGGTGATTATAAAAATGCGATAGAAACATTTAGGAATTTAATAAACAACTTAAGCTACAAGGAAAGGGTTCTTTTCTATTTAACCATGTCTTATTACAAGCTGAACGATAAAAAGAACGCTATGAAGTATTTTAAAGAACTTAAACGTAATTACCCCAATAGTGATTATTTGAGGGTTTTGAAGGTTATAATATCATGATAGACGATAAACTTAAGAATCTACAAGCTATGTTTGAAACGGTGCTTGACACCAGCAGAAAGTTAGAAAACTCATACAATGAGTTAAAGGGAAAGTTTGAGGTTTTAGAGGGTAAGTTAGAAAGAAATAGAAAATACCTTGAGAATATTCTAAAAAGCATTGATAGTGGTGTATGTGCAGTTGACTTAGATGGTAAAATTACGACTTTTAATAGAAAAGCTACCTTAGTTTTCAATATTTCGGAGGATGAGGCTAAAGACAAACATTTTGGCGAGGTATTTGCTATCAATGAAATTAGAGACTTTACAGCTGAACGTATTGTAGAGTTTTTTAAGGGCGGGAAAAAAATAAATCTTAACGTTGAAGGAGAACGGAAAATTCTGGATATATCTGCATCACTTGTTCTTGAGGAAAATAGAGAAAGTGGCGCTGTGGTAGTTTTTAGTGATATTACTCAAGTAGAGAAACTCAAAGAAGAAAGCGCAAAAAGGGAAAAGCTTGCAATAATTGGACAGATGGCAGCATCTATTGCACACGATATAAAAAACCCTCTTGCAAGTATAGAATTACTTGTGCCGCTTTTAGACGACGGAACGAAAAAAGATATAGTTGAAAACATTTTGGTTAGCATTAAGAGGATAAACAATATCGTTAATAATACATTGCTTTTTACAAAAACAATAAGCTATACGCCTGAAAAGATAAATACAGTGGATCTGACAAACGAAGTAAAGCTTGAATTAATGACACAGATTAGGAATGCGAAATTTGTAGAAAAAATAGAGAGATTTGAGTTTGTAAGCGACAAAAACCTTTTAAAGAGCTCACTCGTTAATGTTTTATCCAATGCCTTTGATGCTGCAAAAAATAGAGTGGAATTTAGTGTTTATATGGATAAAGGGGTTGTATTTGATGTTTTTGATGACGGTGATGGTATAAAAGATTTGGATAAGATTTTTGAGCCATTCTATACAAATAAAAAGAATGGTACTGGTTTGGGGCTTGCTATCGTTAAAGAGGCTGTGGACATACTAAATGGAAGGATAGAGGTTAACACATCCAGCAAAGGCACGGTTTTTAGAATTATACTATGAACGGTTTTTTGAGGTTTCTGGGCCTTGTTGGTCTTTCTATGAGGTATTATTATTTAAACTTGAGAATTACGGATACTGTTGTAAGAGATTGGGTTAAAGATGTTTGTGATAAGTTCGACATTGAGATTCAGTGTGATGGAAAGTTCGAGCATGATAGGTTTGTAATATTGGCAAATCATGAAAGCTATTTTGATATTCCTGCACTTTATAAATGCTGCGACGAAAAGCTCATATGGGTTGCGAAAGAGGAATTGTTTGGAGTACCTATTGTTGGTCATGCCTTGAGAGATCTTGATGCTGTGCCTGTGGATAGATTTGATGATTTTAAATCTGCAAGAGCTATCCTGAAACTTTTAAAGAGCTTTGTCAGCGGAGGGATTGTTGTTTTTCCACAAGGGACAAGAATGGAAAAAAGTGCCTTTCACATGGGTGGTGTTTTTTTAGCAAAGAAAAAGTGTTTGCCGATATATCCCGTTAAAATTCTTGGTGCGAATGGAATTCTGCCTGTTGGCAAGGTGGTTTTAAATAAAGGAAAGGTGCTTGTTAGGGTTTTTGAACCAATAGATACTTCCTTGCATTCCCAAGAAGAGATAAAGAAAAGAGTTAAAGAATTAATCTATGATTAGGAAATTATTACCGTTTGCTATCTTATTAGTGTTTTTATCCTCATGTTCGCTGAGGCATGTTGTCCAAACGGGTTATTATCCATATCCAGTAATGCAGTCTGTCCAGCCGGGGTATACGCAGGAGGGGATTGCGTCGTGGTATGGCCCAAATTTTCACGGTAAAAGGACGGCTGATGGTGAGATATACAACATGTATGCCCATACTGCAGCTCACAAGACATTACCTTTCAACACTATTGTTAGAGTCATAAATTTAAACAACGGAAGGTCAACAATTGTTAGAATAAACGATAGAGGACCTTTTGTTAAGAACAGGATAATAGACCTATCCTATGCAGCTGCCAGGGATTTAGGCATGATTGGTACAGGAACTGCACCTGTTAAAATAGTTGTTTTGGGAAACGCCAAGAGTTATAACACACAGTCAAATAATTATACCACAAATGCAGTTCAAGAGCCCAGCATGAATGAACTTGAACATATAGACATAAACACAAACATCGGTGCTGATACTCAAACTATCAGTGTGCAATTTGCAATTCAATTTGGAGCTTTTCGGAATCTTTACAATGCCATTAGGTTAAGAGATAGACTTTCACGTTTCTTTAAAGGTGTCTATATTGAAAAGAAGATTGTCAGAGGAAATATATTTTACAGGGTTCTTTTGGGATCGTTCAACTCAAAATATAGAGCTCTTGAATACGCTTCAAAGTACGTTGATCCGGTAACTTCATCTTTCATTATATCCAAAAAATGAATGTTTCAGCATTTGCCTATAAGCTAACAAAAAGCAGCGATAGAAACTTTATAGTTTTGAAGGATAATATTGAAATTGACAAATTGTCTGCTGCAATCCGGTTTTTTAGCAAAACCTTCGGCAAGAAAATGCATATTTGCCCCTTTTATTCTTACGAAATCCCTCCTCACTCATCCATTAAACCGTCATCGCATATAATATCCGGTAGGCTCACATCCGTTTATAGGCTATTGAACGAGGACGAGGATGTAGTTTTTATAACAAACTTGAGTGCACTTTTGCAGCCCGTAATAAAGGAGGATGCTTTTATTGATAGGCTTATCAATATTAAAGTAGGCGATGAGTGGGGTTTTGAGGACCTGGCGAAGAGACTTGCGGAAGATTATTATGAACGGGTGGATTATATTGAAGATATTGGTGAGTTCACAAAAAGGGGTTATATATTTGACCTTTTTGACCCGTTTTATGAAAAACCGTTGAGGATTGAATTTTTTGACACAGAAGTTGATAACATCAGGATGTTTTATCTTGAGAACTATAGGACATTTCAAGAGCTTAAAGAGGCAACAATTTTACCTGCTAAAGAGTACTCTTACGGGAATGATGAGTTTGGTTATGTGCTTTTGAAGGATAAAACATATATTGATAGATATGATTTAGAGGGTTTTAGAAAATACACAGTGGTTGATGAGCAGGATCTACAAGACGCTTATAGGTTGATTGGGTTTTATAAAGAAGAGGAACTTTTTAATTCAAGGGACAAGATAGAGGTTTTTTTAAAGCAGTGCGAGTATGTTGAGGAACTGTTTGAAATTGGGAAGCTGTTTCCCGATACTTATTCCATTGACGAGAAAATAAGTAAGATTGCTGATGTATCTAGCTCTTTTAGAGTTGTAATTGCCTGTGGTTCGTCAATCAGAGTAGAACACGTATCCAGGTTTTTGGATGACAGAGGCATAGGTCACAAGGAGTTAAACAATAACCCTTTAGAACTCACACCCGGCGTTTATTTATCTGATGGTTATTTATTTGACGGTATTTCGGACAAAGAAAATAGATTTGCTGTTGTTACTTTCTCAGATTTGTTTGGAAAGAGAGAGATTTTTGTACCGAGAGTAGGGAAGAGGGTAAAGAGGGACGTTTCTTTTAACGAAGGGAATAAAGTTGTTCATAAGCGTTACGGTGTTGCCCTATTTATGGGTCTAAAAAGGATGAAAATCGATGATAGCGAAGAGGATTACTTTGAGTTGGAATATGAAGATGGAGATAGAATCTATCTTCCTGTTTACAATGCCGAGCTTTTAAGTAAATATAACGGTAATGAACCTTTGAGTTCTCTGAGGAACAATAAGTGGATTAAAGCCCAAGAGTCGGCAAAAAAATCTATCAAGAAAATACTTACGGAGCTTGTTAATACGTATGCTAAGAGGCATCTTGTAAGAAGAGAATCTTACGATGTGAATTTGTATGAGATGAAAGAGTTTGAAGCGATGTTTGAATACGATGAAACATACGACCAACTTAAAGCCATAGATGATATAAAACGAGACATGTCTAAGAATGTGCCTATGGATAGGCTAATTTGCGGTGATGTATCCTTTGGCAAAACAGAGGTTGCAATGAGGGCAATTGCGATAAGTGTGTTTAATTTTAAACAGGCTGTTTTTATGGTTCCGACTACACTCTTATCTATTCAGCATTTTAAAACGTTAAAGGAGAGATTTGGGAACTTCCCTGTAAGAATAGCCCTTTTGAACAGATTTACAACAAAAAAGGAAAGGGAAGGTATAATTGAAAATCTGAAGAGTGGAAAAGTAGACGTTTTGGTTGCTACTCACTCTGTCTATTCTAAAAGAATTGAATTCAAGAATCTTGGACTTGTTGTGATTGACGAGGAGCACAGGTTTGGTGTTAAGGTTAAGGAGTATTTGAAATCTAAATATCCAAATGTTGATATGCTGTATATGTCGGCTACTCCTATTCCAAGAACGTTAAATATGTCTTTAAGTAGCATAATGGATATAAGCGTTATTAAAACTCCACCGCTAGAGAGAAAACCTATAGAGACAATTATATCCAAAAGGAGAAGCCACGTGATTAGGGATGCGATTTTGAGGGAGTTATCCAGAAATGGTCGTGTATATTTTGTACATAATTCTATTGATGATATTAAAAATGTAAAGGAAGAACTTGATAATCTTATACCTTTTGCCAGAAAGTCCATTGTGCATGCAAAAATGTCTAAAGTCGGAATAAAATCGGTGTTTGAGAGCTTCAATCAGGGCAATATTGATATTCTAATTTCTACATCAATAATTGAGTCTGGTTTGGATATCAAGTCTGTGGACACAATAATTATCGATGATGCCGGCGGGTTTGGTTTATCCGATTTATATCAGTTAAGGGGTAGGGTCGGAAGAGGAGACAGGGTTTCTTATGCCTATTTGCTTTATGATGGAAAATTAACGGAGAACGCAGCCAAAAGACTGAAATACATGGGTGAATTTATAGAAAGAGGCTCGGGTTTTAACTTGGCTTTAAAGGATATGGAATTGCGTGGGTATGGCAATCTTTTAGGGAAAGATCAGTCGGGCAAGATAAAGTCATTGGGCTACGATGTGTACGTTTCTTTAATTGAAGAGGCTATTCGAGAGATGAAGAACCAACCCGTTGAGCGGTATGTTGAGATAAAACACACCTTTGATTCCTATGTTCCAGATGATTTTGCTAAAAGTGAAGGGAAAGTTGAAATATATAAGAGATTGTCTCAAGTTAAAATACGCGAGGAATTAGATCAGCTTAAAAAAGAATTTATAGACAGATTCGGCGATATTCCCCATACTGTTGAAAATCTGTTTATGATTGTTGATTTAAAAATATTATCTAAAAGTGTTTATGTCAAAAAGTTGGCCCTTTCAAATCGTGGTGTTGTGATTGAATTCTATGTAGATGCTACTATAGATACGAATAAGCTAATCGAAGTGGTAAATGAAAATAAAGGTAGATTTTTGTCAGAGACAACAGTGTTTTTTGGATTTTTAGGTAAAAATTTGAAGCAGATATATACCAACCTTATTGAGATTTTTTCTAAAATTTCAAAGTAAAAAAGCGCCGCATCGCGGCGCTGTGTTCAACAGGGCTCTCTCGGGCGAGAGAACAGGGGGGGAGGCCCCATCTAAGGGGGAGTGAGGCAACAACCTTTGTTTACAAACTCATTCTACATAATTTTATTATAATTGCAAGTAAAAAATTATCTATGTTTAATTTATTTTTAGTGTGTTAATTGTATTAAATAGATAACAATTTAATATGAAAGATAGAGTTTTAAAAAAATCATCAGAGTTGATGGGTTCGTTTGATTTGACAATGTCCTCTATTTTATTCAGATAATTTTTATTGTTAATTTGATATATTAAATTGTATTTTTTTAAAAGCTTAATCTCATCCCTGAAACTTTCCATATATGGTCCACAGATGGTTAAATTATTATAAAAAACCGGTTCTATAGGATTGTGACCTTTTAAGCTCTCGTGAAAACTGCCGCCTATAATAGATACGTTTGAAAATGAATAAATTTTTTCTAATTCTCCTATTGTGTCAAGAATTAGTAAGGACTCTGTAAATTTTTTTTCTCTTCTTTTTGAAAAAGACATTTTGTTTTTATTTAAATAACTTTCAAAAAACTTTACGTCT
The DNA here is from genome assembly GCA_027035885.1 of Desulfurellales bacterium. Lineage (GTDB taxonomy): Bacteria > Campylobacterota_A > Desulfurellia > Desulfurellales > Hippeaceae > Hippea. The sequence continues at coordinate 18,325 of JALVTR010000061.1, forward strand.
TCAAGATGACGAGGAGCTAAAATAATAAAAAAGTTGTTTTTAAGGTTCGATATTATTTCTAAAGCAGTATTCAGCTCTTCTCTGTGGAAACTTGCAAGTGTTAGAATGGGTTTGTTTGTTTTTATTAGAAACTCTTTTTTTGATGCTAATATCCTGTTTTTTTTGTTAAATACGCAGGATTTAATATTGCCGCACACTATTACTCTATCACTAAAATATTTGTATCTTTTTGCATCGGCTTTTGATTTTGCTATGATTAAGTCGAAACTTGCTATAGTTTTTTTAAACAAAAGTCTAAATCTTTTGTATGATTTAAAACTATTTTTTGACATTCTTGCATTAAAAAGTATCGTTTTTACTTTATTTTTTTTGAGTGTATGTATATACGAAGGCCAAATTTCAGTTTCGAAAAACAACGCCAGCTTTGGTGGATTTGGCAATACTTTTTTATGTAGAAAGACTAAATCAATGGGCATGAGAAAGGTATTTTTTTTGTTTGAAAATTTATGTGCTGTGTCGGTAAAAACGCTGATCACCGCTTCAGATTCCAAATTCTTTTCAAATTCACCTAAAAGAGAGAGAACAGTTTTTATTTCACCAAAACTCGATGCATGAACGAGGAAATAATTGCCTTTTTTGATTGCTTTTGGAAAAAATCTGTCTAACAGATGATATCTATACCTTTTATTTGTTGCCGCTTTAATCAACAACAATGGTAGAAAAATCAGCAAAAGTACTGTTAGCAAAACATTATATATTATTATTATCATCAGCTACTTGAATTTTGTAGAGTTTTTTGTAGTATCCACAGCGTTCAATAAGCTCGTTATGTTTGCCTTGATCAATAATCATATTGTTTTTCATTACTACGATTTTGTCTGCATTTACGGCAGTTGATATCCTGTGAGCCGCCATGATTACCGTTCTATTTTTCATTAGGTTGTTTAAAGCTTTTTGGACTATTTGCTCGCTTTCTAAATCAAGAGCGCTCGTTGCCTCATCAAGTATCAGTATGTCGGGATTCTTAACTAAAGCCCTTGCTATAGCTATCCTTTGACACTCCCCTCCCGACAGTATGACACCCTGTTCGCCGAGATTTGTGTTGTAACCATTTTTTAGTTTCATTATAAATTCGTGGGCATATGCATCCTTAGCGGCTTTTATGATGTCTTCCATTGAAAGATCGTTTCTTCCGTATGCTATGTTATCTTTTACAGTTTTGGCAAAGAGCAATACCCTTTGGGAAACAATAGCCACCTTTCTTCTTAAACTCTTTAGGTCAAATTCTTTTAGATCTATGCTGTCTATTGTTATTCTTCCCTCTGTTGGATCGTAGAATCGAGGTATGAGTTCTAAAATAGTGCTTTTTCCTCCACCGCTTTCACCAACTAAAGCTACAACAGATTTTGCCGGTATCGTTAAATTTATATCCTTTAACACGGTTTTCTTTTTATCATCCTCGTAAGAGAAAAATACATGTTCAAGTTTAATTTTTTCTTTAACACCTTTGAATTCTATATTACCTGAATACTTTTCCTTTTCTGCGTCGATTATCTCAAAGATTCTTTCCATTGAAGCAAGAGATGTGTTGATATTATTGTTTGCTTTTGCAACTGTCTTAAATGGTCTATAAAGCATGAAAAGGGCAGCCATAAAAGAGAAAAAGCCGCCTACTGTAAGCATTCCTTTAAATACTATGTATCCTCCTATCCATATCAATAGTGCTATGCCTATAGAGCCTATGAACTCCATTAATGGACTTGTTGCTTCATCTATTTTTATGGCTTCTAATTTTATGTTCAAGAGTTCATCGCTCTTTTCCTTAAATTCCTCGATTTCCCTTTTTTCTGTGGAAAAAGCTTTTATTAGTTTTAGATTTGTTAAGGATTCTTGCATTTTAGTAGTTAGAGTTGCTATTGAAATTTGCCTTTTTTTGCCTATTTTTTTCATTTTTTTACCGAAGTGTATTACCGGATACGCTGCAATAGGGAATACAACCGTTGCTATTATGGCCAGTATCCAGTTGTTCACATATAGAACAACCAATAAACCAATTATGGTAAAAATTTCCCTTATTGTATTTGGTATTACATTGGCGATGCTATCCTGCATTTGTTCCGTATCGTTCAATAATCTCGATGTTAGGTCTCCGCTATGGGTTTTATCAAAATATTTAATAGGCATGTGAAGAATATTTTCAAAGAGTTCTGTTCTGATGTCGAACAAGATTTTTTCGGCAATATAGTGGGTTTGGTAACCCTGAAGGTATGTGAAAAGACCTTTAAAGAAGTATGTGAGCATGATAGCAATGGGTAGTAGTATAAGCATTTGCCTATTTTTATGTATGAATATATCATCTAAGGCAGGTTTTATTAGGTATGCTACAAGAGCCGATAAGGCGCCAACGCCAATCATGCAAATAAAGGAAAAAAGCAGTCTTTTCCAATATGGCTTTAAGTAGTTTATCATTCTTTCAATTATTTTTTTGTTCATTCACAAATCCTCTTAAAAAATCTTTTAAACTTTCAATGTTTAATTTTATATCAACGTATAAAAATTCACCCTCGTTTTTTAATTTGACAAAATCTTTAAGCGTTGTTATTAAAAAATCTGCATTAAGTTTATTTTTTTCCCTTTTTAACTGTTCTATTTCTTTTTGTGTATAGAAATGATGATCATTAAAGGTTATAAATTTTCTTACAGTTATTTCTAAACTTTCAAGTGTGTTTTTAAAACCTTCAGGGTTTCCTATCCCGCAGAAGGCTAAAGCAGTTTTGCCGTGCACATTAACTTTTTCACCATTTTTGTTAAAAACGCCAACAACTTCCATTTTAACATCTATACAATCCAAAGGTTCTTGCTGTTCTTCTAATGTTTCGCCCTTATCCACGCAAACAATCAAATCGCATAAATTTAGCGCTCTTTTCGAGTCCCTCAACATGCCTACAGGCAGATAAAGACCATCTCCAAAGGGTTTATGCTTGTCTAAGACACAAATTTCCAAATCTTTCTTTATGTCTCTTTTGTGCAAGGCATCGTCCAGTATTATGAATTCTGATTTCAAACCCAATGCTAACTCTATTGCGGCCTCCCTGTTTTTGGAAGCTATCACATTAACATCCACTTTCTTTGCTATCATGTAGGGTTCATCGCTTACCTTTGGTGGCTTTTTAAATATATTACCATCCATAGAGACCAGCTGAAGTCGTTTGTTTTTTAACGGATAATTGTTTGTTATAACAGTTGTTTTTCCATAGAGCTTAAAGAATTTAACAAGCTCTATTACAAGAGGTGTTTTTCCAACTCCACCTGCAGTGATGTTACCTATACTGATGATTTTTGCACCTTCGAACGCCTTTTTTTGCTTATTTGAGTAATAAACGTCCCTTAAGGTCAAAAAAGTGCCGTAAACAAACGACAAGGGCAATAGAATAGGTTTTAGTTTTTTTTGCAATTTCTTAACTGCATCCGGATTCATTTAACGCTTCTTCTAACTCTTTTATTTTCTCATCAAACTCTGATTTTTTGCTCACATAGATGGGTTTTTTATAGGTAAATGTAATCCGTGAAAACGGCTTCGGTATAATAAACCTATCCCAACTGTTGAGCTTATAGCACGAAGAGAATTTACCTATGACGGGATAGATTGGTTTTTTTGAAAGGTATGCAAGTTCAACAACACCCTTTTTTATCTTTCTTCTTGGACCCTTAGGTCCGTCGGGAGTTATACCCACACTTACACCGTCCTTTATTGTTTTTAACATCTCCATAAACGCTTTTTGCGGATTTCTATGACTTGAACCTCCAATAGTCCCCAAACCAAAGCATTTTATAGTATAGCTGGCCAATAGTCCATCTTTGTGAGTTGATATCAAAATGTCCATTCTTCTTTTCTTGTCGTGGGCAAGGGGTAAAAATAGGATAATCTCATGCCAAAATGCAAATATTGATGGTTCATATCCTATGGGTTGTTCGTATTTTATTTCTACTTTGCACAACTTCGTATAAAATCTTATAAACATGTAAAGTATTAAAGCCTTTATTTTCACAATATGGACACAATTTTTTCTGCTATTTTTTCTGTTACAGGGTATTCACCGAGTATTGTATTTAAGCCTTTTAATTTTAATTTCATTGTTTCATATGCTGTTTTATTTTTATGAAGCCTGAAAAAATCATCAGCAATTTTTTCTCCTGTTGCATTGCTTTGAATGAGTTCTTCTACTATTTCTTCGCCGGAAATGAGATTGGGAAGAGATATAAATTTTATATTTTTAATGAGTATTTTTCCGATTTTATAGCTTGTAGGGCTGATTTTATATGCTACTGTCATTGGTAGGCCAAACATTGCAGCCTCAAGTGTTGTTGTTCCACTTTTTAATATGCCAAAATAGGCTTTATCCATGTATTCATAGGGGTTATGTTCTACTTTAATAAAATCATACCTTTCAAGAATTTTTTCTTTCAGTTTTTCGGGTAAATGTTTTGGATATATCCACACAAACCTAAAACCTTTTATACTGCTGTTTATAATTTCTGCCGCCTTAAAGATTGTTTCACTATTGAGATTTATTTCGCTTTTCCTCGAGCCGGGCATCAGCAGTATTATATTTTCTTTTTCATGTTTTCCGATTTTATCGTGCAATATATCCACTAAAGGATGTCCCAAGTATACAACTTTATCCAAGTTATTTAGTTTAAAGAAAAATCTTTCAAATGGCAGTATGGGAATTATTAGGTCTGTGTATTTGTCAAGTTGTCTAACCCTGTACTTTCTCCATGCCCAGACCTGTGGTGTTATGTAGTAAACAACGTGCTTCCCTAACTTTTTTGCGTATTTTGCGACTTTTAAATTAAATTCTGGAAAGTCTAAAAGGATTAAGAGTTCTATGTTTTTATTCTTTATTACTTTTTTTGTTTCACCCAACGTTTTAAGGGCTTTCTTTAAAATAGGTAAAGCCTCTTTTGCCCCAATTATTGAAATATCCCTGAAGTCGGCTATCTTTTTTGTTTTATTTTCTAAAAGAGTTGAACATATGCTATAAAACTTAAAGTCACCTTTTTTGCTTAAACCATCTACTAACAGTGAAGCGTAATTTTCAGCCGACCTTTCACCTGTAATAATGAGAGCGTTCATCTATTCCTTACGAATCCTCTGTCTGACTTTTTTAGAAACTCTATCATATGTATGACATTTTTTGATGGACTATTCTTTAACTTTTCGTATGCTTCCTCAAATCTTAACTTACTTTTAAATATGGCTTTATAGGAATCTTTTAATAATTCAATTTCTTTGTTTGTGAATCCTGCCCTTTTTAACCCTACTAAATTTAAACCATGCAGAGTGGCTCTGTTGCCTGCAGCCAAACAAAACGGGGCTATGTCTTGAGCTACGCCACTCATGCCTCCTATCATGGCAAATTTACCAATCCTAACAAACTGATGTATTGCTGTCATGCCGCCTATGACGACATTGTCTTCGACAATTACGTGGCCTGCAAATTGCACGGCATTTGCCACTATGACACTGTCGCCCAAAATGCAATCATGGGCAATGTGAACATAGGCCATAACTAAATTATTGTCACCTATTTTTGTAACACCTCCCCCACCCCTTGTTCCTCTATTGATCATGCAGAACTCTCTTATGGTTGTATTATCTCCGATAATCAGCTCGCTGAATTCCCCTTTAAATTTGAGATCTTGAGGTATTGTACCTAAAACGGCGGAGGGAAAAATCTTGCAGTTTTTTCCTATTTTTGTGTATGAACCGATGTATGCATTTGGCTCAACGACCGTGTTGTCATCGATTGTTACATTACTCTTTATGTTCACGTATGGACCGACTTTGACATTATTGCCTAACTCAACTTTATTTTCTATTATAGCTGTTGGATGGATGTCTGTAGCCATCTATCCTGTCTCCCTATCTACTTTTGCTGCCATAATTGCCTCTGCCACAAGGTTTTCTCCAACAAACGCCTTCCCTTCCATTTTCCATACGTCCATTTTGTGCTTTAATATTTTAACCTCCAAAATTAGTTGGTCTCCTGGGATTACTGGTTTTTTAAATCTTGCCTTATCTATGCCAACAAAATATACCATTCTTTTTCCACCTGTTGATTTTTCGAAGTTCTCTTTGTCCATAGATAAAAAGGCCAATATTCCACCTGCCTGTGCCATGGCTTCAATTATTAAAACACCTGGCATAACAGAGGCAACAGGAAAGTGACCTTGAAAGAATGGTTCATTGAATGTTATATTTTTAATTGCCTTTATCCAATTGTCTTTTTCGTAATCCAGAACTCTGTCAACTAAGAGAAATGGATATCTGTGTGGTAGTATTTTTTTAATATCTTCAATCGTTAGCATTCTCAATCTCCTCTAATCTCTTTTCCAATTCTTTTATCTTTTTGTATATTTCATATAGTTTTGGATTTATAGCTGAGCTTTTAAGCCAGTCTTTATGGTCGTATACGGGAATGCCGCTGTAGATGCCTGCCCTTTTTATGCTTGATCCTACCCCCGATTTTGCCGTTATAATAACATTGTCTGCGATTGTCAAATGACCTGCAATGCCAGTTTGACCTGCTAAGATTACGTTTTTACCTAACTTTGTAGAACCAGATATACCAGTTTGGGCAACCAATATTGAATTTTCACCTATCACAACGTTATGTCCGATTTGAACGAGGTTATCTATCTTTGTTCCCTTTTTTATAACGGTGCGTTCAAGTGCAGCCCTGTCTATTGTAACGCAGGCCCCTATTTCCACATTATCCTCAATAACGACATTGCCTATTTGAGGGATTTTTAAGTGTTCTCCATCGTCTGTATCTGCGTATCCAAATCCATCGCTACCTATCACACTTCCTGAATGGATAATGACATTGTCGCCTATAATACAATTTTCTCTAATTGTAACGTTTGGATATATAATGCAATTATCGCCGATTTTCACGTTTTTCCCTATGTACACAAATGGCATTATGTGTGTTTGTTTGCCAATTGTTGCATTATCTTCTATACATACAAAGTTTTCAATTCTTGCTGTTTTGTCTATCTTTGTATTTTCACCCAAAAAAACGTTTTCACTTATTAGAGGTTTGGGAGGGCCTGGTAAAAATAGTAATCTTAAGACTTTAGCAAAAGCAAGGTACGGGTTTTTACATATAATCATGTTCAGGTTTGGGTAATCGTCTGGATTAATTTTATCTGAAACGATTACGCATCCTGCCTTTGTTGAATTTAAATATTTTTCATATTTTGGATTTGAGAGAAAAGCGAGATCTGTATCATTTGCTCTATCTATAGGTGAAATATTTTTTATTTCTATGTCATTTCTTATTATCGGTTTGCAATCCAAAAGATTAGCTATTCTTTCTATTTTCATTATTTTGTTGAGCTATTCATGAATTTAATCACTATTTTCGTTATGTCCATCTTATTGTTCCAATATATAACATTTCCTTGGCTTGTCTCAAACACAGCATCTATACCGTGTTTCTTTGCATAATCTTTAATTATGCCAATTGCCTTTGTAAGTATTTTGTTTGTTATATCTATTTCCTTTTGCCTAACTTCTTGAGAAGCTTGAGCCTGATATTGTTGTAAATCTGCCATAGCTTTTGAATATTGTTGTCTCAATTTGTCTTTTTCTGCTTTGGAAATTTTCTTATTATTCAATTTTTGCATTAAGTTTCTAAGATTATTTTCTTTTCTTTGAATAACCATTTTCTTTGCTTCGATCAGTGTTTTTAACTGTTCCTTTGCCTGATTACCCATGTTACTCTCTTGCATAACTTTTTTAAGATTAACAAAAGCTATCTTTGCAGCAAATGCGTTTGAACTCAAAACAATTAAACCCAATAATGCCACTAAACCTAAAATCGACAGTTTTTTCATAAATTTATCCTCCTAAATTTGTTTTTTAAAATAACGCTCCCATTGAAAATTGGAATACTGTAGATTGCTCACCGTTCCTTGGAGAAAGATTCTTAGCTATTGAAATTCTTATCGGACCAAGTGGCGATATCCATCTTATCTCAAATCCAGAGTCATACCTTAGGTTGCCAAAATTAAAATTGTTTAACCAAACGTTACCTATATCGCAAAATAAAGCACCGTATAAGTTTAGGCTACCTATAATAGGAAATATCAACTCAGCTGACCCATAGGCTTCTCTATCACCGCCAATGTAGTTGCCTTCTTTATCTTTTGGTGATAGTTTTCCGACTTCAAATCCTCTCATGTCATTAATGCCGCCCAAAAAGAATCTTTTGTTGATAGGGACATCTTTTCCTCCATATCCTTGAGCGGCTCCGATTTGTGCTTTTATATGACCGACAAAGTCCCAAAACAGTGGATGAAAATATTCACCAAACAGTACAGCCTTTAAATACTTTCTATTACCTCCAAGGCCAGCAAACGTTGTATTTAAGCTGGCGTTCACCCCACGTGTTGGTAGTATGTAATTGTTAAGTGTGTTATAGGTTACAAAAGGCATAAGGGCGCTCTCCAAATAGCTGCCTGCCTGTTGTTTTAAATAATAGCTCGGGTAGTTCGTATCTAAATCTATTGTTGTGGTTGTCAGTGCGTATTGAATTCCTACTGACAGCGTTTGATCCCAGAATCTCTTTGCAATCGAAGGTACTATACCTGTCGTTTTTTCTGTGTAATCGTAGCTATCGTATTTCTCGTGGAAAATATTTACTCCGAGGGAAATGGGCCTATTTTTCCACCATGGGTTGACTAAATTTAAGTTGAAATAACTGGATTTAGTTGTCAGGTTTGCTGAGAGTTTTGCATGTATGCCTGTGCCAAATAGATTTGTTTCGCTAAGCGACCCTTGTACCCCAAACTTTGTATATGTTCCATAGCCTACACCAAAGGATAGCATTCCTGTTCTTTTTTCGCTCACATGAACAATCATCTTTATTTTATTTTTACCGACCCGTTTGGTCATAATCTTTACGTTTTTAAAGTAATCTAGATTTATAAGGTGTTGTTTGGATTTTTCTATTTTAGCAGTGGAGTATACATCGCCCTCTTTTAATTCAAGCTCCCTTCTTATGACATTATCGTGTGTTCTCACGTTACCTGTTATCTCGATTCTTGAAATATAGACTTTCGGGCCTTTATCAACATCCAGTTCTAAGGTAGCTGTGTGATTTTCTTTATCCTTATGTATAATGGGATTAATATCTGCAAATGCGTATCCTTTATCTCCGTACATATCTGTTATTTTTCTGATTCCTTGTCTGAGTTTGACCATGTTGAATGGTTTGTTTAGTTTTAAACTTAAGGTTTCAAGTAGTTCTTTTTTTGTTAATGGTTCGATGTTTTTAAAGCTTATGGATTTTAATATGTATGGTTCACCTTCTTTTATGTGTATGTCTATGTGTATATTCCCTGTGTCTGGTTCTATACTTACCAAAGGTTCGCTTACCTTAACATCCAAGTAACCCTTGGATAGGTATTTGTCTATGATTTTTTGCCTATCATTTTCCAGATCATTTATCCTTAACTTTCCTGTATAGAACCACGGTAAAAACGTTAAAATGTATGGACCATTCTTAACATGGTTTGATAGACCGGTTTCTAAATCGGAAGTTGATATATGCTTGTTTCCGATGATGTTTATGTCCCTAATGACACCCTTTTTGCTCTCTTTTATGTGAAATACTATATCTACCCTATTTTCTGGAACTTTCTTGAGTGTATAGCTTACGCTTGTTAAGTACCTGCTCTTTGCTGCATACATACCGATTATATTGTTTATCGTTTCTTCTATAAGCTTCTTGTTTAGAATATTGTAGGGTTTTATCTTTAGTGCCTTCTCCAATTTCTTATCGCTGATTTCACTGTTTCCTTCAAACATTATGTATCTGACGGATGGTTTTTCCTTTACCTTGAAAATTAAAACATCACCTGCACCTGTTTCATTTACCCATGCTGATACCGTCTTGTAAAAGCCCAATCCGTAGATATTTAGTATATCTTCATCTATTGTTTTAGGGTTTAGTTTGCTTCCTACTTTAGAATTTACCACACTAAGTACAGTTTCTTTATCTGTCCTTAGGTTTCCCTCAACTTTTATGGAGATAATTTGCTGGGCAAAAGCTGGAATGGAGAAAAGAAAAAAAATAAAAATCGAAATGCTAAGTTTTTTCACCCAATTTTCCTCCGCTTAGATATAAAGTACGGTGGCATCTCATTGCTACATCTCCGTTATGTGTTGCTATTATGAACGTTTGGCCAGTTTGAGAGTTAATATTTTCCATGTTGTTAACTATATCAATTGAGCTTGCTTTGTCAAGGTTGGCGGTTGGTTCGTCTGCTATTACTATGTCTGGGTTATTGATTAAAGCCCTCGCAAGAGCAACACGTTGCAGTTCCCCCCCAGAAAGGGTCATAGGAAATCTATTTTTTTTATCATGAGACAATCCCACAAGGTTCATTATGTAGTCTATTTTTTCTCTATTTGGTTTTAATCCAGTAATTATTGATGGTAGTATTATATTTTCTTCAACCGTAAGCTCTCCAATGAGTGAGTAAAATTGAAATACAAATCCTATATGCTTATTGCGTATTTTTGCTAGCAAGCTTTCGTTTGAAAAGTCTATTGGATTACCTAAAAAAATTACATTCCCTTTATCAGGCTTATTTAGCAAGCCTAAAATATGCAAAAGTGTACTCTTACCACTTCCGGAAACGCCCATAATTGCAACTATCTCACCTTTTCTAATGTTTATATTAATGTTTTCTAATACTTCTATGGTTTTTTGTCCGCTTGCAAATGATTTAGAGATGCCGTTGGCTTCCAAAATCATTTGCGTAAAACCTCGATTATGTCTAATTTAGAAGCTTTATAAGCTGGATAAAGACTCGAAAGCACAACTAAAGCAAACGATAGAACAGTAATCCCTGCAATGTAGAGAACATTTATATCTACCGGTATTGTTGTGATATAGTAAACTGTCTTTGGAAGCTCTATAAAGTGATATTTTTTCAGAAGAAAACTCAGCAGTATCCCTAACGCATCACCTATAAGAATTCCTACAACTCCAATAATGGCGGATTGTTTTATGAAGATATTCTTGATGTTTTTCGATGTTGCTCCAAAGCTTCTTAATATTGCAACGTCTTTGGTTTTTTCCATGACTGACATCATTAAAGAGCTTGTGATATTAAAAGCAGCTACGATTACAACGAGTGTTAGTATTATAAACATTGCAATCTTCTCTAACTTTAAGGCGGTAAAGAAATTATAATTTAGCTCCATCCAATTTGATGCATAAAACCTAAAAGGAAGTAGAGGGTTTAATTTATTAGTGAAACTGTTGGCTTTAAATGGATTTTTTAGGTTTATAGCTATTGTATTTATTAACCCTTTCATGTTGGTTTTTGACCATAAGTTTTTGAGTGGTAAATATACGAAACTTGAATCATAATCGTACATTCCGCATTTAAAAAGACCGGTAACTGTTTCTGTAAATGATAGAGGTGCAAATCCAAAGGGAGTTGTTTTACCAAAAGGTAAGATGATTCTGACTGTATCACCAATTGTAACACCTAACATCTTTGCCAACTCATATCCTAAAACCACACCGCCATTTTTTAAGGATCCTTTTATAATGTATTTTAAGACAGGGTTGCTTCTTTTGGTTTCCAAACCATTTATAACCACGCCACTTGAATATCCATTTGCACTAATCATACCTTGTGTTACAAGTAGCGGATATACCAATTTCACACCTCGTAGGTGTGAAATGGTATGCAAGAGCTTTTTGTTGTAAGGGAAAACTCCGCTTGTATTTTTCACTAAGACGTGGGGGTTAACATCGATGATTTTTTCTTCAAGCTCATTATCAAAACCGTTCATCACGCCCATTACTATAATTAAGGCAGCGACTCCTACAATAATGCCTAAAACGGACATTAAAGAAGAAAACGATATAAATTTTTCTTTGCCTTTAGAAGATTTTATGTATTTTAAGGCTAAAAATGTTTCAAAATTCACTGTATTGGTTTAGTTAATGCCTTTTGTAATACTTCGTCCATTGTTCGAACATAGTAATACTTGAGCTTTCTTGATTTTATCTGATTTTGCACTTCGTTTGCATCCTTTCTGTTATCAAATGGAATAATAATGTCGAAGATTCCAGCTCTTAGGGCAGCGAGTGTTTTCTCTTTTAATCCACCTATGGGCAAAACCCTGCCTGTTAGCGTAATCTCCCCAGTCATAGCTATATCATGTTTTACAGGAATGTCAGTTAGGCATGATATTATAGAGGTTGCGATGGTTATTCCTGCACTTGGTCCGTCTTTAGGTACTGCTCCTTCAGGAACATGTATATGCAGGTCATATTTTTCATAAAAGTTCTCTTCCAATTTTAGCTGTTTGTACCTGCTACGTGCGAACGTAACTGCTGCCTGTGCCGATTCTTTCATCACATCGCCCAAAGAGCCTGTGAGAATCAACTTTCCTGAACCCTTTACTTTTTGGGATTCTATGAACAGAATTTCTCCGCCCACAGGTGTCCATGCAAGGCCGGTGGCTATACCTATATAGTTTTTGTCCAACTTCTCTTCAACCATAAACGATGGAACGCCAAGGTAGTTTGTAACCATGTTAGCAGTTATGTGAAACTCCTTTTGCCTTGTACCTTCTGCTATTTTTCTTGCTATTTTTCTTAAAACCTTTGATACAGTTTTTTCTAAATTCCTAACACCTGCTTCTCTGGTATAGTTTTCAACTATCTTTCTTATTGCATTATCTGTCCAGGTTATTTTAAACTTTTCTAACCCATGTTCTTTTATTTGCTTGGGAATTATATATTTTTTAGCAATGTGCATTTTCTCTTCGGTTGTATACCCTGAAAGTCTGATAACCTCCATTCTATCCAAAAGAGGAGGCGGTATAGTTTCGGTTGTGTTTGCCGTTGTTATGAAGAATACTTGAGATAAGTCAAATGGGACACCCAAATAGTGGTCTTCAAATTCGCTATTTTGCTCTGGGTCTAAAGCTTCAAGAAGTGCGCTTGCTGGGTCGCCACTAAAGTCTCTTGAGAGCTTATCTATTTCATCTAATACAAATACAGGATTTTTTACCCCCGCCTGCTTTAACCCTTGCACAATCCTTCCAGGTAGTGCTCCAACGTAGGTTCTCCTGTGTCCACGAATTTCAGCCTCATCCCTTACGCCACCTAAAGATATCCTGACTAATTTTCTATTTATGGCTCGTGCTATCGATTTAGCAAGAGATGTTTTGCCCACACCAGGAGGGCCAATGAAGCACAAAATAGGCCCTTTCATATCTTTTTTGAGTTTTTTTACTGATAAATATTCCAGAATTCTTGTTTTTGCCTCTTTTATATCGTAATGGTCTTCGTCTAAGATTTTTTGAACCTTTTTTATATCAATTTTTTCTTCTGATCTTTTGCTCCATGGCATTGAAGCTATCCAGTCAAGGTAAGTACGAATGACATTTGCCTCTGCTGAATCTGGATGCATCTTTGCCAATCTCGATAGTTGTTTTTCAGCCTCTTTTCGTGCAACTTCAGGCATTTTGGCTTTTTTAATCTTTTCCCTGAACTCCTCGATTTCATCCGTTGCATCGCTTTCGCCTAACTCTTTCTTTATCGCCTTTATCTGCTCACGCAGGAAATATTCCTTTTGTGTCTTTGATATCTCTTCTTTGGCTTGATTTTGTATCTTGGTTTGAAGGGCAAGGAGCTGAAGTTCTTTGTCTAAAATTTCGTTTAACCTTCTAAGCTTTACCTCTACAGAATCTATTTCTAATAGTTCTTGCGCTATCTGTGTTCTTAACTGTATATTGCTTGCTATAATGTCTGCAAACTTATCCGGTTCATCTATGTTGTTTGCTATTATAACTATATCGTTTGGTATATTTTTGTTGTATGCAGCCAGTTGCTGCAGTTGATCTTTAACAGCTCTCATTAGGGCTTCGGTTTCCATGTCCTCGTATTCACTTATCGGCATTAGGTCTATTTTTTCTTCTACTTCCGCCTCTATATGAGGTTCAAATTGAATAAACTCCCTTACTCTTACTTTTTTCAATCCTTGGACTAGAACTTTAACTCTTCCGTCTGGCATTTTAAGCATTCTCAAAATTAGACACGCAGTGCCGACTTTGTATAAATCATCAACGTTGGGTTCGTTTACCTCGGGTTGTTTCTGGGTTAGGGTAACAATTATTCTATCTTTTGATAATGCCTCATCTATGGCCTTTATAGAAAAATCCCTTCCTACAAATAGAGGAATTATCATATAAGGAAAAACCACCATGTCTCTTAATGGTAAAACAGGCAGTGTGTCTGGTAATTTCATAATTTCCTGAGTATCGTTTTCAGTCATATCTTCACCCCTTTATAAGTGTTATCTTTAATAGTCCATTTTTGTATTCTATGTCTTTTACCCTCTTTATTTTGCAAGGTAATTCCATTTCTTTTTTAAATTTGCCAAAAACCCTTTCTGCACGTAAATAGACAGCTTCTTTTGAGCTTTTACTTCTCTTTGTTCCCGATATTTTTATTTTTGATTCGTTTATAATATCAATGCCCAAGTGATTAAGGTCAAGGTTTATAATTTCCATTTCTATGAGTACACAATCTCCTTGTTCGCTAACGTCGCATAACGGTTCAAATGTATAATCATGATTTAGTAGAAATATTAAGATTTCATTTACTGTGCTCATTTAACGATTTCTTTTATCTCTTTTGTATATTTACTGTTGGGATGCTTTTCTTTCAACTCTCTAAAAAATTCCAATGCTTCTTTTTTCTTGCCTAAAGCCCAATAAACCTTACCCATTAAAAATAACATCTCGTCATTAAAGTTTACATTTTTGAAATGTTTATACATATACTCAAGCCTATTTTCTGCGGCTTTGAAATCGTCTAAATTTGCATAGAATTTGGCTACAAACAGTTCATGCCTGTAAAGTTCTTCCACACTTTGTGTTAAAAAGTAATAAATCTTGTCTTTGTATGGATTGTTTGGATATTCTTTCAACAGTTCCAGAAAAGCTTTTATAGCTTCTCTGTCAGGTGTAGCATCAAGCTTGTATCCGTTTCTTGATTTATACCAACTCAAAGCTATCTTGTACTTTGCATATATTACATTTTTGCTTTTTGGATAGAGTTTTATAAATCTTTTGTAGTAGTCTCTTGCTAATATATAATCACCTTTTGCAAAGTACACATCGCCGAGAATAAGCGTAGCCCTTTTTGCATAGATACTTCCTGGATGCTGGGCATTTATCATTGTTAAGGCATGTTCTGCCTTATTGTAATCGTGATAAATATAATCTTGTATGCCTTCGTTATACCATTCGAAAGCTGGTTTTTCCACTTCATGGGGTATAATTTTTTTATGGGAGGCGCATCCGGATAATAAAAAAGCAAATACGATTCCACCTATCCACACTAATTTTTTCATTCTAAAACCCCATATCTTGAAGATAAAATTGCTCAAGGTAAAATAACTGTTCTAACTTCTTCATTTGAAACCCTCATGAATTTGCTAAATATTTTTTTATTATTTTTCATAATCTCTAACCGTTTATTTAAAAACCTCTTTAAATCTAATTCCTTTAACAACTTCTTCACCAATAATTTCATTTACTCTATTTACTATCTCTCTTTCCATAAAAGATAACTCTTGGCTGAACGCAGGATTCGGTGTTCCTATCCATACAATACCGTTTTTAAAGCTTAAAATCTTTAGATGCCCTGACAGATCTCCAAAAACGTGTTTTAAAACTTCAAACACACACTGACTTACCGTTAACTTTTCGTAAATACCACTCTTTACAAGATCGTTGAATATAATTTGACCTACACTTTTTACCATGGCGTACCCGGGGGGATTTGAACCCCCAACCTTAAGATCCGGAGTCTTATGCTCTATCCAGCTTGAGCTACGGGCACTTCATTCTTTACCATTACCACCCAGTCTTTCTCGTTTTTCTTTAAAACATTGTCTACGGTGGCTTTTTTTGCAAATGCCGCTTGGGCAACAACAGATATATCTTCATATTTGTTTACGTAGACGAGCACGTAGTTGCCCTCATTTACAGACTCCAGACTATCTTGAATCTTTTCTGTTATTACATCACCTGGCTTTCCCCTTAAATCTAACTCTTTATCGATGTTGAAGGTATCGCTTCTTCCATCCATTTTATACCCCCAAATTTAATTTGTCTTGTTTCTTCTGTACTTCCTGTTAAACTTTTCTACCCTTCCAGTCTCGTCAACGATTTTTTGTTTTCCCGTAAAATAAGGATGGCATTTTGAACACACCTGAACGGTTAGATTCGGAACGGTTGAGCGTGTAACTATCTCATTACCACAAGCACATTTTATTGTTGTGATTTCGTATTTCGGATGAATATTTTTTTTCATCTGACTACTCCCCTTTTCTAAATTTTCTCACGCCAGCAAGGTTAGCATAATTCTGCTTTTCAATCAAACTAAATTTTGATGTTTAGGTGTTTACATCTGAGAATGGGCTCTTTTTTCATCAAATTTAAAGATATATTTACCCCTTTTGACAAATTTTTTAGTTCGTTTTCCTTGGATAGAAACATTTTAAGGGCTTCTTCCTTTTTAAAATAAACATTACAAGATATAGAGCCGTTCGAGTATATGCCATCTATCTGTATTATTCCAAGTTTCTTGTGGTTCCAAATTAGCGAGATTTTAAAGGATTTTCCAATTTGTGGCTCGTTTTTGGCTTCCTTTTTTATGTAGATTTCCTCTTGTTTTGAGTTAATGATTAATGGCAGATGCAAGAAGAAGTTTTCATTATTTGTTTGATTGTATGTTGCGTTTTTTAAGCCCTCTTTTATAAGGTGTATAAACTTTTTCGAGTTTTTGTACTCTTTTAATGACAGCGTATCTATAAGTTTTTTTATCCCCTCTTTGTCAAAAATACGCTGTTTCACCAGCTTTTTTTCCAATTTATTTACAAAGTTTTTTAATTCATCCGAATCTACTACTCCTGAAAGTTTTGTTATCTGGACAATAGCTTTTAACCTATCATCGCTGATTAGCGACTCATTTAGCTGATTTGTTGCTTGTTTTACAAGCTCGTTTTTGTCTTCTATAATTATAGGTTGATTGTGCTTTACAAAGTTTATTATGTTTTCCTCAGGCTCCACAATTTTCAAAATAATCTGTGGCGTTATCTGCTTCACTATTAATTTTAATTTACTGTCTGTTATTGGAATATTTGATTGAGCCTCAAATAGGTTGTTCTTTATGCTAATCATGTATTTTAAATTCCCTCTTTTTTCAACGATCGTTGCTTTAACAATTTGTCCTACTCTTAGGATGTTTTTTATATTTTTTAATTCTGTTATTTTTAAATTCAGACTCGTTTTTGTTATGAACATGGCGCTATCCCTGGACACAATTTTTTCACCTCATCAAAACTCTTGTTTTTTAGACTCTCCCAGAATGGGAAGTCCCTGCACTGTTTTGGCCTTTTTGTATAGATTTCACACCTGTAATTATCGTCTAAAAATACACACCTAATTTCGTTTTTTACCGCCAAATCTATGAGGGTAGTTTTACCGTTAACCTTTCTTGTGTAAAGTTTTAGGAATTCCTCTTTCTTTAGGGATAAAAAATTAGAAATGCCCTCTATATCCTCATCTGTCAAAAACACGTATCCTTCACCTATGCAACATTTACCTTTACATATTTTACAGACGCTTTTGTCAAAACAGAAGCTAAAACCATCTTCCTTGCTCATTTGATGCCGATTTTTGGGCATATGTCTTCTAATTGGCATTTATCGCAGTTGGGATTTTTAGCTTTACACACCCTTCTTCCGTGCAATATTAAACCTGTGTAGAAGACAATCCAATCCTCTTTTGGCACGGTTTTCTTTATGTCTTCTTCGATCTCTTCAGGTTTTTCTGACTTTGATATACCTAGCCTATGAGCCAATCTCTTTACATGGGTATCAACGCCTATAGCTGGAATGCCGTAGGCTATTGATAATAAAATATTTGCTGTTTTTCTTCCAACGCCAGGGAGTTTTGTTAACTCATCCAAACTTTTCGGTACTTCACCGTTAAAATCTTTGACCAATGTTTCCGATAATGCCTTAAGATTTTTGCTCTTTGTGTTGTGCATGCTGCACGATGATATAATTTTGTCTATCTCCTCAATGGATGCGTTAGCCATATCGTTTGGCGTTGGATAGTGTTTAAACAGCTCCTCTGTAATGATGTTTGTTCTTTTGTCTGTGCATCGAGCGGATAGAATAAGGGCGATTAAAAGTTCAAATGGATTTGAGAAATTTAACTCTACCGTTGGTTTTGGGTATAATTTTTTGATTCTTTCAACTATCCCTTTCATTTTTCGATTCCTTATAAGTAATTTTTATCGAACAACCCTTGAAGTTAAACAGGTTATACAGACTGTTCCTTACGTAACGCTTGTAATTCTCCTCAATTTCATTTGGTCTGTTTGTAATAATAACAAAATGTGGAGGGTTCGTATCAACCTGTGTCATGTATTTCAATTTTATTTCCTTGCCTTTCTTAGAAAAAGGGGCATTTTGTTTGATTATTGAGTGCAATTTTTCGTTTAGCTCGTGCGTTTTAATACGCTTTGAGCAAATTTTGTAAACGTTTAAAATTTTATTTAGTAGTTTGTTTATATTTTTTTTCTCTATTGCACTTATTGCTACGATTTCTGCATAACTTGCAAATGGCAACTCTCTTTTTAGTTTTTTCGAATACTCTTCAAACATTATTTCTTTAACAAGGTCCCATTTGTTTAAGGCAATCACTATGCCTTTGTGCTTTTCTGCAACGGTGTTTATAATATGCTTGTCCATCGATGTTAGGCCCTCGCCTGCATCAATGACCGCAACGCAGATATCGCTTCTATCGATAGCAAAAAGTGAGAATATGCTTGCAAGCTTATCCAACGCCCTTTTTGTTTTTGACTTTTTTCTTATGCCAGCCGTATCAACAAGCAAAAAGCATGTGCCATCGTATTTAAACGGTGTATCTATACTATCCGTTGTTGTTCCGACTTTATCGCTAACAACACTTCTGTTCTCGTTTAAAATTGCGTTTATCAGAGATGATTTGCCAACGTTTGATCTACCAACAATAGCTATGTTTGCATCGCACTGAACCTTTTTCTCCTCTTTATCAATTAAATTGACAATTTTGTCCTTTAAAATATCGAAGTTTCTCCTGTGAGTTGCGGATATTTTCAGTATGTCGCCGAATTTATAATAATCATATTCAAATTCTTGCTGCTTTATGTCAGATTTATTGGCAACAAGTATGTACTTTTTGTTTTTTTTAAGGACATATTTGAATATTTCATCATCCTCAACACTTAACGGTGTGGTTAGGTCAAATACCACTATTACAGCATCACTTGAATCTATTGCATGGTGAACCTGTTCGTTTATATTTTCCTGAAATTCACCGTTTCTTTCAAATCCTCCTGTGTCGATAAAGAGTATGTCTCTGCCGTTTATGTTTCCATATTCGAAAATTCTATCCCTTGTTGTTCCTGGAATATCCAGTGTTAAACTTTTGTTTTTTTTGATTAGAGCGTTGAATATCGTTGATTTACCAACATTTGGTTTTCCTACAATGGCAATTTTAGGCATGCTTCCCCTCCCTTAAGTAAAAAGATTATCAATTTATCTGGATTTTGCAAGATAAGATTGTTAAAATTAGCTTTGGAGGTGTATTATGTGGGTAAATAAAGCCTTATTTGAGCTGTGTAGGCTCTCAGATTCTTTGGAAGGTGAGGATACACTCCATCAAAGAAGAGTGTGTTTTATTGCTTATAGTATAGCTAAAGAGCTGAAATTTGATGAGAAAGGCTTGGATTTAGTTGTAAAAAGTGCTCTTTTGCACGATATAGGTTTGCTCACCGATGAATCAAAGGTAGAGACATTTAGAAATATTATTTATGAGGATTTTGAGCTTTTAAATAAACATGCCGTTGTTGGCGGAAGGATTGCACGTTTTTTTAATATGCATTTGGATGTTACTTTGGCTATAAATTTACACCACACACCTCATGAAAATAACGCGTCTATTATTGGCAATATACTGTTTTTAGCAGATAATGTTGAGATTGCTTATAGAAGTCTAACAAATCCTTATGCTTATGATGATTTAGTTGATTTCCTTGAGCAAAAAAGGAACCTGTTTGACACAAATATGTTTGATGTTTTAAAGAATATAGCGAAAAAGGAATGTTTTTGGTTTTCTTTATTGGAAAGCCATATTGATGATGCTATTTTAGAAATCATAAACAAATTACCCAAAGAAGAGATGGATGAGAAGTTAAAAACAGCTATTGTTTATTTTATTTCGTATATAACAGATAGCATTGCTCCTTTTTACGATAAATATTCGCTTTATGTGAAAAATATATCTGTTAATTTAGGGTATAAGCTAAGATTAGATACTAAAGTTTTGCACAATGCTGCGCTACTATCTCACGTGGGAAACTTAAAAATTCCCTATGACACTTTCAAAATGCCTTCTTTGGACGATGAAACGTATAATATTGTAAAATCACATACGTTTGAGGGTTACCATATATTGAAACGTTTGGGCTTTGATAGGGAGGCAGAGCTTGTTCTTTTACACCATGAAAACAATACAAAAGAGGGCTATCCTTGCAAGATTAAGCCTGAAGGTGAGGCAGCTGTGTTGGGTTTGGCAACAATCATCGCAGCTATTATGCAAGATAGGCCTTACAGAGGGGCTCGTAGTGATGAAAAGATAAAAGATGGCTTGAGAAATTTTAGGGATATAGAGTTGTTTGATAAAGAAATATTGGATGCCATGATTGATATAGACTTGGAAAAGGTTAGAAAAACAGAAGACGAGTACTATACGTCTGTTAGAAAACTATTTGTTTGAGGAGGCGTGTAAGTGAAACTGTCGATTATTGGAAGCGGATACGTTGGACTTGTTACGGGGGCGTGCTTTGCAGAGATGGGAAATAATGTTATATGTGTAGATATAGACAAGGAAAAAGTTAGAAAACTTAATGATGGTGTTGTGCCTATATTCGAACCGGGTTTAGATAAGCTGATTAGGAAAAATATTGAGAAGGGCAACATAACTTTTACAACGGACACAGAGTATGCTGTAAAAAATAGTAATATTGTGTTTATAGCCGTGGGAACACCACAATCAGAGGATGGTAGTGCAGATTTAAACCACGTTTTGGAAGCCGCAAAAAGTATAGGTAAGTTTATGGACCATAAAATGATAGTTGTCGATAAGTCTACAGTTCCTGTTGGAACGGCAGATAAAGTTAAGGAAACCATTGAAGAGGAACTTAAAAAAAGATTTCCTGACGGTGCCCCATTTGGTTTCGATGTTGTCTCTAACCCAGAATTCTTAAAAGAGGGTGATGCGATTAGTGACTTTATGAAACCAGATAGAGTAATTGTTGGTGCCAACAATGAGAAATCAATGAAGGTAATGAAAGAATTGTACAGGCCTTTTACATTAAACCATGAGCGTTTTATTGGGATGGATGTTAGAAGTGCAGAACTTACAAAGTATGCGGCAAACGCCATTTTAGCAACCAAAATTTCTTTCATAAACGAGATTTCCCGTATAGCTGAGGCTTTGGGTGCGGATATTAATAAGGTTAGGGTTGGCATAGGTAGTGATAGAAGGA
>JALVTR010000062.1 GCA_027035885.1 Desulfurellales bacterium
TTTATTGTTTAAGAAATTTAAAAATTTGGATTGTTGATGGATTTTTTTGGGTGTTATTTGTTATTACATTAGGTTTTGGTATCTATTTTTATAAATCAGGCAATTTTATGACACATTTAACGGAAATCCTAACTCCATTAAGTATTTTTGCTGTATTCTTAACTTATAAAGAGAATGTAACTCAACAAAGAAAAGAACAAGTAAACAGTGAAATAGATAAAATCTTAAACACTATCCAACAAAATAGAGAAATTTTAAATGAGCTTGTAGATTTTGCAAACATTACAAAGGCTGATGAAACCTTATCTATTACTAAATTCCATTTATGGATATGCGAACATAATGACGGCAAAATAGAAAAAGAAGCCGATGGACTTTGTAAAATGTCTAAAAACGGTAAAAAGATAAGGTTTGCAATTATAAATATTTTAAATGCTTATGAAAAGTTAGCAATTGGTGTATATTATAAAGCAATTGATGAAAAAATGGCTCTTGATTCAATGGGACTTTTGATAGTTAGAAATTATAAAATTTTTAAAGAATATATTAAACATCAAAGAGGAGTACCTCATAATAAAAAAGATGCTTGGGAATTTTTAGAATGGTTAAATAAAAGATGGAGTAAAAAAGTTAATTTCAATTAAACTTCTACATACCCTAATTTAGTCATTTGTTCTCCTTTTTTCTAACTATAACAAATATTATTACATTATGTATTAAATTACATAACATTTTGGGAGCGGAATGTTACCATAATATACACAAAAAGCAAAATCTTGCTTGTTTAAAACGGAATATCGCCCTCATCAATATCCATCACCGGTGTTTGAGGGGTGTTTGATTGTCCGTTGGTATTTGCTGCATAATTGCCTGTATTATGGGCTTGATTTGTTTGATTGGTGTTTGATTTACAACCTGCAAACTCTACGCTGCTAACCAACAATTCTTTTGAATATCTCATTTTTCCGTCGTCGCCTGTCCAATTATTTTCAGTCAACATTCCGTCGACGATAATATTTGTGCCTTTTGTGAGATACTGGGCAAGTCCTTCCGCTCTTTTTCCAAACAGGTTGCATTTGATAAAAAGCGTTTTTTGCTCTTTCCCGTATCTGTAATTTACCGCTAAATCAAAACTCAGTAAAGCTGTGCCGCTTGGTAAATATTTCAACTGTGTTTCTTTTGTTATATTGCCTCTAAATATGCAAAGGTTCATTTGCTCTCCTTAATAATAATTCCCACTCTTGCTTAATTATATTCATTTCTACACCGTTTTGAGCCGCTAATTTAAAGATAAACTCTATATGCTGCACTAGTTCTTTATTGCTTATATCTCTTGTTGAGAGCGGATGTCCTGTATCATCTCGTGGATAATCCAGGTTAATGAGTTTTAACATCTGCTTAAAGGCATAAAAGGTCATTCCTTTTATGTAAATTGTCCCGATACCTTCTATTTTTAACTTAGACGGGATTTTTTGGAATAACTCTTTTATTTGCGAATGATAAAAGCGGTTGAAATTATTTGATATTTTCATTGTGTTTGTAATGCATCTAAATAAGCCCTGATTAGCTTTTTGAATTTAATATCCTGATTTAACAGGCTGATTTTTACATCATCGTTTTTTATATCATACCCCGCTGCTATCATCCAGTTTGTAAAATCATTTAAATGTTTTGCGTCTATACCTTCTTTTGCAATAAATTCTAAAAATTGCTGTCTCGGGGTCATTTTTTTAGATTTAATCTGTTGTTTTTCAGGTTCAGGATAGTTTTGACCTTTTCCAGCCGCCGTGTTTCCGTCATCGTCTTCTTGTGGTAAATTTAGAAGAGTTACTAATGCATCTCTTCTTGCATAAGTTGTAGCAGCTATATGTTTTTGAGGGTCTGTTTTGTCTCTTGTTATTATTGGAGAGAATGTTTCTTCAAAATCATTAGGGTTATCAATATCAATTACTTTCAAATGGATAAGCCAACAATTCAATTCTTTATCAAAAATTTTTCTTTCTGATAATCTAAGATTATTGTCGCTTAAAGGCTCTTTGATATTTATTAAAATGCTATTTACATCGGCATATAAGCTATTATAA
>JALVTR010000063.1 GCA_027035885.1 Desulfurellales bacterium
GGAAAAGGTTCACTACTTTTAATAGCATCAATTACCGTTCCATCAAAATAGGCATTGCCTGAACTTCTTATCATACATAGATTAATCAAATTTCCTCTATAATCAAGTTTTATTTCTACCTTTGCAATGAATATATTATTCTTAATAATGCTTTTTTCCACTCCCCAGTTTTTGTAGATGATACTCTTTATCAAAGAAACGTAACTGTTCGCCAATTTCTGGGAAAATCTCTTTTGTGCTTCTCTTTGAGTCAAAATATGTTCTTTTAAGGCTTTGATTTTTTCCTCTAATAATCTTTCTTTTATCTGTTGTAACATTACTTTTTCTCTTATTAACCTTATTCTTTCCTCTATATTTGGCTTTGGTACTTTTTTCCTGTATTTCGGTCTGTACTTAGGTCTCAATATTTTTTTAGGCTTTGGTTTATTTTTTTGCTTTGGTTTCCGTTTAAGCTTTGGCTTTGGTTTAACAACAACCTTGGGCTCGGGTTTCGGCTTTGACTTAACAATAGGTTTGGGCTTTGGCTTTGACTTAGGCTTTGGTCTCATAGCTGGCTTAGGCCTCGGCTTAGGTTTGGGAATAATTTTAGGCTTGGGTTTCGGCCTCTGTAATATCTTTGGTTTTACTTTCTTTTTTGACAGTTCTATTAGGTTTACTGTGTATATATGTGTTTTTATAGGTTTTACAGTCTGTGCTTTTACAATCAAAAGAAAAATAAAGACAAAAAAAGCATTAATGAGTAAAGACGCTAAAAAGCTAAGAAACTTCATTTCTTGGGTCGAGTGGCAAGACCTACCCTGCTTATGCCAACTGATTTCACCGTGTCAATCAAACTAACAACGGTTCCGTAGTTTACCATTGAATCGGCTTTTATTATAACTGTTCTTCCTCTATGAGCTTTTAGATAGTCTTTTAGTGTATTTAGTTTTATTGGCACTTTATCAAGGTAATACTTGCCTTCTTTATCAATGGAAATGATTATATCTTTTTTCTCTATTTTTGTTACACCAGATTTTGTTTTTGGAAGATTTACCTTTATACCCTTGACAAGCATAGGTGTAGTTACCATAAAAATTACTAAGAGAACCAACATTACATCGACAAGCGGCGTTATATTGATATCGGAAAATGCCTTTTTGTTGCTCTTTTTCATTTAATAGCTTCTAAAAAACCTTCCAACTCTTCTGCTATGTTTGAAAGTCTAGTATGAAGAATATTGTATCCAATAACAGCAGGAACAGCCACAAAGATTCCAGCTGCCGTTGTTACCAAAGCCTCCGATATACCAGGTGCTACAGTGGCAAT
Source organism: Desulfurellales bacterium (assembly GCA_027035885.1). Classification (GTDB taxonomy): domain Bacteria; phylum Campylobacterota_A; class Desulfurellia; order Desulfurellales; family Hippeaceae; genus Hippea. The sequence continues at coordinate 1,306 of JALVTR010000063.1, forward strand.
TGTAACACTTTGGACATTACCTATACTATTAAATGCATTTATAATACCCCAAACAGTTCCAAATAGACCTACAAAAGGGGCAGTAGCTCCTATTGAGGCAAGCCATGGGAATCCACTTTCAAAGTCTTTACTTATAATTTCCAAAAAACTTCTCGCGGATGCATAAGATTCCTTTTTGAGCAAGTAAATATTCCCTGCAATTGATTCTGTAGCTTTAGCAAATGCATCAAGGGATGATTTATCACTTGTTTCTATAAACTTCCTTACAAAGATACGATTTTTATTAAATATTGACCTAAGTTGCAACCACTTATAAATCATAAAGCTCCATGAATACAGAGACATGATACCCAAAACTACAAGGACAGCTATAGCTATGCTGCCTATGTGACTGAAACCAAAATAATTACTCATGACGCCAGCTCCACCATGCTTTCGTATTTCTTCATCAATCTTCTTACCTTCTCATAGTTTGCATCACCAAAAGAAAGTGAAGAAAGCTCGTTCTTATACTTTTCTACATTTTCCCTTGCCTTATCTATATCTATCTCTTCTTTAGTCACAACTTCGTCAGCAATCACAAACACATTGTCATCGTCAACTTCAAAATATCCACCAACTACAAGTATTTTAATTTTATCCTGATCCTTTGGCTGTATATCCAAGAGTCCTACATCCAGTATAGTCATGAAACTTTCATGGCTTGGCAGAACGCCAAATTCGCCCAATATCCCTGGGGCACTTATATATTCTACCTTGCCTTCGAATACTTTTTTTAATGGTGTCACGATACTAACATTTAATTCAGGCACTATAACCTCCTACTACTGCGCAAGTGTTTTTGCCTTCTCTAAAGCTTCTTCTATCGTTCCAACCATGTAGAAAGCCTGTTCTGGTATATAGTCGTGTTTTCCATCTATTATTTCTTTAAAGCCTTTTATAGTATCTTGAATGCTTACATATTTTCCACTCATACCTGTAAACTGTTCAGCTACAAAGAATGGTTGAGATAGAAACCTCTGTATTTTTCTTGCCCTATTAACTATTACCTTGTCTTCTTCACTTAACTCTTCCATTCCCAAGATAGCAATAATATCCTGTAGCTCTTTATATCTTTGAAGTATCTCTTGAACATTTCTTGCTACTTCATAATGTTCATTACCCACAACAGTTGGGTCGAGAATTCTTGATGTTGAGTCAAGCGGATCAACAGCTGGATAAATTCCAAGTTCAGTCAATTTTCTTGAAAGGACTGTAGTAGCATCTAAGTGAGAAAACGTTGTTGCAGGAGCTGGATCTGTTAAGTCGTCAGCAGGAACGTATATAGCTTGTACAGATGTAATTGAACCTTTCTTAGTTGAGGTAATTCTCTCTTGCAATTCTCCCATATCTGTACCTAACGTAGGTTGGTAACCAACAGCCGATGGAATTCTACCCAACAATGCAGAAACTTCAGAACCAGCTTGGGTAAACCTAAAGATATTATCTATAAAGACAAGAACATCCAAATTTTTTTCATCCCTAAAATACTCTGCAACAGTAAGTCCTGTTAGACCTATCCTAGCCCTCGCACCAGGAGGCTCGTTCATCTGACCGTATATCAAAGCAGCTTTATCTAAAACTCCAGACTCCTTCATCTCATTCCATAAGTCATTACCTTCCCTTGTCCTCTCACCGACGCCACAGAAAACAGAATATCCTCCATGATGCATAGCGACATTATGAATTAATTCCATAATAAGGACCGTTTTCCCAACGCCAGCACCTCCAAAAAGCCCTGTTTTACCACCTTTTGCATACGGACAAAGCAAATCAATAACCTTAATTCCTGTCTCAAACATCTCACTTGTAGTCGACTGTTCCTCAAGAAGTGGCGCATCCCTATGTATAGGCCACTTAACATCGTATTTTAAAGGTCCTAATTCATCAACAGGCTCGCCAACTACATTTATTATCCTTCCAAGAACACCATCACCCACGGGTGTTGTGATGTAATCACCTGTATTTTCAACATCTGTACCTCTAACCAATCCATCCGTTGAATCCATGGCAACAGTTCTAACCCTTCTCTCACCTAAATGTTGCTGAATTTCCAAAATAAGGTCACTTGAAGTACCTTCTACATCCTCTTTCTTTATCCTTAAAGCAGTGTATATAGGTGGCAAATCACCCTCTGCAAACTCCACATCAACAACCGGTCCTATTACCTGAACAATTTTTCCTTTTTCTGCCATAATCTAACTCCCCTTATTATTTTATTGCTTCATAGCTTCTATACTTGTTGTTATCTCTATTAATTCCTTAGTTATTGTAGCTTGTCTAGCCTTGTTAAACTCGAGTGTCAAGCTCTTTATCATCTCCCCTGCATTGACTGTAGCCGCATCCATAGCTGTCATCCTTGCAGCATATTCTCCAGCTAAAGATTCTAACATCGCACCGTAGAGTTCCATCTTTACGTATTTAGGTAATAGCTTATTTAAAACGGTTTCTTTGTCTGGTTCGAATGTGAATTTTTCGACAGCATTCTGCTCGCTCGGGACTTTATCTCCTATCATGACGGGTAGTAATTTTTTAATTGTAACTTTTTGTATGAGAACGTTTACAAACCTGTTGTAGATAACGTAGACTTCGTCACTTTCTCCATTTAAAAAATCTGCAATAACCTTTTCCATTATCTCACTTGCTTCTCCATAGTCAGCCCTATCCTTTAGAATCCCTGAATATGCCTCTTTTGGTTCGATGCCTCTGAATCTAAAATATGTATGTGCAAAACGACCAATGAGCACTAAATTCACATTCTTACCCGTTAATTTTGTTTTTATAAACCTCTCTGTTTCCTTAATAATATTGTGGTTGAACGCGCCGCATAAACCTCTATCCGACGTGATAACTATAATGTCCACATTTTTTACATCTCTAAAACGCAAAAGCTCGCTTTCTTGGTGGGATGTTGAGTTCACAAGTAATGCAATCATTTGCTCAAGTTTATTTTGAAAAGGTCTAAATATTAGAGCCGCTTCTTGGGTTTTTCTCAATTTTGCTGCTGCAACCATTTTCATTGCTTTTGTTATTTGCTGGGTTTTTTGAATACTACCGATTTTCCTCTTTATGTCTCGCATACTAACAGCCATAGTGGTGCTCCTCTATCTATGGTTTAAATACTTTCTTGAATTCTTGTATAGCGTTATCCATTTTCTCTTTAAGTTTATCATCTATTTTTTTCTTTTCTTTTACTTCGGGCAATATATCTGGATGCTTTGCTTCAACAAACTTATACAACTCCTCCTCAAACTTTTTTACATGTTCAACGGCTATATCGTCGAGGTAGCCGTTGTTTCCTGCATAAATTATTAGGATTTGTTTTTCCACGGGAAGAGGAGCATATTGTGGTTGCTTTAAAATCTCTGTAAGCTTTGCACCTCTGTTTAACTGCTGCTGAGTAACTTTATCCAAATCTGAGCCAAACTGGGCAAAAGCTGCAAGCTCTCTATACTGGGCCAGAGAAAGTCTCAACATGCCAGCAACTTGCTTCATAGCTTTAATTTGAGCCGCACCACCAACTCTTGAAACGGATATACCTGCATTAACAGCCGGTCTAATACCAGCATAAAATAGGTCACCCTCCAAGTATATTTGGCCATCGGTGATTGAAATAACGTTAGTTGGTATGTATGCTGATACATCTCCCGCTTGGGTTTCAATTATTGGCAAAGCAGTTAAAGATCCACCACCCATCTCATCTGATAGCTTGGCTGCACGCTCAAGTAACCTAGAGTGTAAATAGAATACATCTCCAGGATAAGCCTCCCTACCAGGTGGTCTTCTCAATAATAGTGAAACCTGTCTGTATGCCTGAGCATGTTTTGTAAGGTCATCATATATAATTAAAGCATGCATTCCGTTATCCCTAAAATACTCTCCCATTGTAACCCCAGCATACGGCGCTATATATTGTAGTGGTGCAGGATCAGATGCGGTTGCCGCAACAATTGTGGTATATTCCATAGCACCCATCTCTTCGAGCTTTTTCCAAATCCTAGCAATCGTGGACCTTTTCTGTCCTATTGCAACATAAATACAGTAAACGTCAGTATACTTTTGGTTAATTATCGTATCCAAAGCAATCTGCGTCTTGCCAATCTGTCTATCACCAATTATAAGCTCCCTCTGGCCCCTTCCTATAGGAATCATTGCATCTATCGCTTTAATACCAGTTTGTAGCGGCTCCTTAACAGATTGTCTTTGAACAATTCCAGGCGCTTTTATCTCAATTCTTCTATAATGTTCGCTTTCTATTGGGCCCTTACCATCAATAGCTTCACCAAGGGCATTCACAACTCTACCAACCAAAGCTTCTCCCACTGGAACTTGGGATATCATTTTTGTCCTTTTTACTTTATCACCCTCTTTTATCATTCTATCATCACCAAGAACAACAACACCCACATTATCTTCTTCCAAGTTTAGGGCCATGCCCATAACCCCACACTCAAACTGAACAAGCTCATTTGACATAACCTTACTAAGACCATAGACTCTTGCAATACCATCGCCGACACTCAGGACAGTCCCTGTCTCGCTTATATCGATAAATTCTTTGGCGCTCTCAATCTCTTTCTTTATTACTTCGCTAACTTCGCTTGCTTTAATTTGCATTTACCCTCTCCTCCTTATCCTTATATTGAAAGTCTCATAAGTTTATGTTCAAGATTAGACAAATAAGTTCTCAGGCTGCCGTCATAAACAACGTCCTTTACCTGAACAACTATCCCTGCGATTAAGCTTGAATCTGTTGTAAATTCAAATTGAACGTTCTTATTCAATTTCTTTTTTAATTGTTCTTTTAATTTTTCTATAGCCAGCTCATCCAATTCAACAGCACTCCTAACAAGAGCTTTTGCCCTACCCTTTTTCTCGTCAGATAATTCTTCAAATGTTTCAACAATCTCATGAAATAGCCTAAACCTACCCTTTAAAACAATGTACTTAATAAAATTATATAAAAACTCATCATCACACAGCTGGGATATAACTTTTTCCTTGTTTCTATAAGGAATAACATGAGCTGACAAGTACTCAAATATCTCTGGATTATTCATTAAAAAAACATCCAACTCCCTCAAGTCATCTAAAACCCTGTCTGAATTAACTTCATTATCATCACACAGCCCCAAAAGAGCCTTGGCGTATCTTAAGGATAGCTTTTTATCAATCATTGCTGTAAACTCCTTATAAATTTATCGTTAATCTTTTTGTGCTCTTCAATTGACAGATTCTCAAACCTTTTTCTGAGATTATCTATGGCTTCTTTGCTCATCTTGTTAAGTAACATCATTTTAGCTTTTGAAATCATAAACGCCTTTTCTTCTTCTACAGATTTCAAAATTCTTTTTATTGCAATTTCAATTTCTCTTAAAATTTGCTCTCTCTCATTTTTAGCCATAGAATCAAAGGTGTCCAAAATATTCCTTACCTCTAACTCCAATTTATCTAATTTCTTTTTTGTTTCTTCTAATAATTTCTCAGCTTCAGCTTGTAGCCTCTCAGCTTCCTCAAGTTCCTTTTTTATAGTTTCTTTTCTTGTACTAAAAAATTTTGAAAAAGGTTTTCTAAAGAAGTAATAAAGAATAGCAACAAAAACGACAAAATTTATAACTCTCCATCCCATGCGGGGTTCAACACCACTGCTTTCGGCAGCAAAGGAAACTAAAGGTACAAGTATAAATACAGCACTTATTACATACTTTAACATATCAACCCCCTTACTCCACTATTTGCCTATAAATTTTAGTTGCAATCTCAAAACTATAATCTTTAGAACTATTTAATTCCAATTCAATCTGCTTGTTTATACTCCCTCCAAACTTTTTAATCTCTTCAATAGCTTTCCTTCGCTCTTGAGATATTTTATCTTCTTTTTCTTTAAGGGCTTTTGCAATCGTACTAGCATAATTTTCTTTAGCTTTTTCTTCGGCTTCTTTAATTTTCATGGAGTATTTTTCTTCATTTTCTTTAGCTTCTCTTTTCAATTTGTTGGCCATACTTTTCAGTTCCTCGATTTTGCTAATTCTTTCCCTTATCTTCGAAAGCAAAGGTCTGTAAAGAATTATATTAAGCACAAACAACAAAAAGAGAAAATTTATCATCTGGATAAAAAGTGTATGATTTATATTGATCATGCCAACCTCCTACATTTTAGTTTCACACATCTAAACAAGACAGTAAAATACACATCATCTCGTAGACAACCTTTTTTTACTCAATAATTATAAAATTTTCAACATTTTGTTTTATTTCACTAAAAAATGGTTTCACTTCACCATGAGTAAGAGACTTTTCAATCGGACCTCTTTCTTCTTTCGGAACAATAAGGGTTTTAACTCTATTAGTTTTCACAAATTTTAAAATTTCCTCCGCTGTCTTTCCTTTAAGTTCAATCTTTTTAACCTCAATCCTATTGTCAGCATTTAATATTATCGCTTCTAATTTATTAAGTACTATCCTACTAATATTTTCAATACCTTGCTCTAACTCCTTTTCCAAGTTAACATATCCGCTTTTAGAGTAAAAATTAGTGTCGTTTACAAAAATAAGATAAATTACTTTTATTCCATCATTTTCAGCTATTTCTAATGCCTTCTTTACAGCTTTTTTAGCAACCTCAGAGCCTTTGGCCACTACAACTAAATCGTATTCCATACTAACCTCCCAACAGTAACCATACCATACCAATTGCAACCGATATAACAGTAGCTGGTAGCCCTACTTTTAAAAACTCTTTGAACGTTATTGGATAGCCTGCTCTTTCAGATATACCTGCTGTTACAACATTTGCACTCGCACCTATTAAAGTACCATTCCCACCTAAGCAAGCGCCCAAAGACAAAGCCCACCACAGTGTGTTACCGGCATCAGGTATTGTCCTTGTAAGATAAGCTACAACTGGCAGCATTGTTGCAGTAAAAGGAATATTATCAATAATGGCTGAGGCAAAAGCACTTACCCAAATAATCAAAATTATAGCAAGAGCCAAACTATTACCAGCTAAATCTTTTACCCATGAGGCTATCATCATTATAACGCCCGTTTGCACACTGCCCTCAACGATTATGAATAACATCATAAAAAATACAAGGGTTGTCCATTCAACCTCTTTTTCCATCATTTCGGTAATATCAACACCACTAAATATTAAAATTAAACCTGCGCCGACCAAGGCAGCTACCGACGGTTCCATATGAAAAAGCCCATGTGTAACAAATAAACCTACAACAAAGGCAAGTATGAACAAACAGTATTTGAGCAATTTTGCATCTGTTATTTTGTATTCTTCTTTGAGCTTTTCAAGTAGCTTACCCACATTCTCAACTTTTCCTTTCTTGTATTCTTTGCCGAAAAAAAACTTCATAATAAAAATGTTAACAATGAGAATAAGGAAAATAACGTCTGCTAGGTTTATAAGAAACTGATTGAAAGTAAGATGGGCAAAAGAACCAATCATGATGTTAGGTGGATCACCGATAAGCGTTGCAGTTCCACCCATATTTGATGCAATTACCTCGGGTATCAGAAGACTCATAGGATTTATGTTTAGCATTAAGGCAATTTCTATTGAAACGGG
>JALVTR010000064.1 GCA_027035885.1 Desulfurellales bacterium
AGAAGCTGCTCAACGGTTTGAAAAAAGTTATTCAAAAAAGGAGATATACATTTACGCAAAGGCAGTTTTTGTATAAGAGGCTGAAAATCAATGTTTCGAAATGCGAAAAGAAGGCTTTTAATGCTAAAGTAGTTTTCTTGGAAAAAGGTATTGAAGAAAAAAGGATAAAGTTTAAAGCAGATAAGGTTTATAAAATCCATGACTATATCCCTGTTTTTCACAATTTAAAGGACAGAACGGCCATTATTTATGCCAACAAAAAGGGTGAGTTTTTGAGAAAAACACCGAACAACTACACACCAAACGGTGGTTATGGTTATTCAATACTTACCCAGTACAATTGCATCTATGACTGTTCCTACTGTTTTTTGAAGGGCTATTTTAAAAGCTTTAACCCAGTTATTTTTTTAAACTTTGAGGATTATTTCAAAGCCATTGATGAGGTTATTAAAAGGGACAAGACGCGACCGCTTTACTTTTATGCAGGGACATTTTCGGATCCTTTGTCTTTATACTTTGCAGGTGATTTTTTAATTGATTTAATTGAGTATTTTGGCAAGCTCAGTGACGATGTTTTTTTAGAAATCAGAACAAAATCCGATCGAGTGGAAAATGTTTTTAATCTTAAGCCTTATAATAATGTAATCTTCGCCTTTTCTTTATCTCCTGAAAGTATGATTGAAAAGTATGAGTTTCTCACGCCATCAATTGAGAAGCGAAAGATGGCAATTAAACGATTAGACGATAAGGGATTTAAAATTGGAATAAGGTTTGATCCTGTTATTGTTGACTACCTTGATGATTACAGCGAGCTTTTAGACTTTGTGGAAAATATCAAGAATTTACATTCTATTGAGATTGGTTTTTTGAGATTTGACAAAAACGATTACAAAAATATGTTGAGCAAAGAACCGTGTGTTTTAAAAGGCTTGGAATTTGATAGGGATATGTATAGGTATAGTAAAGAAAAAATCGATGGAGCTTTGGAGTTTTTTAAATCAAGACTTGATAAATTCTATTTGAGTATGGAATACTGAAATGAAAAGGGTTGTATTTTTTCTAATTTTTTTTCTATCGATAAACACCTATGCCAAAGACTTACGCGTTGTTTCTTTGTCTCCTGTAGTCACAGAGGAGATTTTTTTGCTGAAGGCACAAAGTTATCTTGTTGGCTGTAGCAGTTATGCCGCTTTACCCAAGGGGTTTAAAGTGAAAAGGGTGGGAAGTTTGGTAAATGTTGATATAGAGGATGTGCTGAAGCTTAAACCAAGTTACGTTTTCGTGAGTGGCATGATTAACCCTATGGCTCTGAATAAGATGAAAGGTCTTGGTTTGAGTGTTGTGTTTTTTGAGTATCCAAAGAGCTTTGATGATATATGTAATCAGTTTTTAAAGCTTGCTAAATATCTTGGAAAGGAAAAAAGGGCTTTGATTATTGTTAAGAAAGCTAAATTAGAGGTAAAAAGAATAGTTGAAAAAACAAAGGATTTAAAGAGGCTAAAGGTGTTTGTGGAAATAGGCGTGCGTCCATTATTTACAGCCATAAAAGATTCGTTTATTAACGATTTTATAAGGTTCGCCGGTGGCGTGAATATCGCAGAAGATTCAAAGAGCGGTTTGTACTCACCTGAGGAAGTATTGAGGAAAAATCCCGATGCCATAATAATCTCTCAAATGGGTTTTAATGGTTTTGAAGAAAAAAGGCGATGGGAGAGGTTTAAATTTTTGAACGCTGTGAAAAATCACAAGATTTTGGTTTTGAATGATTACAGCCTTTGCAGTCCTACACCGATTTCTTTTGTTAAAACCCTAAAAAAAATTACTCACTTTCTGCATCCAGAGGTAGAGTTTTGAAAACGAAGTTCTTTTTATTCGTTATTTTCGTACTTCTTTCCGTGGTTTTTAGCATATGCACGGGTTCCGAAGGTGTTTCTTTTAGCGCTTTTATCCAGGCAATCAAAAAGAGTGGTATAGATAGGACGATTCTTTTGGACTTGAGGTTGCCCCGAGTTGCTATAGGTTTTTGTGTTGGCGGTATATTGAGTGTCGCAGGTGCGATTTTGCAGGCTATGTTTAAAAATCCCCTTGTTGAGCCATACACACTTGGTATATCTGGTGGTGCTGCTTTGGGGGTCGTTTTTGGCATGTTTCTGGGTGTTTCTGTGTTCTTTTGGCTTCCTTTTTGCGGTTTTTTGGGTGCTTTAGTCGTTATGTTTTTGGTGTATTTGTTTAGTATGAAAAAAGGATATGTTTCTTTGGATAAAATGCTCCTTATCGGAGTTATGATTAGCTTTATTTCCTCTTCTTTGGTTTTGTTTATTGAGGCTTTGGTTTCACCTGCAAAACTCAGTGGCATTGTCTATTGGATGATGGGAAGCCTACAGTGGGTGTCAAAGACGGGTTTAGGTGTGATATCTGTGCTTTCTGCTTTAGTGTTTTTTGTCTCTTTTATGTTAAGTGTTTATCTAAATGCCATGTCTTTGGGTGAAGAAGATGCAAAGTATTTGGGTGTTGATGTTGAAAAGGTTAAAGTCGCTGTATTCTTGATTGCATCTCTTGCCACAGGTTTATCTGTTTCTTATGTTGGCATAATAGGTTTTGTCGGTCTTGTGGTTCCTCATTTTTTTAGGATTACTTTCAGTAGGGATTATAGAATTCTATTGCCCTTGGCATTCTTCGGTGGTGGTTCTTTTTTGATAATTTGTGATAGTGTAGCAAGAAGCATAGTTTCACCTATTGAGCTTCCCGTAGGTGTTATCACTGGCATTATAGGTGGTAGCGCATTTATATGGGTTCTTTCAAGAAGGGGATTAGGTGGTTAGGGTAGAAAATTTGAGCTTTTCATTTGGCGAGTTTCAAACAATAAAAGACGTGTCGTTTTTTGTTAAAAAGGGTGAGTTTTTTTGTATAGCCGGATCAAACGGCGCGGGAAAATCAACACTTTTGAGACTTTTAGCAAGGGTATATAAACCAAGAAACGGTAGGGTGGCTATAAAAGATAGAAATATTTGGTCTTATTCCCAAAAGAAATTTGCCAAAATCGTGGCGGTTGTTTCACAAAACCCGTCGTTTGAGTTTATGAAAGTTAAGGAGTTTGTTGGTTTAGGTAGAATTCCACATTTTAAGGGATTACAGCTGTTTGAGAAATCTGAGGACAAAGAAAAAATTGCACATGCTATAGATCTTTGTGGTTTGCAAAGACTTAAAAATAGCTATGTCACTGAAATTAGCGGAGGAGAGAGACAACTTGTTTTTATTGCGCGGGCTTTGGCTATTGAGCCTGAAGTTTTGCTTTTGGATGAACCACTCTCCAATTTGGATATTTGCCATCAGGAGAGGATTTTACACCTTTTACTAGATTTAAAAAACAGATTCAATCTTACGATAGTTGCTGTATTGCACAATTTGGATATTGCAAGTGAGTTTTGCGATAAGGCTATGTTTTTAAAAAGCGGAGAAGTTGTCTGTGTTGGGAAACCTGAAGATATTGTAAATGAAACATTTGTCAAAGAGACGTTTTCGTTAGAAAAACCTACGATTTTTGAAAATCCCATCTCTAAAAAACCTTATTTGTGTATTTGCAAGGAATCTTAGCTGTTTATCTTAAAAACCAACTTTAAGATTACTGTGGCAGGCAATTTTAGGTTTGAGTGTTCAAGTATTTTTTTAGGTATTGGGCTTGAATTTTCGATTATCTTCACTGTTGCTTTGTTGAGGCTTCTGAATGAACCTTTAGAAATTTTTATACCTGTTATAGTTCCACCTCTGTTAATTGTGAACATAGCCGTGATTCTTCCCTGTTCATCTTTGAATAGTGCCTCTATGGGATAGAATTTGTGGGATGCGATCCATGAGTAAATCGATGGATAGCCGTCTTCAGATATAAGAATCTTGGTTTTTGCTTTTGTTTTGTTTTTGCCCTTTAAATTTTTTGTCCGTTTGCCGCTGTTTCCTTCTTTGTGCGAGATTTGCTTCTTTTTTGGGGTTTCTCTGTTGGCTGCAACTGCATTTGCAAGAGCTTTTCCCTTTACCGGTGCTGAAGGTTTTTTAGCTTTTTCTATTTTTTTATGTTTTTGTGATTTTGATGTGATGCTGCGTAAGCGTTTTTTGATATGTTTTTTTCTTACGTGCGTTTTTTTCTCTTTGAGGTGAAATCTATGTTCTTTTTGACGTGGTTTTTTTATTCCTGAGTGCTTTGGTTTACTTGTTTTCTTGGGTAGAGGATGTTTTGAACCTTTTTCTAATGAAAATATTGAGACACTGTAAATTTGAGGCTTTTTTGTTTGGTTTGGTTTCAGTGTAAATAGATTTACAAATAAAAAAACAGCCGCTGCGTGGAGGGCAAAAGCAGCGGCCAAGCTTATGATAAAATATGGAGGGTGGCTAAAACTTATATGACACGGTGGCGAACACCGATCTTGGCAGTGTTGAGTATCCATAAATCTCTTCGTAGAACCTATCAAATATGTTCTTAACAGTCAAAGATGCCTCTAAGTTTTTGATTGGATTGTATAGGAGCGTGAAATCAAAGACTGCATATTTGCCCGTTTGGTATTTGTGTCCTGAATCATCGTATCTTTTACCTATATATCTACCATCTAAGGTCGCATTCAATTTGTTACCCAGAGGTTTTACTGTAATGTACCCAGTGTAAACTCTTAAAGGAATCCTTGCTGCTTGTTCACTTGTGCTTGGGTCTTTACTTGCCGTGTATGTGTAGTTTACGCCAACGGTTAGAAATTCTGTAGGTCTGGATTTTAAGCCAATTTCAAAGCCGTCAGAGATGGTTTTGCCTTTTACGTTTTGGTAAACGATTTTCCAGTTTTTTGTGAAATTATATTTAATTAAGTTATTTATAATGTTTTTAAATAACAATAGATTTATACTTGTTTTGTACTTGAAAAATTGGGTTAAACCAAGGTTCCAACTTTTTGACTTTTCAGGTTTTAAATTTGTATTAGGTATTCCCCACCCAGGTGCATACATCTCAAATATACTCGGTGCCCTGAATCCTGTTCCAAAATTAGCCTTTAGAATAGTTTGCGTCTGTGGTAATAGGTAATTAGCTCCTAGCTTGTAGGTAAAATGCTTTCCAAAAGTCTTGAAATCGTCTTCCCTTGCAGTAGCTTGTAGGTTTAAATTTCCAATGCTTTGTAGAATTTCACCGAAGCCTGCATAGTTGTATCTTAATTTTTTGAAAGGAGTTGTATCTTCATATTTGTCCATTTTTTGACTGAAACCTAGGGTTATTTTTGTACTATTTATAGTATATGTTGTGACTAAATTTGAACCCCATTTTTTGCCTTTATAATCCTTCCAACCATTTGGTGCGGATTTGTAGTACTTTAGCGTTTGAGTGTAGTAAGCATTCAGTTTTATTTTTAAATTGCTGAAGTCTTTATTTAGATATAATTTTGATAGCAGGAAATGATTGATTTGCCTTAGGCTTTTTGCGGAAGGCGTGTTATTTGATGGAGCATTATCATCTGGCAAGTATTCGTAAGACGGTGTTACATACCACCCATTGTCCAAATAATTCCTCGTTTTACTCCACATCAACACAGTTCCAATGTTCATAGAATCATCAAAATCGTATTCCAATCGCGTGTTGATTGCTGTTTGATGATATGAATCGTCCTCATCGCCCCTTGAGTATGAGTTGTCTTTAGGGTTGTATTTGTCCATCTTTGAAATGCCGCTTGTGTCAAGTCTCAGTGCGTTAAAGTAGAAACTGACGTTGTTTATCTTTCCACCTGTTTCTGCAGACTCCTTGTAGGTGTTGAAAGAGCCAACTTCCTGAGTGTACTTTGCATAGGGTTTGCCTTTGCCTTTTTTTGTAATGATGTTTATCACGCCGCCGACGGCGTTTGCACCGTATAGACCGCTTTGTGCACCTTGAACAATCTCGATTCTATTTATTCCATCTGGAAGCAAGTTTGCGAAATCGTAGTAAGGTTGGGGCTGAGATGGATCTGATACATCAATACCGTCAATAAGTGTTTTTATGTATCTACTTGATAAGCCCATTATACGAACACTTGTCGTTCCACCAAATGCACCGTTTGATGTTATGGAAACGCCCGGAACGTACTTTAGCGCGTCTTTAACAAATATTGTTCCCTGTTTTTGCATCTGTTTCTGTGTAACTACATCTACAGGAGAGGGCGTCTTCAAGATCTCTGTCTGTGTTCTTGTTGCTGTAACGACAATCGTGTTGTTTTGTGCGTGCGCATAAGAGCCCATAAGCAGGGCAGCGCAGCTCAAGGCCAACAATCTCTTAAACTTCATAGCTTTTCCTCCTTACCTTATCTGATAAATTTTTACATATTTTTTGCTTAACATTTTCAGATCATCTAACTCTCTTTTACTTAGACCTCTTTTATCCAAAAACGATGGATCGAGTGTTTTTGTTGGTATAAAGTTCTGAATACAGTACAGTCGCGCATCTTTTATGATATTCAGGATTTTTTCAATGTCACTTTCGTTTAACAGACATTTTAAAACAGTGGTTCTAAACTCATAAGGCACTTCGCCTTCCAAAATCAGATTTATGCTTTTTTTGATTAAGGACGTGTCCACATTGGCTTTTACAACCTCGTCGTATCTATCCAATGGGGCTTTTATGTCCATTGCAACGTAATCGATAAGCTTTTCTTTTATCAGGGTTTTCAAAAACTCAGGATTTGTTCCGTTTGTATCGATTTTTACCTTATAGCCCAAATCCTTTAGTTTCTTTATAAAGTTCAATAGATTTTCGTTGTGAAGTGTAGGCTCGCCGCCCGTTATGGATACAGCCGTCAATTTGCCCCGCCTTTTATTTAAAAAGCTTAAAATGTTGTCTTCAGATAACCTCTCAGCAGTGCCATTGACAAGCTCTGGATTGTGGCAATACGGGCATCTAAAGTTGCAACCAATAGTAAAGACTATAGCAGCAAGCTCGCCCGGATAGTCTATCAAAGAAGACCTCTGTAAACCGCCAAAAATCATGACACCTTAAATGTCTTTCTTTCTTCAAATTCCTCTTGTTTGCCATCGTTCCACTGTTGAACGGGCCTCAAATAGCCCACGACGCGTGAATACACTTCACAAGGCATGCCTCTAACCTCTTTTTTTAACTTTTCCAACTCTTTGATTCTTTTCAAAATCTTGTTTTTTGTCATCTTTACCTCCAAATGTGGTGTTAGTGTTGGTGTTGGCGAATTATTTACCAACGACCCAATGACTAATGACTAATGACTAATGACCATTCACCAATTCACCAATTTCCCCATTTTCCCATTTTCCATCTCTAGTTGCCGTTTCAACCTTTGAATTTCCCTTTCAATTTCCTCTAACTTCTCCTCTTTGCATATTGGACATTCTTTGTACTCACCGGGTATGTAGCCGTGTATTGGACATATTGAGAATGTCGGCGTGATTGTAAGGTATGGGAGTTTGTAGTTTTCGAAAATCGTTTTAACTAAAAGCTTAACACTTCTTGTGTTTGTTATTCTTTCTCCGACAAAGATATGCAAAACCGTTCCGCCTGTGTAGCTTGACTGCAGCTCATCCTGTAGATCCAGCGCCTCGAATATGTCGTCTGTGTGGTTCACGGGCAGCTGTGTAGAGTTTGTGTAGTATGGCTTGTTTTTTCCTGCTGTTATAATGCCAGGATACCTTTCCCTATCGAGCAGAGCGATCCTATAGCTTGTGCCTTCTGCGGGTGTTGCCTCTAAGTTGAAGTTGTTTCCTGTCTCCTCTTGGAATTCCAAAAGCTTGTTTCTCATGAATTTTAGTACCTTTTTTGAGAATTTCTGCCCTGTTTCTGTTGTGATTGGCTCTCCAAACAAATTCAAGCATGCCTCGTTCATACCAATAAGACCTATTGTTGAGAAGTGGTTTTTCCAGTATTCACCAAAGCGCTCTTTGATTGAAGAGAGGTAGAACTTAGAATACGGATACAGCCCCGCATCGGTGAATTTTTCTAAGACCTTGCGCTTTATCTCTAAGCTCTCTTTAGCAAGCTCCATCAGAGACTCAAGCCTAAAGAAGAAATCCTCTTCTGGATTTTGACTGCTTGATGCAAGGTAGGCTATTCTTGGCATGTTTATCGTTACGACGCCTATAGAACCTGTTAAGGGGTTTGCACCGAATAAGCCACCGCCCTTTTTCTTTAACTCCCTTGTGTCGAGCCTAAGCCTGCAGCACATTGAGCGCGCGTCTTCTGGTTTCATGTCTGAGTTTATGAAGTTTGCAAAGTAAGGTATGCCGTATTTTGCCGTTGCTTCCCACAGAGGCTCCAGATTGGGGTTATCCCAATCAAAGTCTTTTGTTATGTTGTAGGTGGGAATGGGGAATGTAAAAACCCTGCCATCCGCGTCGCCCTCACTCATAACCTCCATGAAGGCTTTATTTATCATGTCCATTTCTCTCTGGAATTCTCCGTAAGTGTGATTAACAAGCTTTCCGCCGATTATCACGCTTTGACTTTTCATAAACTCAGGCACCTTAAGATCGAGCGTTAGGTTTGTAAAAGGCGTCTGGAAACCGACACGCGTGGGGACGTTAACATTGAAGATAAACTCTTGAAGGGCTTGTTTGACCTCTTTATAGGAAAGTCTATCAAATGCTACAAACGGTGCCAAATACGTGTCAAAGTTGGAAAATGCCTGTGCTCCAGCCGATTCGCCTTGCAGTGTGTAGAAAAAGTTGACGATTTGACCTAATGCACTCACAAGGTGTTTTGCCGGTTTACTTGCTACTTTGCCTCTTGCACCCCTGAAACCTTTAAGGAGAAGATCCTGCAGGTCCCAACCTACACAGTAGACGCTCAAAGAATTTAAATCGTGTATATGGAAATCTCCATTTAAATGAGTCTCTCTGATTTCCTTTGGATAAATTTTACTTAGCCAATAGGTTTTTGTGATTGCTG
>JALVTR010000065.1 GCA_027035885.1 Desulfurellales bacterium
GGGGGATGTTCCTCGGGAAGTTGTTGAAGCTGTAGAGAACTTAAAGTTCAACTCCCTAATCACGGTTGGGATTGGAGTTGATAAGCCTAAGCTCAATGACTTTTCCTGGCTCTACATCCCTGATAGAGATGTCTTAACACACAGGGTCAGCTTTCCATCTAACTATTCCCCTTACGTCGCTCCTCAAGGAAAGTCATCCCTGCTGGCTGAAATCACTTACAGGGAGGGAGACGAAATTAGTAAAATGAATGACAAGGAGATTATCGAGAGAACTGTGGAAGACTTGGATAGGCTGGGGATACTCCGAGAGGATGATGTGCTCTTAACAACAGTCTACAGGTTTAAATATGCCTACGTGATTTATGACCAAGACTACAAAGAAAACCTTAAAACAATCACTAAATACCTAAAAGAGATTGGGATTGGCAGCATCGGAAGATTTGGAAGCTGGGAATACGCGAACATGGATGCGGTAGTTAGAATGGTGGGAGAGTATGTTGAAGGCTCCAAAGGTTTCGATAATAATCCTTAATTGGAACGGCTGGAAGGACACGGTGGAATGTTTGGAGTCACTGTATAGAATCACATACCCTAACTATGATGTTATTGTCGTTGATAATGGCTCTAGGGATGACTCTGTTCAAGAGATTAAAGAGTATGCAGCGGGAAAAATCCAAGTTAGTTCAAAGTTTTTTGAATACAGTCCAAATAATAAGCCAATTAAGGTTTTTGAGGTTAGTGAAGATGATGTCAAGAGAGGAAGGTTCAATAGGCCACTTTACGAAAAGGTTGATCCAGATAGAAGAATGATTTTGATCAAAAACAAAGACAACTATGGTTTTGCTGGTGGTAACAACATAGGAATAAAATTTGCTTTGAGTGTTTTGAATCCTGACTATGTGTTGCTCTTGAATAATGATACCGTTGTTGATAAGAGGTTTTTAGATGAACTTGTTAAAGTTGCTGAGAGTGACGAAAAGATTGGGATCGTTGGACCGAAGATTTACTATTACGAATATAATGGGAGGAGTGATGTTATATGGTTTACTGGTGGTCGTATACACCGGTGGTGGATATGGATATATAATAAGGATAAGGCCGGCATTCAAGACTCTAACAAGGAAACCCTATCTAAAAATGTCGAATGGGTCTCAGGAGCTGCTTTAATGATGAATACTAGGTATTTTAAGACATTGAATTCCAATTACTTCTTTGGAAATGAAGATGTTGAACTTGGTATAAATGCCCAGCAGAAAGGTCTGAGAGTCATTTATGTTCCCACCTCTAGAGTATGGCACAAAGTTGGTGTTTCACGAAAAAAAGCTAAAGTTCGTATTGAGGAATTTGAAGGTTATTTTAATTTTGTTAGAACAAACTTTTCACCAGTGATATATGCTTATCAGATTTTAATTAACACTTTGCTTATCCCTGTTCGAGCTGTGAGAAACAAGGATTTGGCTATGTTTTATTATCTTCTCAGCAAATTTAGAATAAATTAAGTGGTACCAATAGTATTTCCCGTAGTATATACAAGGTTTTTGGATGCAATGATTCTTGCAAGAACCTTCTTAGTTTCTGCACCAAAAGGCAAGTATGCTTGTTGAGAATACCCCTTACCCAAGACAAAGTACCTATCCTTGATCAAATCTACCCTTATTAAAATGAAGCAATTATTATTTTTGAGTATTTCACTAAAAGTCTTGATGTTGCAAATTGGGACTGTTCCAAGGTTTTCACCAAGCATTCCCACTCTAACTGTTGTGAAATGCTGAAAATCAATATCAGTAGCTATTGGAAGTGAAGATCTTGCTATCACAAACTTCGCTGCTTGAATTTCGGAATTATACCACCCGGTTCTTATTGTATACTGCGGAACAAGGGGATTATCATCATTTGAAATTGATGAAACAAACATCAGCCAGATCAACACAAAAGTCACAAACACAACCAAAGATCGCTTCATCAATTTGAACTTCTTTGATTTCCATATTACCAAAACCAAATACCCAGTGTATACACTGCCTAAAATCTCCCCATAGTACCACAATCTTTCATTGATTCCTAAGAAAGTTGGTATGAATGGAGCCACCACACCAGTAATGATAAAAAATGCCGAAATTATTGCGAGTTTAATTATTTTGAAGTTGTGTCTGTCTTTACTGGACAATACCGCCAAAATTCCAATGCCGCTAATCCCAAACAATAGTAGCATACCTAGTCTTCCAAGTATAACATAACTAAACGGGATGGCTAGATGCTGAACATAATTCTTCACGCCTTTGTTCCACCCAATAATAAACCACCAAATCCGCTCAATACCTGCTTTGAAATAAAAACCTGAAACAAATGCCCACACAACCACAGCGATAACAAAGAACGTTAGTATCCAGCAAAGATTTTCACGAACTATCCGTTTATCATTACTAACAGGAAAGTCAAAAACTATTAAAATCATTAACTGAGTTAATGCAAATGCATAACTAATAGTATGTGTGAAAACGAGTCCTAAGGTTATTATCCCTATTAAGAACTTGCCACTAGGATGCACTATCAATTTTTCTTGCTGTATAAACAAGTATAGAAGTAACAGCGTGAGCCCTATGCCAACTGTATTAGGTATGATATTCCTTCCTGTCATGTATAGGACAACATCAGAGACTGCCACAAACAGCATAGCCAAAAAAGCAATCTTTTCATTAAATAACTCTCTCGCCAGAATGTATATTACAAAAAGCACCAGTAGTAAAGTCCCAATTCCTGCTACCCAGTAGGATGCCCACTTGTATGAAATTCCAGATATTAAAATATACGTTGCAATCAAAATATGGAAATTTGGTATTTTTGTGTATGGACTCGGAAACTCACTAAATGATGGAACGTGGCCTGTACGTGCTATTATGTCCGTTAAAATCCAATGTCCCCATGGATCCCTGCCTGTGACCGTCTGGTATAACAACTGCTGAGTAATGTTGAATGAGACAGATAGGAGAAATATCTCAGAGAAAAGTACAAGTTTACAAAATTTGGGCACGCTCTTTGGAGACATAAGTACTTGGATTAAGGTAATGGTGCCCATGATGGAGAGAACAACGAAATATATCTCTGGACGAACATAGGGATGAGGTCTGCTCCAGAACACTAACCAAGAAATAGAAAAGAGCATAAAATAGAGGATAAACAAGAACATCCTATTCTTCATGCAGCGCCCCCCTGATATAGTTTAGGATTTTTTGCAACTCTTTCCTAAGTAAATCGCTCTGCGTATTTCATTGTCTTTTCTTTGTCCCCTTTCTTGTCGGGGCTATTAAATTTTTCTGTTATCCTTCAGAATGACAGTTATGAGAGGATACTTTTAGATCCTCTAGCGTTGGTTTTATAAGTGCATGCTATTTATAGTCCCCCGGTGATCTTATGCGAGTGGGGATAGCAATAAACCCTATGAGTGTGAGCATTGCAAATTATACAAATAATTTAATTTCTGAATTAGTTAAAATAGCTAAAGCTAATGATGATTTTGAGATATTTCTTATTGATCTCTTTACAGGAAAGATAATTGAAGATATTCCCCCAGAAAATAATTTAGTGCAGATTATGAAACATGCAAACATGTTATCGTTTCTAAAGCTATTTGTAAGGCAAACAATTTATAGCGGAAAACTCCAATCAAAGATCCTTGAGAAGAAAATAGATGTTGTTCATATTCCTTTCCTTGGTAGGCCTGCTCCCCCCATTCCTTTTGCATTCTCTAAGGTCAAGATTGTCGTTACAAATCATGGTATGGCAAATCTAGCATTGCCAAAGGCTTACTTTTATAGAAGGAATGATTTAACAAGAAAAATATTTGATCGTACTCAGGTATTACAATGGCATCTGGTCAGAGATAGGCTCGATGCAATCATCACTGTTTCACATAGTGAAAAGTATAATATTGCTAAAAATCTTTGGATACCTCTTGATAAAATTCGAGTCATCTATCATGGAGTGTCTGATGAATTCAGGCCAATAGGCAATAAAAGAGCGCTAAAAGAGACTCTCATAAAGTATGGAGTTACTCAACCATATATCTTTCATTTAAGTGCATATCAACCAAAGAAAAATCTCGTGGGGATTTTAAAGGCATTCGCTGTTGCTAAGAAAAAATATGGGATCCCTGATAAATTAATAATTGGAGGCAAACAACCTGCCAACATTAAAGGTATAACAAAATCGCTAAATATTCAGGATGTCCTTTTTACAGGGTTTATTGCAAATAAAGACTTACCAAAATTGTATAGTGGCGCGAAATTCTTTATTTTCCCATCATTTCATGAAAGTTTTGGACTCCCAATTTTAGAGGCCATGGCGTCTGGAACTCCTGTAATAACGTCTAATGTGTTTTCTCTTAAAGAATTGGGCGATAGTATTGCGTTATTAGTTAATCCACATGATGTAAACGAAATAGCCGAGGCCATGTATATCCTTTCCACAGATGATTTACTTCGAAGAAAACTTCGGAATAAAGGTCTTAAAAGGTCACAAAATTTCAGGTGGGGAGTTACTGCTAAAAAGCACCTAAAAGTTTATTGGGAAGTATTAGCATCTTGATAATTCTTAGTCCCCTAAAACTTTCTTATACACCTTGAGGGTCTCTCTTGCTATTCTATCCCATGTAAATTTCTGTGCATATTCGTGTATCTTTTCTCTGTCCCAATTGAGATCTAGGGCTTCCATAATTTTCTCTGCGAGATCTTCTGGGCTTCCTGGATTAACAAGAGACCCATATTCATTTGAGGTTATTATTTCAGGGACACCACCCACCCTAGTCCCCACAAATGGCACTCCACAACCTAGTGCCTCGAACATAACTGTTGGATTTCCCTCACTTAAACTTGGCAATACAAACACATCCGCTGAATTCATCCATAAGGGTACTTCATGATGAGGAACTTTGCCAACAAGAAATACATACTTTTGTAAGTTCAATTTTTTGGTCAATTTCTTTAAATCTTTTTTCAGTTGGCCATCTCCCACTAATATGCAAAGAACATCTTGTCTGTTTTTGACTATATATTTCATAGCGTTTACTAAAATATGTTGTCCTTTTATCTTTGCTAGGTTCCCTACACATACTATTATTTTTTTATCGATTGGTAGTCCTAGTGTCTCTCTTGCACGTTCCCGAGGAATAGGATAGAACATCGTGGGATTGAACCCATTGGGAATTACAGTAATTGGCGGAGTTTTGTGGCATACCTTCTTAATATATTTCGCTGTATTCTTACTAGATGCAATAATATGATCTGGTTCTGAAAGGATGTACTTCATTATCTTTAGCCAGAATCCTCCCCTCTGAGCGACATAATAAAAACCCAGGCCGTGTATTGTCACCACTTTGGGAGTGTTAAAATATCTTCCAATATTTATCGCGGCATATCCCGATGGCCATCTGAATTGTCCATGAACAATATCGAAGTTTATGTTTTCTTTTTTTAAATATTCAATGAATTTTTTCGTTGCAAGCTCCCCAAGTCTTTTATTTCTGCCATCTGGAATTAGGTAATACATTGGCACTATCTGAACTTTGACATTTTGGGGAATATTATTTGTGTCAATTAGATTCTCTTTTGTAAATAGCCGTGCCCAGTCAATATATCCTCCCACAGGCATAATATTTGATAGTTCAACAAGGGGATTATGATGAACAAGCACAACGATTTCTTTTACATATTTTGATAATGTCTCCACCCAGTGTTTTATATAAAATCTATAAAATGGAGCAATAACCAAAAGGCGTTCTATGTCCATTATTGAACACCCCAGTACAATAATTTAGGAGATGTTAGTTTCTCTAAGTTTCTTATGAATATCTTTGAAAGTTCCTCGTCTACAATCGGATTTTGTTCTTGTGGGTCTTTCTTAAGATTAAATAACCAAGCAACTTTGTCTCCTCCAGAGTAAATAAACTTAAGCTCCCCATAAATCAGCGCTTTCTTTTCGTGTCCATGTACTGTGTTTTCGCTGAGGATCAGCCTCTTTTTAGATGCATTGAACATATTTGTCCCATCGAAGAATATGTTATGCTGAATGCCAAGTAAATCAAATAATGTTGGTACAATATCTACCCCACTGACAAACTTGTCTTTTTCTTCTTTCTTAGGAACACCCGGACCTGTCATTATTAGCGGAATCTGAATAAGCTCATTGAACACACTATGTCCATGTCCTATCCCTGCATAGCCGCGTATATCGTAGAAATATTTAGCCTCTAACTCTGCGTGATCCCAGAATTCTTCGCCATGATCTGCTGTGATTATTAGGATTGTATTATCCATTAATCCTTGATCTTCAAGAAATGCATAGAATTGTTCAAGCGCATAATCTACATATCGCAAAGTATTGTCGTACAGAAGAACTTTATTTTCTTTAAACTCTTCAAATTCTCTTCCTTTTTGATTTTCTGGTTTCTGGAAATCTCCCCAGTACTCTATTTTTGGGAGCTTTTTAACCTCCCCAAAATAGTTGTAGAACTCCTTAGGCGGCATTGTGGGCTCGTGTGGATCCTTTAAGTGAATGTGTGCAAAAAAGTTGCCTTTCTGCTTCCTTATCCATGCTTTTAAATCATTTAAAATGACTTCTGCGTCAGTTAGGGAGTTGAGTTTCTGCTCGTGAAACCTTCTCCTCACAGAGAGCATTGCAAGATCAATTCCTGAATTAAAATAGGTAGCATAACCAAAAAGCGCCAAGATCTCACTTAACGTCAGGATATTACTTTTCAGCGGTCTGAGCTTGGACAGGTCAAATTTCCTATCTTCCCCATCTAAAACGGCTCCGTGGTTGTGGGGGTAGAACCCAGTAAGGAGAGAGGCAACGGCAGGGTAAGTCCATGGAGAGGCTGGGATTAGTGAAGCTCTGTATCCTCCAATCTCGTCCAGAAACGGCGTTGTCTGTCTAGAGTACCCATTATATGACAAGTGATCATCTCGTAGACAGTCAACGGTTATTAGGATAACATTCTTATCCGGTTTGTTTGACAGATCTAGAAACTTCTCCGCGGAACGCCTCATCTTTTTGAGTCTCTTTTCAAAATAAGCCCTATCTTTTGCTGAGTCTTTCCCAAATTTAACCTTATCATAAACCCTGCGGGCTATTTTGTATACTTTCATGTTCTTCTTGATGGCCGTGTCAGTTATAGAGCCTATGATTGTCATCCCTGCGCCCTCCCGATCAAAGCCCTAAACACCCTCTCATACTCCCTCGCGACCTTCCCCCAGTTGTACTGCCTCTTTATTCTCTTAACCTGGGTCTTCTTTATAAGTTTTAAATCGAACCCCTCCCTCTCAAGCATCCCCATTTTGTTAGCTAAATCCTCAGCATCTTTAAAGTATATCCCTCCCTCTTGCAGAACTTCCCTGTTGAACGGAACGTCGTAGGCTAATATCGGTCTCTTGAATAGCATCTGCTCAAGCAGAGAGGGATTTGTCCCTCCAACCTCATAGGCGTGGATGTAGGCAAAGCAGTTTTTTCTCAAAACTCCAAGAACTTCTTTGTCATAGATTGGATTTAGAAAGATTATGTTTTCATTATTTCCCTTCAGTTTAAAAAGATGCTTTGTGTATGGGTCTTTCTCGTTGAAGTTTCCAACAATAACAAGCTTTTTCTTTGATTTTGCTTTTTTAAATCCTTCAATTTCCATGTGAATGTTGTTCTCAGCGACTATACGGGCAACTGTTAGATAATATCCTTTTGGAGAAAGGCCAAACTTCTTTAGTATTCTAAGTTCTTTATCTTTGGAAATATCCAAAGATACCAACTCTCTTGCCCCATATGCAATATAAACAACTCTTTTTGGATTGTGTCCTCTCTTTAAGTGCTCTTTGATCCCAATAGAGTCAGCGACCACGACATCAGGCAACTTACAAGACAAGTATTCCATCAAATACATGTATATCATCGTGGCAAGATATATTGGGAACATATGGAACGGAATAAAGTAGCTCCTTTTTATTAAACGCTTCCATTCGATTCCATCGGGATTTATCAAAATCTTCTTTTTCGCTAACTTTGCCAGAATAGCTGCTAAGGCTCCATCTGGAGCTACATAATAAATTACATCAACATCTTTAGAATGCTTTAAAAGAAAGTATGTTGTGGCAACTACATCGTTTATAGATGGGATAGTCACACTTTTCCCTTGAATTGAGGGAACATGCACTCTACTTATGCCATTATACTCATCCTCAAAGAATTCATCTGATTCACATGTAACATATATTCGAAACCCTTTTTTTATTAGTCTTTTAGAAACTTCCTCAACAAAAGTTTCAGTTCCCCCATATTTGGCAGGTATGCCTCTTGAGCCTACAAA
The DNA here is from genome assembly GCA_027035885.1 of Desulfurellales bacterium. Classification (GTDB taxonomy): domain Bacteria; phylum Campylobacterota_A; class Desulfurellia; order Desulfurellales; family Hippeaceae; genus Hippea. The sequence continues at coordinate 8,345 of JALVTR010000065.1, forward strand.
AGCAATATGCATTATTTTACCTCCTACTAATTATCTGAGCCAAGGCATTCAACGTCAGCCCGGCAACAAACAGCTGAATCCCAATTATAGCGAAAATCCCCGCTCCTATGGCTTGAGTCAGATAAACTTTTTCTCCATGATAATAAGGCTGCAGGGCCCAGTATGCTAATATTCCGGATGCTATAAATGATAGCAAACTCAAGACACCAAACATCAAAAGGGGCCTCTTATAACCAATCAATCCTATAACCTTTGCCAGAACCTCAACCCCATGGGCTATTGGGTGCTTCTTGTGCTTATTTGGAACGTCGTATCTGACATTTATTGGAACTTCTTTAATCCTTAGGCCCCTTTCAGACAGCTGGGCAACCATTTCACTTTCCACATTGTAGCCTGAGGAATTTAGATTTGACAATTCTAAAACCCTCCTGTTCATCGCCCTGAATCCGGACTGGGAGTCCGTGACCTTCAGGTTTCCATCCAGGCTTGCGTTTGTGGTGGTGTTGAGAATCCAGAGGCCGAGCCTTCTGTATAATGGAA
>JALVTR010000066.1 GCA_027035885.1 Desulfurellales bacterium
ACAGAGTAGGGCTTGCAAGACCTGTCTGAATGCAGAATAGCTCCGTCTAAGTTAAACTCTTTAACCATCATTTCCATGGTTTTTAACTTGTGACCTGTTCCCCTGTTTAGAATTGGATAGATATATGTTTTTGCCATGGACTCTATGGGTCTTTCTATGTCCATCATTGGAGCTAGCTCACCCCATGCGTTTGTATAGGTTGATGCTACGACCGAAACTCCATGCTCTGCCAAAAACTCAGATAAAAATTTTATCTTGTACCAAATAGGCAAGTTATCCCACAAAACTCTCTTTTTCTCGTTTTTCACGGCACCGACGCCGTTCTTTATTCTCTCTTTTATTTCATTTAACATTTTTGAATAAAAATCTACTGTCTCTGAATCGCCTCGTTTTTCAACTATTGGTGCCATATGTATAAATTGGTCGAACACAGAGATTGGGGCAGGTCTGTTTTTGTTGGCACTCATGATTTCGAGCCATAGTTCTGCCGCCATCTTACTTAATTTTACTACCTCTTTTAACTTTGCAAAGCTCAAGCTCTTTTTAGCCACCCTTTCAGATACTTCAATTGATGCTTCAAGCTGTTTTTTCACGTACTCGATATCATGCTCTTTTGCTTCATCGTAAACAAATGGTGTGTCTATAACGATTAGTGGAACTTTATAGTATTCAGCCAAAACCCTATACCAATAAAGTACTGTTTGGCAGATATTTGTACAGCAGAGAAGAAGGTCTGGCTTTGGCAGCTTTCCAACGGGCGTTTTTTTACTTAAAGTAGAACCTATATCAGTTCTGGCGTATGAGCAAATATCCATTGAATAGCCTGTTTTCTCTGCCTCTTCTGAAATTTCCAAAGCCGCTTTTCTTGCGCCGCAGAGTGCACCATGATTCTCAGGGTAAAGTATATAAAAACCTAACGCTTTTAGTATTTCAATCGGTGCACCGCTTGTTACCCATGCCACAGGCTTTACTCCGTTTACATATCTTCCCTCCAGGTAGTGTTTTGCTATGATTTCTTTTGTGAACACGCCTGTTTTAAGTGGGGGTGCAATAATGTCTGTTCTCCAACTTTTGGGTGGTTTAAAGTTCTTAAAGGCTTTTTTTGTATTTAATTTAATAAGAGTTTCTCCAACTATCTTATATGAAAACAGATATGTGATACTTTCTTTTAAATTCATCGTTCGTTTTCCCTGAGCATTTCAATGAATGCCTTTATTCTCGTAATAGTTTGTTGAGATATAGGTTCGTTTATATCGGTTTCTATAATCAAAGATTTAATCCCTGCGCTACTGAGTTTTTCTTTCAATATGGGATGGTAAAAGTATTCTGGTTCACAGAATTTAACATTGTAAAACACAATGCCTTTTGCTCCGCCAATTTCTGTTAGTGATTTTAAAAATTCAAATCTCTCATTAAAGCTGTTTCCTTTGGTTGGGTCAGGAGGACCGTTCACAATGCGCTCAGCCATTTTTTCAAAGGGGTCGTTAGAGTTTCCTTTTCCGTAAACCCTTCTCATGCAACATGCCATATCATCAATGGCAACAAATCCATCTGTTTCATCTATAACATCTAAAATATCCATTGGTTCTGGTATAAGTCCTGAAAGAACAACTCCTATTTTCTTAAGTTTTACTTTAGAAGCATTTAATAATGTGTATTCAAGTATGCTTTTAAAATTATCGGGTGATAAATATTCTCTCGACCTCAGTATTGTGTAGAATTCTCTACTTGACAGTAGTAAATCTTTTCTTTCTCTATAAAATTTTCCCACGAGCTCATCTATCTCTTCTTCCTTTTTAATTTCTTCCATTAATTTTTCATCGTTAGGCTCAAATCCGCAAAATTCAGCCAATTGTCTGTAAATCCTTTTTAGTTCGTTTGATAGAAATTCTACGTTTTCCCTATCTTTCTCTCTTGGTAAGTATATTGTAACTAACTCTTGCTTGGGTTTAATAAAATCTTTAAAAATACTCCCAAGCCCCTGAAGCGAGTCGCACGAGTGTGGGACAACAATTAAGTCAACTACGTCTAAATAGCCTTCCAAATAGAACGATAGTCCACTTTGTACAACACTGCATATATACGATTGCAAATGTGCATTTGCTTTCTTTGTATCTGTTTTTGGTGGTCCCCACACCTCTATAGGTTGAATGTCGAACGACCTAAAAAGCCCCCTTGGATAGTGAATGGGGTATATAGCCGCTATTTTTTTACCTTCAGATTTGGCTTTTTCAATTACTTCTTTTCTGCTTGGTATATCAATGTGTAGCATTTTTTCTCTTTTGAATTTCCTCTTCCCTTAATTCTTTTCTCAATATTTTTCCAATAGCACTTTTCGGTAGTGAATCTCTAAACTCTATTTCACTTGGAACTTTATATGGAACTAGGTGCTCCCTGAAAAACTCTTTGAACTCATCCTCTGTTGCAGTTTCTCCTTCTTTTAAAACGATAAAAACCTTTATTTTTTCACCCTTATAATCGTCAGGAATGCCAACTGTTATACCCTCTTTTACCTTTGGGTGTGTGTATAGAACTTCATCTATTTCGCTTGGAAAAACATTGAATCCACCGACAATTATCAAGTCTTTTTTTCTGTCTGTTATATAGAAATAACCGTCCTCATCCATATATCCAATGTCACCTGTATATAACCACCCGTCTTTTATCGTTTCCTCTGTTTCTTTCTTTTTATTTAGGTAACCAAGCATAATTGTTGGTGTTTTTAGAATAATCTCACCGTTCTCGTTTGGCTTTAACTCTGTTTTGCCGTCTTCTAAGGATATAATCTTAGCATCCACATCTGGAAATGGCAAACCTATGCTTCCAACCTTGTGTTTTCCTAAGTATGGATTGGCCATGATTGCCGTTACAGCTTCGGTTAATCCGTATCCCTCTATAACTTTGCATTTTGCCTTACCCTCGAAGCTTTCCTTTGTAGTTTTTGTCAAAGGTGCAGCCCCAACCCAAACAGCCTTTAATGAAGTAAAATTGTATTTTTCTATGTCTGGTAAATTCGAAAGAGCTGTTAGAATTGTTGGAACAACTGCAGTCATAGTAGGCTTGTATTTTTGTATGCTCTTTGCCATTTCTTTAGCATCGAAACGAGGCATTAAAATAATACTCATGCCATTAAATATAGATGAATTCATGCACACATTCATGCCAAAGCCGTGAAAAATAGGTAACACTGCCAAAATTCTATCGTCTGGTTTTAAATGCCCCCAACTGGATATTTGATGTATATTTGCTACAACCGCAGAATGGGATAGCATTATGCCTTTAGCTGCTCCCGTTGTTCCTCCTGAATATATTAATACAGCAAGTGAGTTAGGGTCTATTTTTACAGGCTTAAATGAAGTCTTTGAGTTTATTAAATCTTTTAAGTTCTTAATATCGTTTTTTATGTCTTTCAGCTGTTTGTCCTCTTTTAACTTCATTATAATTTTCAAAGCAAACGGCAGAAAATCTGATATGTAACTTACGATGGGTGTTTTTAGCTGTAAACTTTTGGATATGCTTAGAACCTTTTTTACAAACTGTGGAATAGTAATAATAAGTTTTGCCTGGCTATCTGAAACCTGATAGCTCAGCTCACTTTCCGTGTAAAGAGGATTTAGCGGCACGACAGTGCAGCCGGCTTTTAGAATGCCGTAATATGAAATTAGGTAACCTGGGAAATTAGGTAAAAGAAGTGCAACTCTGTCTCCTTCTTTTAAACCCATTTTTATTAAGTTGGATGCAAAACTATCTGAAAACTCTTTGATTTGCTTGTATGTTAAGGTATTTCCATAGAAAATAGTCAAAATATTGTTTGGGTGTTTCTCTGCCGAATTTTCAAGCAGCTCATAAATAGGTTTGCTAGGATAGTTTATACTTTTTGGTGTTTCGTTATCGTAAAAGTTAAGCCATGGTTTGCCGTTCATATTAACCTCCTGAGTAAATTTACCATTTCTTGTAATAAATTTAAAGTTAAAAAGATTTTATGTTCACTTTTTTCTGTTTTGGTTGTATAATTACCCAAAAAAAGGAGGGTATTATGGGGTTTAGAGAATATACTAAATTTGATGCTGTTGGTATAGCTGACTTAATAAAAAAAGGTGAAATTTCGCCAATTGAAGTGTTAGAGGAAGCTATTACGAGAACGGAAAAGATAAATCCAAAAATCAATGCTGTTATTACGAAGATGTACGAAGAGGCAAAAGATTCTATAGGGCAGGGTCTACCGGATGGCCCTTTTAAGGGTGTGCCCATAATGCTTAAGGATATTTTGCAGCTTTATAAGGGCGTTAAGTATACCCTGGGTTCCAAATTATTTAAAGACTATATTTCTGATATAGATTCTGAGTATGTAAAGAAACTGAAAAAAGCTGGATTTGTAATGATGGGAAAAACAAACGTTCCTGAGTTCGGCTTAATGGGTGTAACAGAACCTGAGTATTTTGGCCCAGCACGTAATCCGTGGAATTTAGAGCATACTCCGGGTGGCTCAAGCGGGGGTTCTGCAGCGGCGGTAGCTGCAGGCTTAGTACCACTTGCAACGGGAAACGATGGCGGTGGTTCCATAAGAATACCTTCATCTTGCTGTGGTTTGTTTGGTTTAAAACCTTCAAGGGGAAGAACGCCTAACGGTCCGACAGAGGGAGAAGTTTGGATGGGTCTTGTTGTGCAGCATGTTCTAACAAAAAGTGTTAGAGATTCAGCATTAGTCCTTGATTTAACACATGGTGCAGAACCTGGCTCTCCTTATGAGATAAAAGAGCCAAATTATTCTTATTATGAAGCAATACAAACGCCCCCAAAAAGACTTAGAATAGCTTTCAGTGTGGATATGCCGCTGGGTGGCAAACTGCATCCGGCTTGCAAAAATGCGGTATTACAAACAGCCAAGATTTTAGAAGATTTGGGACATATTGTTGAGGAAGCAAGGCCAGAGTTGAGTTATGAAGAACTTGCTCAAAGTTACGTAGTAGGCATGTTTGGCGAGGTGAATTTCTTTTTAAAAAGGGCCGAGAAACTTTTAAATAAAAGGATTAAAAGGAGTGATGTTGAGGATACAACCTGGCTTATTTCGAGAATTGGAGAAGCGGTTCCAATATGGAAGGCCAGTTGGGCAAAATTTGTCTGGGATAGTGCAGCGCGGATTATGGGTCAATTCCACCAAAAGTACGACCTTTATATGACGCCGACAATGTCATATCCTCCTGCGAAAATCGGAGAGTTAACTCCGTCTGACATGGAGAAAAAAATCGTTTCTCTAATAGAGTCTTTAAGGGCGGAAAAATTATCATTTGTTGTAAAAAGCTTTGAGAAGCTTGCTTATAGACAGCTTTCAAGGATGCCTTTTACACAGGTTGCAAATCAAACGGGCCAGCCAGCAATGAGCGTGCCATTATTCATGACAAAAAATAGTAATCTCCCTATAGGTGTACATTTTATGGCTAAGTTCGGTGATGAAGTTACACTGCTTAAGCTAGCAGCTCAGCTTGAAAAAGCTAAACCATGGTTTGATAGAACGCCTGATATTTAAAGTATAATTTTCATGGCTTGCTCTATTTTTTCATTGAACAAGCCTGCTTCTTTTAAGCTTGAAACAAGCAGGCTTGGATTATTAAAGAAATCTAAAAAGAATAATATTTCGGATGTTTTTATGTATGCCGTGAATGGGTCATTTAAAGCCTGCGGTAGGATTGTTTTTAATATTTGATAAACGGGGAGCTTTTTGTATTCTTTGATTTTACCTGCCCTTTCAATGGTTTTTGTTACATAAAATGTAACTATTTCCTCAATTGATGTGTGTTCTCTATGTCCAGGCAAAATTGTGTAGTTCTTTAAAATAGGCATTTTTTTTATTGTATTACAGTAAGCTTTGTAGTTGTTAAATCTATCCATTTTGTCGTAATCTATATCAAATAGTGGTGTTTGATAAATATTGTTTAATAAAACATCACCTGTTATAGCATAATTTCCAATAAGATATACTGCATCCGATTTTGAATGACCAGGACATAAAATGTATCTGACAGGTGCATCCCATGCTGACTCTTCCAAGATTTTATAGTTAATAGGCATGGGTATGTTATGGACAAATCCTTGCATCATTAGCCCCATACCTCCAATAAGCTCTTTGGTAAAACCGTAATTTGTAAGTAGTTTTTTCGAAACAGATATTCTTCTATCCAAATTTGTGAATTTTTGATGGTCCATAAGAGGAAGGAATATAGTTGCATCACTGTTTCTTGCTAAAAAATTTTCAAGTCCATAGTGATCTGCATGACTATGAGTTATAAATACATATCTCAATTTTTTTAAGTTTATTTTTTCCCTTATGAAGGATAGAGCTCCTATAGTAAAAGGACCTGCGTCAAACATAACGAGATAATCTTCAACCTCGAACACATACAAATGAACTGGCCCAACAGGGTATGGTGTGTCTAAAGTGTACCTTTTGTATTTCATAAAAAGGAAAAAAAGCGGGGGTCTAAGACCCCCTCTAAATTGGATTTAAAAGACGTATTTTTCTTGTTCGATTACAGCATCTGCTAATTTTCTCTTTGCTTCGAGCAATCCATAGGCATCGTATCTTGTAAATCTTCTAATGCCACTTAAAATTGGCTGCAAAGCATCACCGCCCACATAGTAAGCACATTTCTTAGCTGCCTCTTCAATCTTTGTTGAAGCTTCGAATGCAGATGTAACTACAACTGCATCATAAAAAGGAGCTTTCTTTTCGCTTACCATTCCTTGGGCTTTTTCTGCTCTCAATACAGCACTTTCCAAAGCAAAGATGTAGGAAGCTATATCTGCTAGTGAGAAGAGAATCTCTTCTTCCTGTTTAATTTTATCCATATATTTTTGTACTGTCATACCGCTCAGTGCCAAAAATAGAGTCTTAAGGTCAGAAATGAGTTTTTTCTCTTTTGCGAATTTAACAGAATCATCTACCTCATCAAAGGAGGGTGTTATTAATTTTTCAAAAGCTTTCATTGCTGCTTGTTGTAAAGGTAACTCGCCCTTGAGAGATTTTTTAAGCATCAATCCTGGGATGAGGTATCTATTAATCTCGTTTGTTCCTTCAAAAATTCTGTTTATTCTTGCGTCTCTGTAATATCTTTCCGCAGGATAATCACATGTAAAACCATAACCGCCGTAAATCTGAACAACCTCATCAACCACGTAATCAAGAGTTTCACTACCGAACACCTTTGAAATTGAACACTCCGTCCCAAATTCTTCCATAGCTTTTTGCTTTTTCTCATAATACTCAGGGTCATTTGGGTCGAGTGAAGAAATTGCTTGGTCATAAAGATCAGCCAACCTGTAGTTGAGGGATTCTCCCATGAAAACTTTTGTTACCATATTTGCCAACTTTTCTTTAATAGCTCCAAATTGTGATATAGGAACTTTAAACTGTTTTCTCTGATTTGCATATTGAACAGCATCTCTTATGGCGTACTTACAGCCGCCTATTGCGGCTACTGATAACAAGAACCTTCCTTCATCCAATACACTAAAGGCAATTTTATAACCTTTCCCTGGTTTTCCTAACAAATTCTCAGCCGGAACTTTTACGCTATCAAACATAACAGGCGTTGTTGAGGAACCCCTAATACCCATTTTTTCTTCTTCCCTGCCTATTTCTACACCTTCAAAGCTCCTTTCCACAAGAAATGCAGCATAGTCGGTTTTGTTGATTTTAGCGAATACGGTATAAAGGTCGGCTATAGCTCCGTTAGTAATAAAAATTTTGGAACCATTAAGTATATAGTATTTACCATCCTCTGAGGGCGTTGCATTCGTAGATATGCTCATAGCATCACTACCAGCGTCTGGCTCGGTTAAGCAGTATGCCGCTATCCATTCACCAGTGGCTAATTTTTCTAAGTATTTATCTTTTTGTTCCTTGGTTCCATAGTAAATTAAGGGTAGACTTCCAATACCCACATGGGCAGCAAAAGCCACGGCTGCAGAGCCAGCACCACCCATTTTATCTGCTACTGCAACAACCGTTTTTGTATCCAAATTAACTCCACCATACTCTTCTGGTGCATAAACACCTAACAGCCCTAATTCGGCTGCTTGGTTTAATTTTCCCTTTAATAAATCTAAGTTGTGTTTATCGATTTCGGCTAAATCCGTAAGGATTTCATTCATTACAAATTGCTCAACCATTTCTGCCATATGCCTTTGCTCTTCACTCATTTCCTCTGGTATGGCTATGTCTTTGCTTTCTATGTCTTTTACGACAAATTCTCCACCTTTCATTCAAATTCCTCCTTAAGTAATTTTATTTTTTAAGCCTTTTCAAATATAGCAGCAGCTCCCATTCCACCACCGATACACATGGAAACTAATCCATATTTTACGTTGTCCCTGCGTTTCATCTCGTGCAATATAGTTGCCGTCAATTTAGCACCAGTACAACCTAATGGGTGACCCAAAGCAATTGCACCTCCATTAACATTAACTATGGATTCATCCAAATCTAATTTTCTTAGGCAATAAAGAGATTGAGATGCAAATGCCTCGTTAATCTCTATCAAACCGATGTCATTTATAGACATACCAGTTTTCTTCAATACCTCAGGTATAGCTACAGATGGTCCAATACCCATAATCTCAGGTGGAACACCCTTAACAGCAAAACCTACAAATCTTACCATTGGGTCTTTGCCGATTTTCTTTAAGAAATCCTCAGATACAACTAAAGCCGCTGCAGCTCCATCTGTCATTTGTGAAGAATTCCCTGCTGTAACTGTACCTCCTATTCTAAATGCTGGCCTCAGTTTTGCCAAAGCCTCAAGCGTTGTATCCGGTCTTACTCCATCATCGATATCTACAATCTCTTTTTCTTTTACCACTTTGCCATCAACTAATTTTGTGTGTTCTATTTCTACAGGGATGATTTCTTCTTTAAATTTTCCTTCTTGTATAGCTTTTGCAGCTTTCATTTGGCTTTTGTAGCCAAACTCATCTTGGTCTTCTCTTGATATGTTGAACTTTTCAGCGACTAACTCGGCTGTAATCCCCATGGAAGCGTAGGCCTCTGGCCATTCATTGACTAACTCTGGATTTGCTGAAAATTTATTACCGCCCATAGGAACCATCGTCATACTCTCTGTTCCACCTGCGATAATGCAATCTGCAAAGCCTGCCATAACACGCTCTGCTGCTATAGCAATAGATTGCAATCCAGAAGAGCAAAATCTATTGACTGTCATAGCTGGTATATCGGATGGCAATCCAGCTATATGGCATGCTACCCTTGCCACGTTCATTCCTTGCTCAGCTTCAGGAAATGCACAACCCATTATTACATCTTCTATATCGTTAATCTCTACACCTGTTCTTTCTATTAATCCCTTAATAGCCATTGCTGCCAAGTAATCAGGTCTCGTGTTTTTAAATTTACCTTTCTTGGCTTTGCAGCCAGGTGTCCTATAAGCCGCTAAAATATACGCTGCTCTCATTTATTTTACCTCCTTTAATTCCTTAATGGTTTTCCGGTCTTCAACATGTGTTGAATTCTCTCGACCGTTTTCTTATTTCCACAAGCCTTTAAGAATGCTTCTCTTTCAAGGTCAAGCATATATTCTTCTGTTATTGGAGTTCCAGGTAAAACGTCTCCGCCGCACATTACATTGGCTATCAATCCGCCTATATACTCCTCATACTCTGTTATCTGTTTTCCCATCTTCATGTTCCAAAGTTGAGATTTTATTGTCGCCGCTACGCTCTTTCCAGGAGCTGGTATGTTTTCTCTTGGTTTTCTTGGTCTATAGTTTGTTGCAAGGGCCAAGACTTTCTGCTTTGCATCGTAGATCAGATTATCTATATTCATTGTTACAGAGTCTCCACGTCTTAAGTATCCCATTTTGAACAGCTCATCTGCGCTCATGGAAACCTTAGCCATTCCTATATTTTGGAAGCCTTTGAAAATTAACGCAGATACATCTAAACCATTTTCTTCAGCAATTTCTATCGCCCTTAGAGCAACTTCCTTTGTTCCTCCTCCACCAGGGATTAGTCCAACTCCAATTTCAACAAGACCCATATATGTTTCAGCGTGGGCGCAAACTGCGTCTGAGTGCAAACAAACCTCGCATCCTCCACCTAAAGTCAATGCATGAGGAGCAGCAACAACTGGAACCTTTGAATATTTAATATTTAATGTGGCTCTTTGAAATGTTCTAACAGCCTCAGATAACATTGCAAAGTCACCTTCAGCTATAAGGCTTGCAATAAACATTAGATTTGCACCAGCTGAGAAGGCTTTTTTGTCTTCGTTTGCTATAACAACGCCCACACCTTCTTTTTCTGCCCTACCGATAGCCTTATTTAACATTGTGATAACTTCAGCACCTATTGCATTCATCTTTGTATGAAATTCTACTAAGAATACACCGTCGCCTAAATCAATGATATCCGCTCCTGAGTTGCTCTCTACAACTTTGTTATCAGATTTCAAGAGTTCTATGCTCGTATAAGTTTTGGGATACTCTACCTGCTTGTGGGTTTTCTCCGCAAAGTCAAAGTAGTATTTCTTGCCATTCTCAACTTTATATATAGAATCAACACCTTTTATCACTTCTGGTAAATCCGTACCTTCCTTTTCACATCTGTCTACGAAATATTTAACGCCAATGGCGTCAAGCATTTCGAAAGGACCGAGTTCCCATCCAAAGCCCCACCTCATTGCATTGTCTATATTAACAACGTCATCTGCTATCTCTGGAATTCTTTTTATAGAATAAATAATGGTGTCCCTTGTATTTTTCCATGCAAACTCGCCAGCTTTGTCTTTCGCTGCAACAACAGCTTTTAGTCTTTTTCTAGGGTCATCTATTTGTTTAGCCGTTTCAATTGATGCAAGTTTTGGTTTCTGTAGTGGCACATACTCCATTTTGTTGTGGTCAAAGTAGAATTTTTTTGTACCTTCAGAAGTTCTCTCTTTTTTATAGAACCCTTTCTTCGTTTTGTTACCCAACAACCCCTGTTCCACCATCTTTTTAATGAAATCAGGAACTACAAATATATCCCTCTCGTCATCCTCTTTTAGTAACTCGTAGCTATTCTCTGCAACATGAACAAGCGTATCTAAACCTACTAAATCGCCTGTTTTAAATGCAGCCGAACCAGCCCTTGCAGTAGCAGTACCAGCAATTTTGTCCACTTCTTCGATAGTCAAGCCCATCTCTAACATGTATTTCATACCGTTGAGCATTGAATATACGCCAATTCTATTCGCAACGAAGTTAGGTGTATCTTTTCCATAAACTATACCTTTTCCTAATCTATGGGCAATGAAATCTGCCATATCTTTTACCACTTGTTGGTCTGTATACTTAGATGAAACTATTTCAACAAGTCTCATATATCTTGGTGGATTGAAAAAGTGGGTTACTAAGAAATTTTTCCTAAATTGTTCAGGCATATAATCTGCCATTTCATTTACAGATAATCCACTCGTATTAGTTGAGAAAACACTGTTTGGATTAAGATGAGGTGTGACCTGATCTAATAGTTTTTTCTTAATGTCCATACTTTCTACAACAACCTCTATAACCCAGTCGTAATCCTTGATTTTTTGCATATCATCCCTGAAGTTTCCGACTGTAATGTAGGATACATAATCCTTGCGATAAAACGCTGCAGGTTTTGCCTTAATTGCAGCTTCTAGCCCCTTTTTCGCGATTTTGTTTGGGTCGTCATCACTCGGTAAATCCAACAGGAGAACTTCAACACCCGCATTTGCCAGATGTGCCGCTATAGTAGACCCCATGACGCCGGCACCCAAGACCGCCACTTTGCTAATTTCCCTCATACACGAACCTCCTTCATTTATTTTTCCTTTCTAAAATTGACCACACGTATAACATGAGCCATCATCACTGTATAAACACTCTATTTTATCTGTGTATTTCTTGTAAATAATCCTTCTCTTAAGTTTTAAGGTAGGAGTTAATTCTCCACCCTCTATGCTGAAGTCCTGAGGCACTATTATAAATTTCTTTATTGTTTCGTATCTCGGAAGTTGTTTGTTCACCTTTCCCACTTCTTTTCTGAATAACTCTAATATTTTTTCATTTTTAGCCAAGTCTGCTACATCGAAGTATTTTAAATTGTGCTCTTTTGCATAATCAAGCACTCTTTCTAAATCCATTGTTAATATTGCTACAAGATAAGGCTTTTTATCTCCATATACGAAAGCATTTGATATGTATTTTGTGTTCTTTAATAGATTTTCAATAGGTGCTGGTGCAATATTTTTTCCTCCAGCAGTAACTATCAACTCTTTTTTTCTGTCTGTTATAAATATAAACCCTTCTTCATCCATTTTTCCTATATCGCCAGTTTTGAAATATCCTTCATTATCAAAGGCCTCTTTTGTCTTTTCTTCTTCTTTATAATACCCTTTCATTACCTGTGGACCTCTAAAGAGTAATTCGCCGTCCTCGGCTATTTTCAATTCGGTTTCCTCAAGTAATGTTCCTACTGATCCGAACTTTAACTGATCAAAGGTATTCACACATAATACAGGTGATGTTTCTGTTAAACCGTACCCTTCTATGACAGGCAATCCTATTAGCCAAAAGAACTTGTTTATCTCTTGGTTTAGAGGGGCTCCACCTGATACAAAGGTTTTAAAGTTATCTAATCCCAATTTTTCCCTTAATTTTGAAAATATTAATTCATCATATATTTTATATTTTACATTTAACGACACTGGAGCTTTATTTCTTTTAACGTAAACTGTTTCCAAGTACTCTTTACCTATACCCAATGCCTTATTAAACAATCCTTTTTTAAATTCGCTCACTTCATGTGCTGCGTCTAATATACGTGAGTGCATTTTTTCAAGTAGCCTTGGAACGGTAATGATTATATTGGGTCTAAATTCAGACATATTGTCAGCAACTTTCTCTATGCTCTCAGCGTATGCTACCTTTGCACCGTGGGGTATCGGCATGTAAAGGTTGGCTGTTCTTCCCAATATGTGACTGTAGGGCAAGAATGATAAAAAGACATCGTCTTTATCAACTAAGTTATTGGCTTTTTTATCTATGTAGTAAATATTTGATAGTATGTTTCTATGACATAACTCAACACCTTTTGGAACGCCTGTAGTTCCAGATGTATATATAATAGTAAATGTATCCTCAGTATCTATATCATCTATAATTTTTTCAATCTCTTTTCTTTCTTTATCGTTCAAAGGAACAGACATTTCCGTTAACTGGTAGAATGTCAGAACAGGTAATTTTTTGTCCGGTATAAACCTATCATGGGTAACTACAACTTCAACTGAAGGAACTTCATCCTTTATTTCTAAGATTTTTTTGTATTGAGAGATATCAGAAGCAATTACTACTTTTGACTGAGAATGATTTAAGATGTAAGCAATTTGTTCTGGCGTATTTGTATGATAAATAGGAACCACCCAAGCACCAAGGTTCATTATACCAAAATCCGCCAATGCCCACATGGGGCGCGTTTCTGAAAGAATGGCTACTTTATCATCTTTTTTTATGCCTAATTTTTTAAGACCCCTTGATACCATTAACGTAAAATCGTAATAATCATTGTAAGTGATATCTATTATCTGCCCTTTCTTTTTATATGAAATTGCTGTTCTGTCCTTATATTCTTTCGAGCTTTGTCTAAGCATATCAGGTAACGATTTGTACTGCCACTTCACTGATATCAACCCCCTCTTCTCTTTTGTTGAATAAATTACTATCATCATTTTACGTAAATGTCAAGTATTAATTTTCCAAAATGTAAAAATAAGAATATATGTATTGTACTTATTAGTATACATTTAAAATTTTAGCTAATTTATTAGTTGAATTGTTTATCAAAAGAATTGTTTCTTTATATAAATGATTGCTATGAATTGACAATTGAATAGCCTTTTTTTATTTGTCACTATTACTGTTTCTTTTTTTGTTGAAGTTATGGTAATTATTGTATATAATAAAATAACATTAACGAGAACGTAAGGAGGATAGTATTATGTTTGAAACCAAATTTACTTTGGATTTTGGGGTTAAATATCCTATTATACAAGGTGGCATGATGTGGATATCAAGAAAGGAATTGGTGTCTGCCGTATCTAACGCAGGGGCTTTGGGTGTATTGACCGCTTTAACATTTGAAACTCCAGATGCCTTAGCAAATGAAATAGAAGAAACAAGGAAATTAACAGACAAACCCTTTGGTGTTAACTTGACATTTTTGCCCACACTTAAACCTGTTGATTATGATGCTTACGTGGATGTTGTTGTACAAACTGGCATTAAAGTTGTAGAAACAGCGGGTAGAAATCCTGAAAAATATATGGATAAGCTCAAAGGCGCAAAAATTAAAGTTATCCATAAATGTACATCTGTTAGGCACGCCAAGAAAGCACAAGAAATAGGGTGCGATTATGTTAGCATTGACGGTTTTGAATGTGCCGGACATCCAGGGGAAGATGATGTAACTTCTTTGATTTTAGTTCCAAGGGCTTCAGATGAACTTGAAATACCCGTAATTGCTTCCGGCGGTTTTGGGGATGGCAGAGGGCTTGTAGCTGCACTGTCTTTGGGTGCCGTAGCGGTGAATATGGGCACTCGTTTCATGATAACAAAAGAAGCTCCTATACATGATAAAGTTAAAGAAGTTTTGTTAACTGCCAAAGAAACGGATACAATTTTGATAGAAAGAAGTTTGAAGAATACCATGAGAGCTTGGAAAAATGAGCTTACTGTAAAAATAGCTGAGATGGAAAAACAAGGGGCAACTTTAAATGAGCTGGCACCTCTTTTGAGTGGAAAAAGAAGTTTCGATAATATAATAAAAGGGAAACCAGAGCAGGCTTTAGTTGCCTGCGGCGAAGTTGTTGGTTTGATAAATGATGTTCCTACAGTGGAAGAAGTTGTAGAGAAGATTATGAAGCAAGCAAAATCGGTTATTGAGAGGAATTGTTCCCTAATCAAAAACTGAAGCAATAAAAATTAAATAAAAAAGGGGCTTTTAGCCCCTTTTTTATTGCTCCTTTTTACACTATCCCAATGATTTTTCCACTAACTGTACAATATCTATGACCTCGTTTTTCTCCTCTAAAGATAGGTCTTTCACTCCATCATCTAACATAATCATGCAGAAGGGACAAGCTGTAACAATATCCTTTGCCTCTGTTTCTGCCGCTTGCTGTGTTCTTACTCTATTCATTCTTTCGCCTTCTTCTTCAACCCACATCATACCGCCACCTGCACCGCAGCAAAAGCTATAGTTTCTATTGCGTTTCATCTCCCTAAGTTCCATACCCAGAGCCTTGAGAATTTCCCTTGGTTGCTCATAAATACCAGAATGTCTACCTAAATAACATGAATCGTGGAATGTTGCGGTCTCATTGATTTTATTTTGTATCTTTAGTTTGCCCTCGTCAATTAATTGTTTTATGAATTCAGTATGATGCACAACCTCAAAAAAGTCTCCTCCCAGTTTCGGATATTCATTTTTAAGTGTGTAGTAGCCATGAGGGCAGGTGGTTACAATTTTTTTAACGTTGTACTGCTTAAACAACTCTATGTTTTCCATGGCAAGATTATAGAACAAATATTCGTTGCCAAGCCTTCTTGCATTATCACCGCAACATCTTTCCTTAGTTCCTAAAACCGCAAAATTGACTCCGGCCTTATTAAGCACATTAACAAAACTTTTAGCTATCTTTTTGCCTCTATCATCGAATGCTCCAGCGCAGCCAACAAAAAACAGTATTTCAAAATCCTTATTTTGTTCAACCGTTTTTACATCTAATCCATCTGCCCAATCCAATCTACTTCCTGCGTATATGCCCCATGGATTATAATTATTTTCCATATTTCTAAATGCTAAAGTAAGCTTTTCTGGAAATTTGGCCTCTGTTAATACAAGATATCTTTTTAAATCTACCATTGACCTTATATGTTCATTGCTTACAGGACAAACGGCTTGGCATGCCCCGCATGTGGTGCACTGCCACAAGGCTTTTTCTGGTATTTGTACTCCATATTCAACATATGTATCTTCCGGCAGTTCTTTGTCAAATTCTTCTTTAGTTAAAGGTATTAATTCTTTGTTTTCTTTTAAGTTTTCAACATTCTCAAATAGATTTTCCTTTATAGTTATTACAATTTCCCTCGGTACCAATAATTTGCCGGTGTTTGCAGCCGGACATACGTGAGCACACCTACCACATTCTGTACATGCATACCCATCATGTACCTCTTTCCATGTAAGCTCATTTACATTATTAACACCAAAACTCTCTGCTTCTTCATCCTCAAAATCAAGCTCTCTTAAATCCATAGATGGCCCGAGGTTTGAGAAATAATTGTTTGGTATACCAGCTATTAGGTGTAGATGCTTGGAATTTGGTATGAAATCTAAGAATGTCAATAGAATTATCACGTGAAGCCAATAAGCTATCTGATAACCAACTGGTGAATATTTGATATGTAAAGCGTTATACAAAAAGCCTGAGAATGGTTGATATGGATTGTATGCACCTACCCTTGCCATGTCAGAAGCAGACATATAAAGGAGTGTAATCATAAGTATGGTAATGAAAGACAAGATTAAATATGCACTTGCATGGTATGTTAGTTTTTTTGGATGCCATATTAATCTTCTTGCGAAAGCCATGATCATAGCTATTAAAACTACCAAAATAAAGAAATCCTGCGAGAAAAGATAGATGCTGTAAATTGTCTTACCTAAGAAATCGTAACTAAATCCTGGGAACAAACCCCTTATAAGAAGTTCTATTTCCCCAAGTAATAATACCACAAAACCAAAAAATAACATGGCATGCATAACACCGGCATAGTTTATATCTATGTCTTTAACTTTGAAGTGGCATAATTGCAAAAGGCCATATTTTATAGCGTTTGCTATTCTTTTAACCGGATTGTCAAATCTGTTTTCCGGTTGAGTAAATTTTAGAAGACTGTAGAGGTAGTATACTCGCCAGAAAAAATACCCTAAACTACCTACTATAAGGATTGCAAGTATAATCCTTTCCGCTACTCCCATTTCCCATCACCTCTTTTTAAATTGGATTAAATACATAGGAAGGAGGGGATATCAAAATCCCCTCTAAAGGTTATTTTAATAGATTCTTTGAAATTACTATCCTTTGTACCTCATTTGTTCCTTCATAAATTTCTGTAATTTTTGCGTCCCTATAATACCTTTCCATCTCGTATTCAGTTATGTAACCATAACCGCCAAATATTTGTAATGCTTCTTTTGTTACATAAGTTGCAGTTTCTGATGCAAATGCCTTTGCCATTGATGATTTAATTATAAGGTCACTGTAGCTTGCGAGTCCCTTCTTTAAATTATCTTTTATCCATGCTGATTCATAGACGAGTAGCTTTGCAGCTTCTATTCTCATTGCCATGTCTGCAAGTTTGAATTGGATAGCCTGAAATGCGCTAATGGGCTTTCCAAATTGTTTTCTCTCTTTTGAGTATTCCAGAGCTCTTTCAAATGCACCTTCTGCTATACCCAACGCTTGGGCCGCGATACCTATCCTGCCGCCGTCAAGTAAGTCCATGGCAATTTTGAAGCCTTCTCCCTCTTTGCCCAACAGATTTTCTTTAGGAATTTTTACGTTGTCTAAAGCAAATGCCGTAGTGTACGTACCCCTGATACCCATTTTTTCTTCATTTCTTAAAACTTCTACACCTTCAGTCTTTAAGTCAAGTATAAATGCATCTATACCTTTGTGTCTTAAGGATTTATCGTGGGTAGCTATTAAAATCCCCGTATCTCTATATCCCCCATTTGTGACAAATATTTTATTGCCGTTAGCTATGTAAAAATCCCCTTCCTTTTTTACAGTTGTTGAAACATTTGCGGCGTCTGTTCCAGCCTCAGGTTCAGTTAAGAGAACACACCCTCTTTTTTCTCCCTTGGCAAGTGGTACCAGGTATTTTTGCTTTTGCTCCTCAGTTCCAAATTCTAAAATCGGATTACAAGCCAGTGATGTATGGGCTGAAATAAAGACTCCTGTAGAAGCGCAAACCTTTGAAATTTCTTCTACCACTACTATGTACGACAGAAAGCTTAACCCTGCACCACCATACTCCTCGGGTATGTATGTTCCAAGGAACCCCAACTCTGCTAATTTATTTAATATCTCGTTTGGAATTTTATGGTTTTTGTCTATTTCTGGGGCAATGGGCTTAAGCTCATTCTGTGCAAAGCTTCGCGCAGTGTCTTGAACCATTTTTTCTTCTTCTGTTAATCTAAAATCCATACATTACTCCTTATTTGCTTTTATAGTTGGGTTTTCTTTTTTCCAGAAACGCTGATAGCCCCTCTTCTGCATCCTTTGTTGAAAACACCACGCCAAACAGACTTGCCTCATACTTGAGTCCATCTTCCTTAGTCAAATCAAAACCATCTGCTATGGCTCTCTTTGCCAATCCTACAGCAATTGGACCGTTCTTCATAATTTGTTTCGCAGTATTTTCCGCGTACTTAATCATTTCTTCCTTTGTTTCAAATACTTCTGAAACTATCATTAAGCCTTTTGCTTCATTGGCAGCAACCATCTTTGCTGTGAAAATAAACTCTTTCGCTATATTTTTGCCTACTAATCTTGATAAATTTTGCGTGCCTCCAAAACCCGGTATTATGGCAAGTCCAGTCTCAGGAAAGCCCAATTTAGCGTTTTCTGTGGCATAAATAAAATCACATGCTAAGGCTAATTCAAATCCTCCTCCCAAAGCAAAACCATTAACGCAAGCTATAAAGGGTTTTTCTGATTGTTCCATCTTAAAAAAGATTTCTTGCCCCAATCTTGCAAAATCAGTGGCTTGTTTTGGCGTTAAATTTTTCATGAAAGCAATGTCTGCCCCAGCTACAAATGCTTTTTCCCCACTTCCTGTAACAAGAACTACTTTTACATCGTTGTTTTTATTGATATCGTCTATGATACTGTCTAATTCAGATAAAACCTCATTATTTAAAGCATTGAGTTTATCAGGTCTATTTATCGTCAGATATCCTATGCTTTCTTTTGCCTCAAATAACACCTTATCCATTTTGTCCCTCCTTATTTTTAAGTATAATCGTAGAAGCCTTTGCCTACCTTTCTACCTAACCTACCCGATTCAACCATTTTAACAAGGAGAGGACAAGGTCTGAATTTTGGGTCTTTAAAACCATTGTATAGAACATTTTGTATGGCCAAAACTGTATCTAAGCCAATAAAATCAGCTAATACTAATGGTCCCATAGGTTGATTTGTCCCCAATTTCATACCTTTATCTATATCTTCTTTTGTTGCTATTCCTTCGTATAAAGCACAAACTGCCTCATTTATCATTGGTATAAGTATTCTATTAACAATAAACCCTGGATAATCCTTTGCCAGAGCCGGGTCTTTTCCTAAAGACCTTGCAAGTTCTAAAACAGTTTTGTACGTTTCCTCGCTTGTTACAATTCCTCTAATAACCTCTACTAATTTCATTACAGGAACTGGGTTCATAAAATGCATACCTATAACCTTGTCTGGCCTTTGGGTCTGCGCTGAAATCATAGTTATGGAAATAGAAGATGTGTTAGAAGCTAAAATGGCATCTTTTTTTACTATATCATCTAACTTTTTGAATAGATCCTTTTTTAGTTCTTCGTTCTCTGGTGCTGCTTCTACGCAAAAATCGGCTTCCGAAAAATCATCCAAGTTAGTTGTAGACTTAATATTATCCAATGTTTGCTTGACTTGCTCTTCTTTTATTGCTCCACTCTTTACTTGCCTGCTTAAGTTTTTTTCAATGGTTTTCATTGCCTTGTTAAGTTGTTCTTCAAATACATCGTACATTATCACCTTATATCCATGCAATGCAAAAACATGGGAAATTCCATTGCCCATCTGACCTGCACCAACAACACCCACTGTCTTAATCATTTTTTTGCCTCCTTATACATTTTCAAAAATGGCTGCAACAGCTTCTCCACCGCCTATGCAGAGGGTAGCAAGACCGTATTTTGCATTTTGTCTTTTTATTTGTTTAATTACAGTAGCCGCTAATCTACCACCACTTGCTCCTATCGGATGGCCTATGGATACAGCACCTCCATTAATGTTGACCTTGTTGATATCCAGCCCAAGTTGTTTTATAGCAATGAGTACGACAACGGCAAACGCTTCATTTATCTCAAATACATCTATATCTTCCAATTTCAGGCCTGCCTTTTTAACGCACTTCTCAATAGCACCGACGGGAGCTTCAGGAAATTCCTCAGGCGCTAAGCTATTTGTAGAATATGCAACCAATCTTGCAAGAGGCTTAAGGTTGTATTTTTTCAAGGCTTCCTCGCTTGCTAAGACACACATCGCAGCTCCATCAGAAATTGTTGATGAATTAGCTGCTGTAACTGTTCCGTCTTTAACAAATGCAGGTCTTAGTGTAGGAATTTTATCCCAAACAACCTTGTATGGATCTTCATCTTTGTCTACAATAGTCTCACCCTTTTTGGTTTTTATTGATATAGGAACTATTTCTTCCTTTAAAGTTCCATCCTCTGTTGCTTTTTGGGCTCTCTTATACGATCTTACAGCGTATTCATCCTGTTCTTCTCTTGATATAGCATGTTTCTTTGCCATATTTTCAGCCATTACACCCATGTGGATATTAGCATAGGGATCCCATAAGCCATCATAGACCATTCCGTCTATGATTTCTCCACTTCCCATTCTATAGCCAAACCTTGCCTTCTTTAAATAATAAGGCCCGCTTGACATGTTTTCAGCACCACCGGCTATAACTAAGTCCGAATCACCAACCATGATAGATTGTGCACCTAACATAATGGCTTTTAGTCCACTACCACAAACCTTGTTTATCGTCATGGCATGAACTTTGTAAGGTAAACCCGCATAAATTGCAGCCTGCCTTGCCGGAGCTTGACCTATCCCTGCTGGAAGAACCTCACCCATTATTATCTCGTCGAAATCATCGCCCGATAGGTTGGTTCTTTTCATCATTTCCTTGATAACATCAGAAGCCAAAACAGGGGCCTTTATGTCTTTTAATGCCCCACCAAAACTACCAAACGGCGTCCTTAACCCTTCCACAACATAAACCTCACGCATATCAACCTCCTATAAACCCACCAAAATGGGTTAGTCTTTACTTGGTGTAAAGACTAACCCAAAATTGATAAATAATCAAGAGGAAAGTTTTTCGGTAAGGACGGGTACAAAATCTAATAAATCTGCGACCACGAATACGTCTGCGACTTCAGAAATTGGCGCATCTTTATCCTTGTTGACTGCAACAATAAAGTTAGATTTTTTCATTCCAGCTAAGTGCTGTATTGCTCCGGATATTCCACATGCTACATATAATTTCGGAGCTACTGTTTGGCCTGTTGTACCTACCTGTCTTTCAGCTGGTAACCATCCAGCATCTACTACAGGTCTACTTGCACCTAACTCACCGCCGAGGGCTTTTGCCAATTTTTCTACAACTTCTATATTTTCTTTCTTTCCAACGCCCCTTCCAGCGCTGACTATAATTTCAGCTTTCGTTAGGTCTACTCCACCTTTCTCTACAACTTCAAATCCTGTGAATTCTAATCCTTCATCTGTAACATCAACATCAAGCGTTTCAACCGTGGCACTACTAGCTTTTGCAGGTGCAAATGCTCCACTTTGTAGGGTTAAAACAGCTTTTTCTGTATTGGGTTTAAGTAATCTTCTTAATTTTGCGTTGCAGAATGGAACCACAAAGCCATCGTTGTCAACTTCTACTATCTCAGAAATCTGACCAGCGTCCCATTTAAAGGCTATTCTTGGAGCCAAATCCCAACCATAAGATGAATGACTAAGAACTATATAATCTGGATTTTCTGTTTCGGCTATTTTTAAAACCAAGTCTCTGTGTACTTTTGGATTGTATTCTTTTGCTTTTTCAACGTCTGCAACATATACTTTGCCATTAAATTCAGGTTTTATGTCAGTTGGAGCCACAAAAAATGCAACTGCTTCTGCCCCTAATTTCTCAGCAAATGCAACTAATTCATAGAAAGATTCATCTACATTACCGTTTTTATATTCACCAACAAGCAATAACTTCATTTTTTACCTCCTTAAATAACTGCCTTTTCTTTAAGTATGCTAACAAGTTTGTCAGCGATTTCATCTGATGCACCTTCAAGAACAATTCCACCCTTCTTCTTCTCTGGAACAAAGGCTTTGAGTGTCACTACTTTAGAATCTGTGTTTAGGAACTCAGACAGTTCAAATTCTTTTAACTCTTTTCTTTTTGCTTTCATTATGTTTGGTAAGGTTGGATATCTAACAGTGTTTAAACCCAATTGGCATGTTAAAACAATGGGCAAACTTGATGTGACTTTTGCTCTAATTCCACCTTCCAATTCCCTTTTTACATTAACTTTTCCATCCACATATTCAAAACCTACTATGGTTGTTACGCAGTTCATACCCAACATTTCTGCAACTAAAGTTCCAATCTGTGCAGATCCTCTATCTTCAGACTGCATTCCAGTGAAAATAATATCGAAGCTTTTGTCCTTTGCATAGTTAGCTATAATTGTAGCTACTTGGAATGGGTCTTTAAGATGAATTTCATCATCCTTAATGTGGGCTCCCTTATCCGCACCTAAGGCTAAGGCTTTTCTTATTGCCTCTTTTACTCTGTCTGGACCAATAGATAGAACTGTGATTGTAACATCACCTGTTTTTTCCTTTAACCTTACCGCTTCTTCCACGGCATATTCATCGTACTCGTTGATTTTGTAAGTAAGGTCTGATTGGTCGTACCATAAGCCATCACTGCTTACAGTGAATTTAGATTCCATATCTGGAACCTGCTTTACACATACCAAAACGTTCATTTTCTAACCCCCTTTAAAAAATTTGCTTCTCGATGCCAATATAAATAAAGTTTACGTAAATGTCAAGAGAAAAGAAATAAATATCAATGTTTTTCTTGACATATTTAAGCTTATCTAATATATTTCCAATCGTAAGTTTACGTAAATTGTAAAAGAGGCGTTATGACTGAGATTGATAATAAGGAATATTACCAAATTGGAGAGGTTGCCAAGAGGTTGGGTATAACACCAAGAACCATTAGATATTATGAAGAGTTGAGATTGCTTGACCCGCCACTGAGAATAGAGAAGGGTATTAGGTTTTACTCTGACGAAGATATTAAGAGGATAAAATTTATTTTGAAACTTAAGGATTTAGGTTTAACATTAAAAGAAATGATGGAGTTGGCAGATATATACAACCAACATAAACAGCCTATAAATATTTTGCCTAAATTGGTTGAGATATTGGATAAACATTTAGAAAAGATAGACGAAAAAATGTCAAGATTGGCTTCTTTAAGGAGGGATATAGTTGACTATAGAAAAAAAATAGTTAGCATGTTAGAAGACCGGTATTAATGAATTGATTTTTACTGTTGTATGATGTAGACTTGGGTAGCTTTATGGTTTTTGAGGTAAAATTATTAAAAGAATTTTAAGAATGGAGGTAGTTGATGAAACTTCATGAGTACCAAGCTAAAGAGGTATTGTCGGGGTACGGTATACCTGTACCGGAAGGAAGAGTAACTTATTTCCCCGATGATGCATGGATGGTAGCTATGGAACTTGGGCTACCAGTAGTATTAAAAGCTCAGGTTTTAACAGGTGGCAGAGGGAAAGCAGGAGGAGTTAAGCTAGCGAGAACTCCCGATGAGGTAAAAGAGGTTGCTAAAGATTTATTTGGAAAAAAATTAGTTACTAAACAAACAGGCCCAGAGGGTGTAATTATAAGAAAATTGCTCGTAGAAAAGGCCGCTGATATAGGTAGGGAATTATACTTTTCTATAACGATTGATAGAACTACCTCTAAACCTACAGTGATAGCTTCTAAAAGAGGCGGTATGAGCATTGAAGAGGTTGCTGAAAAATACCCTGAGGATATAATCAAAATACCGATAGATCCTGTTACAGGTTTATTGCCCTATCAGATAAGAAGATTGAAATACGATTTGGAATTAGTTGATCAGGAAAAAGAAGCTGCTAAGGTTTTTAACGCCCTGTATAAAGTTTTTGTCGAGAAAGATTGTACTTTAGTTGAATTAAATCCTCTCGTAGTAACTAAATCTGGTCATTTGTTGGCCGTTGATGCAAAAATGGATGTAGACGATGATTCTCTATTTAGAAGGAAAGAAATATCCAAGATGAGGGATTTGACTGAATCTGACCCAAGTGAGTTAGAGGCTAAGATAGCAGGTCTTAACTTTGTCAGACTTACAGGTAATATAGGTTGTATGGTTAATGGTGCTGGATTAGCCATGACTACTATGGATGTTATAAAATTGGCCGGCGGCGAGCCAGCTAACTTCTTGGATGTAGGCGGTGCAGCTACACCAGAAACTATTGCTAAAGGATTTGAAATAATCACAAGAGACCCAAGCGTTAAAGCTATGTTTATCAATATATTCGGCGGTATTGTAAGATGTGATAAAGTGGCAAATGGAATTATACAGGCTTTGAAGAAAGTGGAAGTTAACATGCCTGTTGTAGTCAGACTAACAGGAAACAATAAAGAAGAGGGAATGGAAACGTTGAAGAAAAGTGGGATGAGATTCTACGTTGCAGAGAACTTAAAAGAAGCAGCTAAAATGGTATCTGAACTCTCAAAGGAGACGGAGGCTGATATAAACAAAAATAAACAACAAAAAAAAGATAAAGAGGAGAAGTAACCCATGGCTGTATGTGTATATAGAACAAGTAGGGTGTTGGTTCAGGGAATTACAGGAAAAGAGGGTAGGTACCATGCCAAAGCCTGCAAAGAGTATGGTACTAAGGTAGTTGCAGGTGTTACACCTGGTAAAGGTGGCCAGGAAGTTGAAGGTATACCGGTCTTCAATACCGTAGAAGAAGCTGTTAGGGAAACTCATCCTAACGTAAGTCTAATCTTTGTTCCACCTCCATTTGCGGCTGATGCAATTTTGGAAGCTGTTGGAAGTGGAATAAAAACTGTTGTATGTATAACTGAGGGTATTCCTATTCATGATATGGTTAAAGTTAAAAGTGTTATAGAGAAAGAAGGTGTAACTTTAGTTGGGCCTAACTGTCCAGGCATTATTAGTCCAGGGGCTGCTAAAATAGGCATTATGCCAGGTCATATATTCAAAAGGGGAAGCGTTGGCGTAATGTCGAGAAGCGGTACACTACTTTACGAGGTATCTGACCAGATTACAAGAGCTGGATTAGGGCAATCTACTTGTCTTGGTATTGGCGGAGACCCAATTGTAGGTACAGACTATATCTATTGGCTTAAATTGTTTGAAGAGGATCCTGAAACTGAAGCCATGATGATGATTGGAGAAATAGGTGGCAACGCTGAAGAAAAAGCAGCGGAATTCATAAAGAGTGGAGCTATAACAAAGCCTGTGTTTGCATTTATAGCAGGAAGAACTGCACCCCCTGGAAGAAGAATGGGCCACGCTGGCGCTATTATTATGGGTAAGAGCGGAACGGCTGCATCAAAATACCAAGCTTTACGAGAAGCTGGGGTTCATGTAATTGAGAATCCTGGTGTTATTGGAGAAACAATAGCTCAGGTTCTCAAGGAGAAAAGACTTTAGATTCTATTTAAAAAATAGGCATGATGGGAGGATTAGTCCTCCCTTTTTTGTTTTAAATGTAAAAGAACAGCCTTTTTTGCCAAATTATCGGCAATTTCATTTCCTATTATTCCGCGATGTGATTTTACTACATTCCATTTTACTTTGAAAATTGACGTATAACCTAATATTTGATTTATTAACTTTTTGAATTTTAATGTGGATTTTGCCCTATAAAGTCTTCTTCTCTTTGTTTTGTATGAACCTGCAATTTTTACTATAAAATCACAATCTGTAAATATTTCAATTGTGGTTACATCATATATATAATATTCAATATATTCAAAAGCTTTTAGAACAGCTAAAAGTTCTACATAGAGCGGATTATCACAATTGCAGGAGCCTGAGAATTTTGTTTGTCCTGTTTTGGATTCGATATACACTCCCCATCCACACAAGGAATAATTTTCGAAGTAACTCCCGTCTGTATATACCTCTATTTTCATATAATGTTTATCAAAAGTTTAGTAGAGAAAGCCAAAAACGTTGCAAGCAATAGTGTTGCAATTGAAATATAAACAGTGTTTTTCAAACCAACTTCCTTTTTTATAGCAGCTATTGTTGCTAAACATGGTATGTAGAAGATTACGAAGACTGTAAAGATAAGCATTTGGTTTGGTGCCAAAGCTTTTGGAATTTGAGATAAGCTGGATAATCCCAAGGCTTGGTATAACATGAGAAGAGTAAGCTCTTTTTTTAATATTCCAAATAACAATACCACTGCTATAGAAGAAGGTAACCCTAATATTTCCATGAATGGTTTAAATATGCCATTAATTATGTTGTCTAAATGGTAATAAGATATAAGCGTTAAAACAATACTACCACCGATTAGCATAGGAACTGCTAAAAATACAAAGTCCTTGACCTTGTGCCATGTTTTCAGTATTAACGTTTTGAAAGTGGGTAGCCTATAAGGGGGTATATCCAATGCCATCTCTGGGCTTATACCTGGCAGTAATTTCTTTAATACTATCCCGCTTATCATTATAACCAGTATATTAATTCCATAAAGTAGTATTGCATATCTATATCCTATAAAGTACCCAACAAGTCCCATAATGACAGTAGTCCTGGCGGAACATGGCACTAATGAAGCCAAAAAAGCTGAAATAACTTTTTCCTTTTTACTTTTTAGGATCCGAGTTGCCATTATTGCGGGAACACTACAGCCATAACCCGATATAAAAGGTATTATACTTGTTCCGTGAAGACCCATCTTGTGCATTGTTGAATCAAGCAAAAAACCAATTCTTGGCAAATATCCAATATCTTCAAGTAATGAAATGAGAAAGAGAAACGGCAATAGGTATGGAAAAGCTATCCCAAAGGCAGCTCCTACGCCATCAACTATCCCTTTAACTATTGCAAGGATAAGCCGGTGCTGATATAGAGCATGTACTAAAAACGTGTCTATCTTATCAAATACGCTTATTATGAAGTTTTCTATCGGTACTCCACCATGGAACACTATATAAAATATAGAAAAAAAGATTGCAAGCATAGACAAGTATCCAAAAAAAGGATGCAAAAGAAAGTCGTCTAATTTATCTTCAAGAGCTCTTTTTTCTTTTTTCTTAACAACAGCCACATTCTCAAATATATCCATGCATAGAGAATGTCTTTCTTGGACAATAACGAGGCCATCTCGTAGGGAAAACTTGGCTTGTTTAAACACATTTTCGCAAACTGAATTTTCAAGTGGTTTTTGACAAGCTTCAAAACCTTCTATAGCCTTTATGGCCATTAACTTTATAGGCCATTCGTTTTTTAAGTTATTTTTATATATGCAATCTATAACCATATTTATGTATTTTTCTACCTCTTTAGAGTAAACACACCTTTTTGCTGGTTTTTGTGCATTTTCTATTGCTTCAATTAAATCTTTTATGCCTTTACCTTTTTTTGCTATTATAGGAACTACTTTAGCGCCAAGTATACTTTCTAATTTTTTTACATTTATATATACACCCTTTTTTAATGCTTCATCCATCATATTTAGTGCTACGACGAGGGGTTTTTCTAAAGACATTAATTCTATAGTCAATTCTATGCTTCTAACGAGTGTTGATGCATCTAATATATTTACAATTACATCTATATTTTCTGAGAATAGGGCTTTGACAGTTTCTTTTTCTGCGTCATCATACCAGCTTAAAGAATAAGTTCCAGGAAGATCTATGACTTCGGCTACTTCTTCTCCTATGTAGGTTTGACCTTTTGTGTATTCAACTGTTGCTCCTGGGAAATTTGCTGAAAGACTTTTGTATCCCGCAAGTTGATTAAAAAGGGTACTCTTGCCACAATTTGGTTGGCCTATGATGGCTATTGTTTTCATTAAATTTCCTTAATGTTGATTTTTAATGCTATACCTCTGCCTATAACAACATCCGCACCATTTACTTCTATCATAAAAGGGCCTTTTAGAGGGGCTTTTCTTTTTATTTTTACTACAACGCCGGGGATGATGCCTAATTTCCACAATCTGTCTTTGGCCATGCAACCACCGTCTATCGAGTCAACCAAGTAACTTTTTTCTAATTCACCATTAATTAGTTTCATGCTAAAAATTATATCTGACTTTTATTATTAGTCGAGTCTATTTTTGTTTTCCTCAATTAATTTCCTAATCTTTTTTAATTCTTTTTTCATTGAAAATACAGCAAAAGGTAAATAAATCCAAGAAACAAATAACACGATAAACAAAACAATAATACACGTTAACAAAACAATAGAAAAGGTATTAGATATAGATTTCTGAAGTACCTCTATCATAACTTCTTACCCAAAATCCCTACAAAACCCCCTAATCCATAGCCTTCTTTAAAATCTTGGGGTTCATCTATTTCTTTTAACGAGTTTGCCAATAGGGTTTGGTATATCTTAACAAGGCCAAATCCTACATTCTTCAACATGTCACAAACCTCATTCGTTGTGAAGAACGTTGCATTTTTATAAAAATTACCTTTTTCTTTCTTGTTTAAATATTCTTTTCCAATTTGACTATTTCTATCGACTATAGCCACCAATATTTTTCCGTCTTTCTTTAAAATTCTGCGCGCCTCTTTTAGGGTCTTTATTGGGTCTTTAACAAAGCAAATAGTAACAGCTATTAATACAAAATCAAACTCCTCATCATGAAAAGGCAAATTTTCTGCGAAACCCGGATAAACCTTTATACCTCTTTGTCTGGCAATTTCTGCCATCTTATCGGATGGTTCTATACCTTCTTTGATATCCAAAGGATGTGCAAATCTACCGCTCCCCACGCCTATCTCCAAAGCCCTATTGAATTTTGGTGCTAAGGCTCTCAGCATATTAAGTTCACTCTCATAAATAGCTTTATATTTATCAAACCAATTTTCATACTTTTCTGTGCATCTCTCAAACACGTCTATGTTCTTTTTGACTTCTAAATAATAGTTTATTGCTTCATAAATATCTTTCGTATCAACTATCATGCTTTTAACTCCTAATGCTTTGGTAAGCCTCTCCCTAGACTTTTTGCCCATGTTTTTTGCAATAAAAAGGTTTATATCATTAAGTAGGTTTACAATTAGATCTGGGTCGTCATGGTGCTTATCTTTAGAATGGGGGTTTCTAATCTGTTTAATAAGGTTTCCATTTTCATCAAATATAGTATAAATAGGTGATACTCCAAAATGTCCATTCCAAATGCTTTTGCCATCTGTATTGGTAGCAATTGCAACGAAAGAGCCCATCGTTTTATTCTCCTTTTTTTGTTTTACATTTTAATAAACAGATTGGCTTAAAGCAAGGATTTATTGTTTATTCTAAATTAGGCTGCCTAATATTTTCTTCAGCTACTATGATTGATTCAAATTTCCTATCATAAGATGTAAGATTGTTTGCTGTTATAACATTTTTAATGAGTTTTATATATTCTAACCTTTTTGTTGAGTATAAAGACAAGTACTCTGCTAATTTATAGGGGTTATAATAGTCTCCCATTCTATATCTTGCGAGTCTAAATCTTTTATAAGCTGGACTTCTATCTAAGTTTAAAATATATTCAACAGTCGAATCGTATAAACTTTTAAAATGTGCAACAATATCTCCTGGCCTTGGATGTTTTTTGTGAATTCCGTAAAGATTGTTGTAATATATAGCAAAACGTGATTTTCCCCATCCTGATTCTATACCGGCCTGTGCAATTAGTAAACTAACTGGAACGCCTCCAGATTTTATTAGTAAGCCTTTTAATGTATGACACTTGTATTTTTTGTAACCATATTTTAAAATTTTCTTATCTATACTACTTAATCTCCCATAATTTTTTAGTTTATCCGCTATCTTTTCGAACATTTGATGTTCTTGTATAAATTGCATGTTCACCGTTACAGCTATCGGAATTAGTACCTTGATAAATAACCTTTTTCTTTCTGTTGGTGGAAGATTAGAAAAATCTTTTGGTAAACTCTTTAGGAGGTAAGGTTCCACTTCTAAAGGATACTTATTTAAATATTTGTACAGTGCAATTCTTTCTTCCAACTCTTGAACATTATTAACTTTATAAAGGATAATACCATTTTTATATGTGAATTGATTAGCTTGCTTTCCAAATACAAGTAAAGCTATACCAAATATGAATGCTATTGCAAATAGAACTATAAATATGACACCTAACGTTCTGTTAGGTGGATTAGGTTTTAAAATAAGTCTTTTCTCACTCATGCCGCATGTAATATATACCCAAAAAATCATAAGTCAAGTAAAATGGCGTTAAAATAACGAAATATAAAAGTATGTTTAGTTTAATTACCAGAATTAGTTAATTCTTTGGTTGAATTAAGGGGAAAAACTTTGTAAAAACATGTATGGAGCTTGTTTGGGAAAAAATTGTTAGAACGGAAAATATTGTTGTCTCTCCAAGACCCGTATGGAAATGCAAAATGTGTGATATGTATGGAAAAAGGCTTTCTTGCCCTCCCTTTGTTCCTTCATGGAGGGAAACAAAAGAATGGGTTGCTAATTATGATAACGTTCTTGTATTTAAGTTTTTTATTGATATGGACAATTTTGAAAAAGAAAAAAGAGAGATCATTGAATTTTTACTCGATAAGGAGAAAGCTCTTTTTAAGGAGTATCCATTTGTCCACGCTTTATTCCCAGGCTCTTGTAACCTATGCCTAAAATGCCCAGTTGAAAAAGGGAAAGAATGTTTAAAACCCACATTGGTTAGACCTTCTGTTGATGCCTTAGGTATAGAAATAACAAGCATTATTCACTTAGATTTCTCAGAGAATGCCTTGTATTCGCTGATTTTCCTTGAATAAAAAACTAAATTCAATATCTTTAATTTATCACGCCCTTAAATCTATATGGCCCCCTTTTTGCTTGCTCCTTCTTTTCTGCTCATCTTTGTCTTTTTCTATTGTATTGTGTGGCGTGTTTTCACTTTCCTCAACCTTGGTTGTTCTCTCCTCTTTTTCTTTGGTTTCAATCAGGTTCTTGAATCCTTCAGCTTGGGCAGCCTGAGCCAATGGACTTTGATTTAGTTGACTTTGGGCTGTGGCGTTCAATATAACGTTTTGCATATCAATTGGGCCAACCATAACTACACTCCAAACAACATTTTTTCAATAAACATATGACCGTTCTCGATAAAGATACCTCCTTTACACGAACTTTCACTATATTTATCGGCCTTTTTTCCGTTTCTTGAACTCCAAACGGCAAATGGCACAGGCTCTGCCGTATGGGTCTTTATTTTTATTGGTGTTGGGTGATCCGGTAAAACTGCGATTTTCAATTCATCATCCAGGCTATCAGCCATTCTAATTGCTTCACCTACTATTTTTTTATCGAATAGCTCAATTGCTTCTATTTTCTTTTGAACGTCTCCAATGTGTCCAGTTTCATCCGTTGCTTCAACATGTACATACACAAAATCCCCACCGTTCTTTAAGAACTTGAATGCGGCACCTATCTTGCCTTCAAAATTTGTATCCAAAAACCCTGTTAGACCTTGGATTTTTGGAATGTAAAGACTTGTGAGCTTTCCAAGCCCAACCATTAAATCAACAGCGCTAATCATGCAACCGTCTTTGTTGAATTTACCTTTGAACTTTGGCATCGATGGGGCTTTTCCCTCACCCCACAACCAGATGGCATTCGCCTTTTTCCAAATTCTGTTGTTTTTTAAAATCTCTTGAGCTTCCTTCATTATACCAATCAACGTTTCGCGTGCTCCTCCACTTGGCAAGTATGGCTCAAGTTCTTTATCGGATATGTCGTGCGGAGGCGTTGTATTGTCCGTTTTTCCGCATCTCCATATCATTAAGTTTCTATAACTTACACCGGCATAGAATTCTATTCCTTTAAAGTCCAAACTTTTGTTCAAAATCTCTATAAGTTCTTTTGCCTTATCAGACGGTATGTGTCCTGCTGAAAAATCTTTCATGACACCGTTTTCAATGTTTGCAAAGTTGCATCTGTATGCAACATCTTTTGGGCCAAGTTGTATATCTTGGCTAACTGCCTCAAGCGGGGCTCTGCCTGTGTAATATTTTTTAGGATCGTATCCCAAAACAGCCATGTTTGCAACATCACTTCCAGGGTGCATACCATAAGGCACAGTTTTTACCATACCCTTAATTCCGCTTGATATTATGTCCATATTTTGTGTGTTTGCATACTCTAAAGGTGTCTTTCCATCCAATTCCTCGATTGGCCAATCAGCCATTCCATCGCCTAACAGTATTAAGTATTTCATAATCAACCCTCTATTATTTTTATAAAGAACTTTCTATTTCTTGGACCATCAAATTCCACGAAAAATACACCTTGCCATTTACCCAAAATCAACTTGCCGTTTTCTACTGGTATAGTTACACTACTTCCAATAATCGATGCCTGTATGTGTGCGTCTGCGTTACCTTCTAAATGTTTATAGTGAGAAGAATAAGGGACAAGTCTCGTTAGTTCGTTCAATAAGTCTTCGACTACAGATGGGTCAAATGCCTCATTGATTGTTACTCCTGCGGTCGTATGGGGAACATAGACCACAACTATACCGGATTTAATATTTTTTACATGCTCTTCCACTATACTTGTTATCTCTGTAGCTTCTTTTCTTACACTTGTTTGTACGTGTTCAACTATCATGTAAAACCTCCTCTTTCTAAATTTAGGTTAAAATAATTATTTTGTCAAACTAACACTTGAATTATAACAAATTATATGGTATTTAACCAGATAATGAGTCAAGTTGAAATTAAGGGTAAAAATTTCTTGGGATTTGAAATAAGCATAAATAGTGACGACCCAAAAAGAACTCTTGCTGAATTGGAGAGTTTATTAGCTGTATCTTCCAAATATATGAAAAATTCCATAATAACGTTAAAACTTGATGATTTTAATAAAGAATACGCCAACAAGGTAATAAATTTTCTAAAAGATAAAGATATCTATGTAAATGCTATTGTTGTTAAAAACAAAAATGGTTTAGATGCAGATATACCCTTTATCGAAACAAATAAAACACACTTGATTAATGAAGAAGGCGAAAAAGAGGTTTCGACATTTAAAGGAAATTTAAGGAGTGGGCAGTCTATTAAAGCAAATGGAGATTTGGTTGTCGTTGGTAACGTAAATTCTAATTCTTACATTTATGCCACTGGCAATATATTTGTTTTGGGCAAATTGTACGGAGTTCCGCATGCTGGCTATGGCGGCAATAATGAAGCTATTGTGTTCGCTTTTGATTTAAATCCTCCACAAATAAGAATTGGAGATTATATAACAAGATCTCCAGAGAAAAATGTCTTGTTGAAAAAACGTATTGACGTTGCACCTGAGGTTGCATTTGTGGACGATGGCGTTATAGTCATAATAGGTTATAATGAGTGGTTAAAATCTTAATAGGAGTAAAAGTATGTCCGGTAAAGTACTGACTATAACATCGGGTAAAGGTGGCGTTGGTAAATCTACTACTACAGCAAACTTAGCTCTGGGGTTGGCTTTGGCTGGCAAGAAAGCTGTGGCTATAGATTTGGACATTGGTTTGAGAAACTTGGATATGATTTTAGGATTAGAAAACAGGATAGTTTATGATGTTGTAAATGTCGTTGAAAAGGTTTGCAAGGTCAAGCAAGCTTTGATTAAGGATAAACGTGTGGATAATCTGTTTTTAATTGCCGCTGCTCAAACGAGGGACAAATCTGCCGTAAAATCTGAGCAGGTTTTGGAGTTAGCTAATGAATTAAGAAAAGAATTCGATTACATAATTTTGGATTCACCTGCTGGCATTGAGGGTGGTTTTAGAAATGCAATGCTGCCTGCTGATGAAGTTATTATTGTGACGACACCTGAAATTTCGGCCGTCAGGGATGCCGATAGGGTAATAGGGATTTTAGAGGCCCATGAGAAGAAGGATATGAGTTTAATTATAAACAGAATTAACCCAACACTTGTCAAAAAGGGTGACATGATGAGCAAGAACGATGTTTTACAGGTTCTGAGTATACCGTTAATAGGTGTCGTCCCAGAGGATGGAAATATTGTTAGTTATACTAATATAGGAGAACCTTCGATTTTGCATCAGGATTCACCATCAGGTAAGGCCTATAAAAACATAACCCAGAGGGTATTAGGCAAGGATGTTCCTTTTATGGAAATAATTGAAAGGAAAAAAGGAATAATGGAAACAATAATAAGTTTTTTTAAGGAACAGTAATTATGTTCTTGGATTTTTTTAAAAAAAGCAAAAAAAACTCAGCTCAAAAGGCAAAAGAGAGGCTGCAGATTATACTTGCCCATGAAAGGGTATCAAATAAAGCCCCGTTTTTGGATGATTTGAGAAAAGATTTGATTAAAGTGGTAGCAAAGTATGTTGATATAGACCCAAAAGAGATAGATGTTTCTCTTCAAAAAGACAATTCCATTGAGGTTTTGGAAATAAATATACCCATCAAATAGCATTTTTGCGTATTTGCATTCCGATGCCGGACAATATTAAAATCAGCCCAGCAAGAGAATATGTGTGTATTTTTTCTTTTAAAAATATAGAAATGAATACCAATGATAAAGCAGGTGTTAGATAAACCAAGTTTGACACCAATGAAGTTTGAGCAGATTTTAAAGTTTTAAACCAAAAAATATAGGATATACCGTTTATAAAAAGACCATTGATAAACAGCCAAAAAAGCACACTTGATGAGAGGTTTTCGATTTTAAAAAGGCTTATCGTGGTTGTACAAAATATCGTCGCGGATGCAAAGTAAACAAAAACAGCGATGATTTGGTCGTAGTTTACCTTTTTGCCAAATGTAGAAAATAGAGCAAAACATACAGCACCAAAGAGAGCAAGTATATCACCTTCTACATTTGTGAATTTAATATACATTATGTGGCCTTTGGTAACAATTACTAAAACACCAATAAAGCTGATAAAGACTGAGATTATCTTAATCAAATCGAGTTTTTCTTTGAGGATTGGAACACTAAAGATTAGAACTAAAATAGGCCAGGTGTAGTTGATTATGAATACCTCTTGAGATAGAGATAGTGAAAATGCTTTGTATAATAAAATGTAGTAAGCAAAACTACCCAAGAATCCTAATGAGGACATTATCAAATAATCTTTTAAGTTGTACTGCGGAAATTTTTTTGCCCGAGGAGTGAATATCAAATAAAATAGCATTACAATTGCAGATATTAGATTAGAAAAAAACAGCATAACGAAGTTGTTCATGCCCTTTAGAACTTCTTTTGATGCCACAGGTATTAACGACCATGATAGTATGCAGATGGATATATAAAGGAGCGTTTTACCCATCTAATGGCTGGGCTTCGTCTATCAAAAGTATTGGTATACCATCCTCGATCGGATATTTAATTTTGCAATTCTCACAAATTAGGAAATTCCCATCTTCAGACAGTTTTAATTCTCCCCTGCATTTTGGGCAGGCAATGATTTCTAAGAGCTCTTTTGATATAATCATTTCAAAACCTCCTCTATAGATTTTTCGAATCTATCTGTAAATACATCTTTTGCATCTATTTTTAAAAGTTTAATACCGGACATTTTTAAAACAGGCTCTATAATTTCTAATGAGTTCATTTTGGGTTTGTTTTCCTTGTTTTCAATAAATATAGCTAAAAATGGGTGCAATTGAGGTTCCTTTACTATCAAGAAATCTACAAATTTTGATTGAATCTTGAGATAGCTGTTCCTATTTTCTTTAGATGTCCATAAAAAATCCGTTAGTCTTGTTTTTGGAAACACAGATATACGTAGATTTCCCTTTTCTATTATCTTATTTATTTTATCGAACGCAATTTTTTCAGTCTTGGTCAATAAGAAATCTTTGCATCTGTATGTATCTAAATCCTCTTTTACTCTTGATTTTAGGTATTTAATGTATAAAAAAGCTACTAAGATTGTAGATGCCAGAAATACGAGTATTAATAACCACATATTGTTTATATTACTTTTAAACCGTATTTTAATCAAGCTGTGTTTCTTTTTATCTTGATTTTTCGTTTTTTTGGTATAGATTATTATTTGCTTATGGGGACGAAAATTGGGTTCGACAGGGTGTTTTAGCACCCAAAGGTCATGCTGAGCTGGTGTCTGCTCGTAAAACTGGCACCAAAAAAGAAACGCAGACGAAAATTACGCTTTAGCTGCCTAATTAAAAGGTAGCGGGCTTTTACACTCTTTGATGCTTTGGGGTGTAAAAAAGCCCTCAGAATCAAAGCATTGAAGGTTACTGTTCGCCTGTTTTCAGTAGCTGGATTTTCAAATAAGCAGGCACCTGCCTGACGGTTTAGCTCGCTTTATCCGCCAGAGCGGGGAATAAAAAGCAAGCTAAGCATGTAAAAGCCTTTGGGTGTGACGCACGCCTGGACGCGGGTTCAAATCCCGCCGTCTCCACCAAAAACAAACTCCTATTAGATGTTGACAAACATCCCAAAATCTGTATAAAGAAAGCGTGTTTTTCAAGGCCCCATCGTCTAGCGGTTAGGACGTCGGCCTCTCACGCCGAAAACAGGGGTTCGATTCCCCTTGGGGCTACCATTTCTTTTAAATTTCCAGTAACAAAGTTAAATTTATTAACATACTTGATAAGTTTATATTACTTTAAAATTTTTTCTGCACAAGTTTCCTATGCTATAATTTTGCATCTCTATACTTTTATTCTTTATGCATCAAAAATATAAATTATGCTAAAATGGATTAATAAGATTTTATGAGTGAACCACTATCAATTTCTATGCATTAAGTATAAAGCCAGGGAAAGTGCCAGTATACACAATGAGAAATACAACATTTCAATGGGATTATTAAATCTCATATGTAAAATTCTTTTGAAAAAGCCTACAATTAATACCATTACAATTACTTTGCCTATTTTGTCTTTTAGTTCATCAAGTGTATGTATCGATAAAATCCTGCTTCCTACCGCTGTGTTTTCAGCATCGTCTATATCACTGATGAACAATTCATACAAACCAAAGGAAAAAATCATCATTACAACGGCAATTAAATAAAGGTCTATAGCACCTATCGTTTGGCTAAGCAATTTGCTATGAAAAGCCTCTTTGCTCAGATTATGATGTATAAAAAAATTCATTGTGTCAATTATCGTATGCCACACATCAAAGCTCGCAGCTACAAAGATTATTAAAGCACCAATTAAGCTAAACACAACCGCAATCGTGACTACAAGCCTGCTTTTCCAAAGGAAACTTTCAAATATTTTCTCTAACTTGCCTCTTTCATCCATCAATGATAATTTAACATAGTTTGTATTTATTTGTCTAACGCTACGTGGAGGTGAAAGATGAAAGAGATCGGCGAGACGGATAAAAAACTATACGGTGAATATGCAGTATTATATGCCGGCTTTTCTGAAGAAGAAAGAGAGAAGCTCAAGAACTTTTCCAAATCGCACTCTGAAAGTTTAAAGGTTGTGTTTGCTTGCAAGAACGATGGGAAATTATTACTTAAAGAAATCTTTAAAAGAAATGATGGAGGTTGCATTAATGAAGATACAGACTTACCGAAAACTGTGATTCTTAGTGGCTTTACCGAAAAAAAACTGCTTGAGTTTTTAAAAAAACTAAAAACTTTGGGTATCAGTTACGAACTTGCGGCTGTTTTAACAAGGACCTCAAAGGATTGGAAGTTTAAAGATTTGATAGGTGAGTTAATTAAAGAAAGAGAAGAGATTGCGAAGATGTGAGCAAGAAAAATTAGCCGCCCTTGTCTTTAGAGTTGTATTTCTTTGCTTTTCTTTTTGTGTAATATATACCCGTTCCTCGTATTCCAACAGTTGTTTGTCTTCTGTCTTTGCCAATTGTGTATCTTGCACTACGTGTCCCAAATGATATAGATATACCGCTTTTAGATAAGTTTAACGTCACACCTGGCAATATTTTTATCCTTTTCCAAAACCTTAAACCCATTCTCTCCCCTTTCTATCTAATTCTGCTCAAAAAAGTCTAATAGTCAAGTTTATAAAAAATTTGACTGTCTAAAATTTTTTATTATACTAACTGGTTAGTTAAGGATTTTTATGATGAGAATGAGAAAGAAAAAAGATTCTATTCTAAAATGTGCCAAAAAAATATTCGCGAGAAAGGGTTACGATAGTGCTACAATGGACGAGATAGCTCTATGTGCGAGATCCAATAAAGCTCTGATTTACTATTATTTTAAAAGTAAGGATAATCTTTTCTCTGCTGTTTTGCTTAGTGCGATTGATGAAATTTATGATTATATCGATGGTAAAGTTGATGATACAAGCGAACCTGAGGAAGCATTAAAGGTTTATATTGAAGCTTTTTTTATTCAGGCAAATAAAGACGACACATTCATTAGAATTTTGACGAGGGAAATAGGGTCCATTGGCGCCCATCTATCTGATAAAGTCATGGGAAAGTTTTTACGGGTGCTTGGTATTCTTGATGGAATAATTGAAAAAGGAGTTAGAAAAGGTTGCTTTGTTAAAAAAGACGTAAAAATAGTCCATTTTATAGTTATTGGAACCGTTAGCTATTATTTATGTAGTGTGCCTTTGAGGAAGAGATTGTCAAAGAGATTCCCAAATAAAGGGTATCTGCTAAAGGAACTTAGAAATGTTCCTGAAGAGTTATTTGAAATAGTTTTGAAGGGGTTGAAGAACAATGGGTAGATTATTCGGGTTTCTCATGGTTATTGTTTTAATTGCACAGAGTGGTTTTGCATTGAGCATTAGAGATCTGTTTGAGGCTTTAAAAAGGCAGCCTGTTACAAAAGTCGATGTCATGCTAAGAAAATCTGCTGAAGCTTCCTATTCAAGGTCCAAGGCGTTGTTTTATCCAAAGCTTTATGGCCTTGCATCTTATGAACATTATAACTCACCGACAAGTTTGAGGCCCACTACACCGACAGAATCAAACGAGATTTTAAGGGAAGGCGGTGGTTTGCCTTTCAGTAAAGACATTGAGCAAATCGGTTTAAGTTTGAGAATGCCGGTTTTTGTGTATCCGCTTTTTAGTTTAACTTCTATGATGGAAAGACTAAAAGAGAG
>JALVTR010000067.1 GCA_027035885.1 Desulfurellales bacterium
TATCCTTTCCAACCTTGATGCGATGGGAGAAATCACCGTTTTTATAGGGTGTTCCATAGCCTGGTGTTTCGAAATGTCCGTAGTAGGATAAGCCTATTCTACCAGACCTATTGTGACATTTTATACAATTTCGCGATGGAATCCTTGTTGTAAGGGTCACATGGTGGTCTTTCTTGTTCTTCACAGCGTGGCAATCAACACAACCGCCGCCTCTTATCATATTTTTTGGGAAAATTGACTGGAGCTGATTTATGTGGCAGGCAGCACACATTTTTCTTACATACTTTATTGGAAAATCCTTATGGGAGTGGAATCTTTTCAAGTCACTTATGGTTATCCTTCCAAATGGAGTATTTGAAAAACCAAGCTGGTAATTTGTATCATTTATTACACCTGTCATTGTGTTCATTATACTATTTTTTACCCTTTTGATAATATCTGCGTGGCATTTTGAGCAGAACTTCAAAGCAGCGTTTGAGTTTAAACGGGCTGGATTCAAAACTATGCCTTGGTGGGCTGCTTTTTTGTTCGTTGCATAGGGATTGCCACCGTGGCATTTCGAGCAGCCAAAAATTGAAACAGGATGGGATATTCCAATATTATTTATATTTACATGGCACAGTAAACATTCGTCCGGCTTTGTAATTTTTGGTGGCTTCTTATTAACTTCGAATGCTATGAACACTGCAACGATAATGGAACTTATAAAAACTGTTACCCTAAACCAAACTGATTGAAACATAGAATATTAACCATAAAAAGAACAAAAACTTTACAATATTTTTGTTCTTTGCAAATGGAAAGTAAAGAACAATTAAAAATGGTAGAAGCATAGAAAGTAATACTATAATAACATTACTCATACCGAAATCCAGCATCCTTTCAACACCTTCAAAAAACCAGGGTCCCCCAATATAACCATGTACAGTTATATTTAACGGAATATCTTTTGGAAATGGAAGGATAACCATAGCAATTATAGACAATGCAATGGATATTGATACAAAATCGATGGGAGCATCTATTCTTTTTGAGTGATAGTTCAAAAGAAGAGAAACAAGCACGGGAAGTAACAAAATATGCCACAGAAAAAACTTGTAATAGAAATAATGGGAATAAGATTCGAAGAGGCGTGATAGGATAGAGATGCCAGGAAGGTTGTGAACCATGCTAATGGCAACGAGGGCTGCTGAATGGCCGCCCTGGTCTGCTTTTAAGATAAAACCTGTAAAAAGTAAGAGGATTATTAAAGCTGTAGCAGTAGTGGCTAAAGTCCATGATAACTTTGTTATGTTAGTTTCTTTTGAAAACATCTGCTCAAGAAGATGTAAAATGATGAAGACTAACAGTAACTCGGATGAAAAGTAGTGGAGTTTTCGTATGAAAAAACCGTATGGAATTAAAAAGGTGATTTTTTGAACGGAGTTATACGCGTTAGTAGGGTGATAGAAAAACACCAGAGGTATTCCTGAAACTATGGCAACTACAAATAACGCCTGGGTAATCCAGGATGTTAAAGTTCGGATTTTTTTCATAATATCTTATAATATATATAATCTACAACGACTTTGTCATCTATAATCTTGGCAGGTTCTTTGTATAGCGGTCTCTTGGTGGGACCCCGAATGTTCACACCGTCGATATTGTACTCACTACCGTGGCATGGGCATATGAATATATTTTTATCAGGATCGTAGTTAACAATACAACCCATATGCGTGCAGTGTGAATCGAGTGCTAATATTTTATTATTTTTCTCTTTTACTATAAACATTGGAGGATGGCTAATTTTTGTAACAATGGAGATGAGTCTTTTTATCGGTATCAGTACTTTTTCTCTTTTCAGTCCCTCCGAAAAAAGAATAAAGCGGAAAAATGGGTAGGAAAGACTACCTACAGCAACCACAGGTAGGTAGTCTATTATACTTCTGAAAAATCTGCGTCTTGTTAGTTTCATAGGCTAACATCCTTCAAATGCTCCACCACCAGATGGAGCCTGAGGTGTCTCAGCCTTAGGTACTGAAGGTTTTTTTGGTTTTGAAACAGGCATAGAGTTTACCTCAGACACATTACCATGGCTCATCTTTACAATTATCGAATCGTATGTTTTCCAAGCTGTCATATTATAGACATCTGCCTGAACTGCTTTTCTCGCAAACAACTTTGCTAAGGGTAAATTATTACTTTCTAATGCTTTTGAGGCCATTTGTAGATATTTTGCACAAAGGGCTTGGTTAACACTTGGATACTGGTCTGCTTTAGAATTTACTATTGCTAACATAAAAAACATAAAAACACTCACTACAACCAAAGCTACAGCTTTCCTCATCTAATCCCTCCTTATTTTGGTTTATTCATTAAGTGTTACATAGTATACATTTGGTTCAGTACCTTCGTTTTCCTTTAATTTCCACACCTTCTTTGCATCTCTTAAAAGTTTGCTGACCAAGCTGTCTGGATCATCTAACCTTCCAAAATTGCGCGCCTCCCCTACACATGTATTTACACAGGCTGGTTCAAGGCCGTTGTTGATTCTTGGTAGGCACCATGTGCATTTGTTAACGGCATGCAGATCCTCATCATAGAATCTTGCATCATAGGGACAAGCTTCTATGCAGGCTTTACAACCGATACATTTATCGGGAACAACCAACACTATGCCGTCTTCTTCTCTCTTGTAGCTTGCTCCTGTAGGGCAAACATCTACACAATAAGGATTGGAGCATTGATTACACAATATTGGAAGGTATGTTATTTTTGGTGTTCCATCGGGTTTATGATCTTCAATATTAAGAACTTTTGTTCTCCAGTACTCTGGATTTATAGATATTTCCCATTCAGTTTTACAAGCTGCATAGCACGCCATGCAGCCAATGCATCTATCTAAAACTATTACAAATCCGTATTTCTTTTTCTCCATACTTTATCCCCCTAAACCTTTTTAATAGTTACGAATCCGTTTAGAAACGCACCGGCACTACTTATAGGATCAACATCGTTGCTACACAAAAAGGAGTCGGATGCCCCCAAGTGGTATGCAATCTTTAACCCCTTAGATATATGACCAAAACCGTGGGCTATAAATACGCAATCCTCTCTAATCAGGTCGGTAACAAAAACCTCGATAGGCAAAGAGTCCTCACCTGTAGTTTCACTGTGTAGAATAACTTTATCGTTGTTACTCAAACCCATTTTTTTGGCCACTTTATCATTAACCCATACTTTGTTTACAGGAAAAAGCTCATGCAACAGTTCGTTGTTTTGAGTTCTTGAATGTGTGTGCTCGGGAACTCGTCCAAACAATAATCTAAATTGACCTTTTTGGGGACGTTCCACGGGTTTGTACTTAGGCATTGGGTAATAACTATCACCAAACTTATCTTTGTATTTGGATAGGATAGTGGAGTAAAGTTCTATTTTTCCAGTTGGTGTATTGAATCTCAATGGTGTACCTGCAGCTTGAGGGTAAGGATTTGTATCGTAATACACATACACACCTTTTTCTTTCAGTTCCTTCTGTTTCTCCTTAGGCAGCATCGAAATCACTTTTTCTTGCATCTCCTTAGGTGTCAAAGAATAATACTTTTCTAACCCAAACTGTTTTGCGATGCCCTTAGCTATTTCCCAAGATGTTTTAGTGTCATACAATGGCTTTATAGCTGGTTCGCGTAACGCAATAAATGGATACTTATCTGCCTGAATGTGGGGCATATCGTACCGCTCAAGATATGTGGACTCAGGCAGAATAATATCAGCATACCACGATACATCATTTGGTATAACATCGACATCAATTATAAGTTCAAGATTTTTGAATGCCTCTTTCAATAGAAGTTTTTTCGCATTGGCACTGCTCAGTATTGGGTTGGTACCGTATACTAACCACGCTTTAATTGGGTATGGTTTTCCACTAATGGTTGCATCAATCATGCCGTTTTCTCTTCCTAAATTGGTTGGAGATAAAGGAAATTTTTCGCTACTTGCACCATCTGCTCTTTCAATCTTTGGAACCTCGGGAAGTGGTAGGGGATGAAGATGGGAAGAGGATATGCAATAGCTCTCCTGATGCAAGTCTATTGGGAAACGTGTTCTCATCCAGAAACCTCCCGGCATTCCCCAATTACCAATTAATGCGTTAAGTATGGCAATTGCCCTAACCGTTTGAGTGTCGTTTCCATACCTTGAAAAACGTCTTGCTGGGAATGCGATTGCGTTTGGGGAAGCTTCAGCGAACTCCCATGCTATATGTTCTATTTCTTTTGACGGTATATCCGTTTCTTTCTCAGCCCATTGTGGTGTATATTGTTTTACATGGTCAGCTAACAGATCGAACCCATAGCAATACTTTTCAATAAACTCATAATTAACAAGGTCGTCTCTTATGAGCACATGCATTAGGGCTAAAGCGAATGCCATATCACTTCCGGGTCTAATTTTTAACCATTTGTAAGCTTTGGCAGCGAGTTCACTAAAACGTGGATCCAAAACCACTAACTTTCCACCTTTCCTTAAACCTTCAACTAAAAACTCTGCTTCCCTTACTTGGATTGCTCCCGTTACATTTCTACCAAAAGATATCATATATTTAGCATTTCTTGTGTCGTAAGGATTATGACCACTTGGTATGGTACCATATGTGAGATACCATCCCATGGAGCGCGAACCTAAGCATTGAGAGTATGCGGGGACAACAACGTTTGGGGTACCCAAAACCCTTGCTAATATTTTAAATGGTTCTTCACCTGTTCCATGAACAAATGTAGCTAAGCTTTGGGGTCCATACTTATCTATAATAGGTTTGAGTTTCTTTCCAATGTATTCAAAAGCTTCATTCCAGCTAACCTTTTTCCATTTTCCCGAGCCTCTCTCTCCGGTTCTTATCATGGGGAATTTTAATCTGTTTGGATCATAAAGCTCATAAATGCCA
This sequence comes from Desulfurellales bacterium, assembly GCA_027035885.1. Classification (GTDB taxonomy): domain Bacteria; phylum Campylobacterota_A; class Desulfurellia; order Desulfurellales; family Hippeaceae; genus Hippea. Next base: position 4,928 of record JALVTR010000067.1, read on the forward strand.
GAATTGCCTTTTGCACAGATGTGCCCATAGTTGTTTGGATGCCAAGGATTCCCTTCTATCTTGTGCACACGTTTGCCTCTTGTATAAACATGCAAACCGCAATTCCAAAAACACATTTCGCAAAAAGAGAAGGTTCTTTTGCCTTTATCGTAGTGTTTCATTAGTTTATTGTAATCTTCATAAGACATTGCAGTTGCTCTCTTTGAGAATGACAATGTTCCAGATGCCGCTAAAGCTCCAACGGCAGAAGCCGTAGCCGCTGTTTCAATAAAGGCTCTCCTTGATATTCTTTTTTTCGTCATTCTTCAACCTCCTCTAAACGCAAAATTCGCACGCCCAACGAATAGAAAAAACCCATTACTCCCCATGCGGATATGAATAAACTAACTTCAGATAGAGATGGTATATAAGAGGCTATTTTAGCTTGAGAGAAATAAGGGGAAATTACTGCTACAAGCTGACCAGCAATTACTGTATCATATCTCATAAAAAAGACTCCTATTATAACCATAATTGACGCGATGAAAGATGCCGTAGGTGATTTAAATTTCGAAGCTAAAAGGATAATTAAAGGCAATACTATTCCTATAAATATTTCAAAAAACCAAAAGTTAAAAGCCAATGAACCAGCCAATAACTGTTTTGCAGCAGGGTAAAGCAAAAGCTCATTCCCATAGAGAATCGTTACACTCCTCCATATTATAGCAAATAAAACAGCCAATAACACTACGAATAGGGTTTTTGAATATATGCCATTGGCAAAAACAAATTTTTCTTTATCCATTTTATTTGAGTAAATAAATAAAAGAATAAGGACAAAAGCTGCTCCTAAACCCAAAGCCGACAAAATGAAAAACAGTGGTATAAACGGACCATGCCAAAATGGTCTTGAAATGTTGGCTGAAAAAACAAAACCCATGTTGCTATAAGCGCTGATACCAACAAGAAACCCTACTAAACTTGCAATGAAAGTATATTTTTCTTTATTCAACAACAGTAGAACAACCTCAATGACAATAAGAGGTAATTCTAAGGCATACAGTACAGACATCCACCAAATCGGTGATGTCCAATGAAATGGAACTATGTTGACTACAAAACGCAAGATCTGCAGCCTAAAAGGACCTCCAAGATCCCAGAATATTATAAAAAATCCCGACAGCAAAGCTGAAAGCGCAAGCCACATCATTTTTCTGGACATTGTATGAAAGCTTTTAAATCCAAATACATGAGATGCAGCCGACCACATGGATAGGCCTGTTGTTATACCAACGAAGAATGAGTACCCTATAATGAGCAATCCCCATTCTATGTCACGAGATAAGCCATAACTTGCCTCCTGACCATACAAAAAAACATGAACCATTCCATAAAGACCTACCGCAGCAAGCAGAAAGTAAAAGATTATCCATCCATCTACAATAGGTCTTTTCGTTGAGCCTGTATTTTCTAACATACTGCCTCCTTGGTATATTTAATTAAAGCTGATATTAATTCAACAAGCTCCCTATAGAAATCTAAGTTGGTATTTTCTTTCACCCTTTCTCTAAATTCGTCAAACCACAATAAATGTTTTTTTATCATAATGCAGGCGCACTCAACATGATTTTCCTCTAACAGTCTTGATAGAAACCCAATCTCCAAACTAACATGATCTGGTGGCCCTTTTATTATGTTTTCGTCCATTCCGTATCCACACTCATTAACAAAACTCAAAAAATCCTCTGAGGATCTTCCCATTAACCTATTTTCAAGATAAAAAGAGGCATACGGTGGAGCTTTTACACCACCAATATCTGTTACAAAAAGTCTGATATACTCAGCCTCTAAGTCAGAAAGGCTTAGACTTTTCGAATCTTGCAGATCATTATTTATTTCTTCAGCAACTATGGAAACAAATGTATAGTAGTCGCTCAGATGTTCTCTTTCGGGGTAGTTTAGCAGATTGGATGCTATGGAAAGTGCCTCTGCTATGGCTTCAATTTTCTTCTTGTTTTTTTCATTCATGCTTTAACATCCAAACTGGGAAGTGGTCTCCTGTGCTTTTGGCACTTGAGTAGTTTTTGGTTTAATGCTTTTGGGATTTGCTGAAGTTTTATACTGTGCTGCTATTGCTCTTTCAAGGCATGCAAATGCAGCTTTGTTGTTAACATCAGTCTTTATAGCCTTGTTAGCATAAAAAATTGCTTTTTGTACCTCCTTGTTTTTTAAAGCAGTTTCAGCTTTTTTTACATACATCATGGAAATTTTCTGCGTCTTATTCAGATACCTCACACCTGTGGCAAATGACACAATTGATAAAACAATAGCAAAAGCAAGAATTAAACCACCTATTAGGAGAGGTAGATTGTTAGGTTTCATCTATTATCCCCCTTTTTCAGTGTAATATTTCTCATATAACCCATAAATGCAAGGATTGAAATCCCCAAAATAACTGTGATTATATATGAGGTACTGAACATATCACCTCCTAACAGCTTAGACCATGTAAATCTTCCAGCATAGCCTGAATTCGCAAAGGATTGTATAGCATTGTAAACTTCGTAATATGCCCACATTCCAGCAACCATGCCTACTGCAAAAACTGCGCCATCAATTCTGCCAGTAGCTGATGCGACAACACTTGTGCCAGGACAGTATCCGCCCATTACCATACCTATTCCAAACAGAACGCCACCCACTAAGTATGGCCAAACATATGTAGCGGGTATAAATACTTTTGAGAAATCTATCCATCCTAATAGACTAAAGATAACAACCCAGGTTGTTGCAGTAACAACTGCAGATATCATCACCTGTTCAACTATTATCTTTCTAAAATAAAATGTTGGCGCTATATTTCTTGCGGTTCCCAACCCTGATCTTTCAAGCACAAATCCAAAAGCTATGCCAATAAACAGTCCTATAAATAGATTTAATCCGTTTGATATTAATCCATTCGCAAATAGTGGTGGCATATTTCCCCCTATACGTCTTTCCACTGCTTTCTAAAGAAAACTGAGGCTAACATTCCCCCAGCGAAAACACTAAACATAAATATCCACGCTCCCACAGAAAATCCACTTATACCATCCAATGCCTGTCCACTCGTACAGCCCCTCGTGAGTCTCGTTGCAAACGCAACTAATGCTCCACCCAAGAAGGCAAATAGCAGCCTACTTGCGACGGGATAGCCTTCTGCTTTTTCTACTCTTTGCTTTATTCTCCCTGCCAAAGCAGCGCTTAAATAGCCGCCTAAGAAAACACCAAATGTTTCCACCACTAACCAGTTTGCCAATGCATTTCCTGTATATAAATAATGTACGGTATAGGCGTTGTTTTTAGTATAGAAAGGATCGACTAAATAGATCAGTTGTGCAGTTATTCTTGCGAAGGCTCCACTGATGCCTACGCCTTCACTTGCAATGAAAAAAGCTACAAATAGCACTGTTCCCAGTAAAAATCCACCTATATAGGGGTTTAAATATTTTTCTTTTTCTTCCATAGTTTACCCTCCTCGCCAGAGTTGAATTACTACTCAACTGATGTTAATTAATCACCCTTTACAATTGGCCTATCCATCAACCTTGTATATTCTACCATGGAGCCATCGTAAACTTTAACCTTTCTATCACCTGCTAAAAATTTTGCAACGAACCAGTCTCCCGATGCCAGAAGGCCTATGTTACAATATGTAATCATCGGTTTTTTCAAATCTACTCCTGCCTTTTCGAAAATGGATTTGGCCTGTTGGGG
>JALVTR010000068.1 GCA_027035885.1 Desulfurellales bacterium
GTGTAGGCCCTATGTAAATCAAAGGTGCCTTTTTTACTTTCGCTGTATCCTTTACCACTGAAAAGCTTGTGTTTTTAGTATTCTCCGCCATAAATATCCTCCTTGTAATAGTTTGGCTTTGTTCTTACCATTTCCACATCTATATCCAATTCCGCATAAACAATCCCATTATCTGCGTTTTCTATTTTCCAACCTGTGTTTTTAACCAATCTGACATTACCAACCGTTTTAATTGCAGATATAATCGATCTAACGCTTTCAACAAGATTTAGTATTCCAAACAAAACTTGATCATTATCTATGTGCCTTAAGTTTTTAGATGAAACCAAAATCTTGTAGGATATAGTCTCAACCTCAAGTTCACCCTCTAAATCATAGTCGCCACTAACCGGCAAAATAGCTATAAAGTAATCTTTGTCTGATTCTTGAAGGGCTTTACCAAAATCTGGCTCTATAGAGACATACACACTTACATCTAAACCGGTAAACTGGTTAGCCATATATTTACCAAAATCAGCAGCATTTGAAAAAATCATATTCACCCCTCAAATAATGTGCCTTTCAATCAAGTAAATTATCAGCCCAACAAACTGTAGAACTATAGCTATGACCACACTTATCAAAGCTTTTTGTATTTCATCTATTCTTTTGTTTGTTTTAATTATATCATCTTCCAAATATTTGATAGCCTTCTGCTGGACGGGGCAATTTTTTGTTCCGTTATTGTAGATATTATCGAGCTTAGAAAATAAAGCTGATATTTTTTTGTCATTCTCATTCGTTTTTTCCACAAAGATACTAAGTTTTGCAAAAGCCTCTGACAATTTATCCAAAACCTCACCTTGCTTTGATATATTCAAATTCATTACTGCTATATCGGTTTTCAGGGCAGTCAAATCCTCCTTTATTTCTTCAATTGGATCTTTTTGCACCGTTTAGCCATCTCCTTTAGTTTTGTGTATGTATAATTGTTCAACAAAATACCGTTAAAGGGTGCTTTTTCTCCTTTTGACATGTAGTGCACCAGAATTCTGTGGTCTTTAATCGTATAGGTCGTGCAACTACTTGTCGTCAGAACGAGAACTGCTATCAGAGAAAGTAAGAATGTCCTCAAGCTCAGCTTCTTCTTTCTCATCTTTTTTAATCCTGTTTCTGTTTTTAATTTTACTTATAATGTTTCCAATTCCTTTAATCATGCCACCTATAGCCACAATAGCTTTAAATAGTGTTCCCATTTTTCTTTCTCACATAAACTTTGTCTTTTGCTGTGAACCTTCCCCAAATAACGCCGATGTTAGACAAAAGTCCTGTTAATACAAAGTATTCCATGTCAGGTGTTTTAGGATTGCTAACATACATAGAAATCAAGACAAGGGAGCTAATAATCGCTCCCCATATAGTCTTGGATTTAAGAAAATGCTTTCCCATTGCTACTTTCCCTGTGTCTGGGATTCCCCCTCGAGCTTTTCCATAACTTCAACAACTTTTGGCAAACCGCCTTCTAAAAACGCAACAATGTAATTGTCTATTGGGTTACTTGTAGTTTCTGCTCCCTTTTTCATTAAAGGCAAGCCATACTCGACAACCATTTTCAAAATTCCAATTACTCTTCTCATTTCTCACCTCAATATCTAAGCCTTGTGTTAGATGAGCATGTCAGTTCCCAAATTCCTTCCTCTTGTTTTCTGCTGATTACTTCCCATTTATCATTAATTACATCGTGTATCTGAGGCGTTATTGGCGATGAGCTGCTTATGTAAATCTTAGTTATGCTCTCAACAGCTATGTCGTTTACTTCATCAAGAATATTTTCGTATACAATGGCCTTTATGTTATAGACTTGGCCATTTTGCCTATACGCAACCGTTTCTGCAAACTCGTCTGTATTCATGAAAATATCGTCAACATCGCCTCTAATTGTGTCTTTCAACATCAGCCAAGCATTACCTCAATTTCAGCTGTTTGTCCCGCTGCAACCTCACCTAAAG
>JALVTR010000069.1 GCA_027035885.1 Desulfurellales bacterium
TCAAATTTTTAATCTTTCCTTCGAACCTTCTATCAAAACATACAACAAGCTCATAATCTTCACCACCACACAACATTTCTTCCCTGTTCACAAAATCTGCATAGCAAAAAGGTATCCTCTCCCAATAGAGATTCATTCCAACGCCACTTTCTTCACATATATGACTACAATCCTGAACCAATCCATCACTCACATCTATCATTGCAGTTGCATACTTTTTAATAGACAAAGCCTCCCTAACTTTGGGATAGGGATTAAAATGTGCAAGCTTGAGTTCGTTGTGTCCTTCAAAGCCATTTTTCAAAGCCAAAAGCCCAGCATAGGAACACCCAATTCTTCCAGTAACAGCTACCAAATTACCAACTTTAGCGCCACTTCTTTTAATTGAACTACTTCTATCATTTTCTCCAATTACAGTTAAGCTTATTGTGAGTGTATTAGATGACGTGGTGTCGCCTCCAAGAAGAAACATATTAAACTCTTTTGCAACATCCAAAAACCCTTTTAAAAACAAATCTACCCATGAAACATCCCAACTTCCGTCCAGAGATAGAGACAGGAAAACCCACTTTGGCACACCGGCCATTGCTGCTATATCTGAGATATTCACAGAGATAGACTTACGACCAATAAGGTATGGGTTTGTGTCTTTTAAAAAATGTACACCTTCAACCAACGTATCAACACTAACAAGAAGTTCTTTATCGCCGCAGGGAATAATCGCGCAATCATCACCAATACCCAATGAATTCTCACTGTATGACAAACTTTTCCTTATCCTTTCAATCAAACCAAATTCACCCAACTCTTCCAGCTTCAAATTTAATCGTTCTCCTTTTGAATATAGTATTTCCTTTCTTTTGAAAGGTACTCTTGCACAGCCTCACCGCCAAAGTTGTGTGGATTTTTATATAGAGACCTACCCTTAACCGTTAAATGCTTAGGAATATCTAAAATTTCACCGGACTTTATATCATTGATAGCCCTTTTTATTGCCAAATAGCTCGAATTGGACTTCTTCGCCAAAGCAAGATAGATGCTACAATGCGCAAGTGTAATCTTTGCTTCTGGCATACCAATTTCTTTAACAATATTCAAACATGCAGATGCAACCAAAATTGCATTATTATCTGCGAGTCCTACATCCTCACTTGCAAGTATACACAAACGCCTGGCGATAAACTCTGCCTCTTCACCCGCTTCCAAAAGCCTAGCTAGATAATAAATTGTAGCATCAACTTGTGAAGCCCTAACACTTTTAATAAAAGCAGAAATCAAATCGTATCTTTCACTTTCGTTGTCATATCCCAGATCGACACCGAAAAAATCATCAATTTGGTCAGAACTCAACCCGTTTTCTTTTACCAGTTTTAACATGCTCTTCAGTCTTCTTGCATCTCCCGAAGCATAAAGAACGATTTTATTAATTGCACTATTATCCATCTCAGGAGCTATTCTTTTCGCAAAAGTCTTTAAATCCAATTCAGAAAGCCTTTTAAATTCATAAATAAAACAGCGTGACCTTAAGGCTTTTGTTAACTTAAAGTAGGGGTTATACGTTGAAGTTCCTATCATTATTATACTTTTATCCTCAAGATAGGGCAAAAGTATATCTTGCTGCCTTTTGTCAAACCTATGAATTTCATCTATTACAACCAATATCGCGCTTTCTTTGCCACCTTTTTTGAGAGTTTTCTTCAATGTCTCAGAGGAACAATCTGTGGCGTTTAGATAGTAAAAGTCAAGCTTGTGTTTCATCGCTAGAAGTTTAGCATAACTCGTTTTTCCGGTTCCTGGGGGACCATATAAAACAAGCGAAGGTGGCTTATCGCTCAAATAATAAAAGGTGTAGAGCGGTTTATCTTTTTTAAAAAGGTGGGGTTGACCTACTAAATCATCGTAACTTTCTACGTTATCTCCTTTGGTTGTCATATTATCCAACACCTAAAATTTACTCTGGTCATATTAATTCTATACACCAA
>JALVTR010000070.1 GCA_027035885.1 Desulfurellales bacterium
GGGAAACTAAGTGGACTAAACAAGAAGAGGGGCGACACAAAAAGTTGACATTGCCGGAAAAACACAAGGGGTTAAAAAATGCAATTTACTAATCTGAAAAACAAGCTTTTATATAAAAGACACAATTTTTTAAAAGTGTCATTATTTGTATTACTTTTTATCATAATGTTTTTTTACCAAAGCAAAGCCAGAGTTATTTACAACTTAGGCTATGGATTAGGCCTTGGTGTATACAACGGCAACCCTTCCCATCTTTGGGGCTTGCTTGCTATAGAAAAGCCGGAAAGAATCGATAATCAACACATGTATGATTATTATAGGTTTGATATAGATTTTGAGCATTTTGTTAACAAACCACGCAATGTAAGTTTAATCACAGAGCCGTTTATCGCTTATGTCTCAAGGCCAACCAACGGATTATCATTTGGCGCTACGGAGCTTTTAAGGTATTACTTTATAAAACATTCAAGTTTTGGCGCATTTTTAAATCCAGGCTTTGGCATATCCTACAATACATTAAAATATCCAGGACAGGCTTCTAAATATCTCTTTGTTGGAGAGCTTGGCATAGGTGTAGATTTTAGGATTTCTAAAAAACATTCAATGTTTATAGAAGATAGATTTATCCACATGTCTAATGGCTTTTTAAGAACGCCAAATGGCGCGGTGGATTCAGATTTTATATCTGTAGGTTTTACATTCTAAACATTAAAAAATTCGATATAATACTCACGAAAATTTAGTCAGATTTTTGAAGACTTTTTTACATTTTGGTGTATTAGGTGCTCTAAATAAGAAAAAAATTAAGATAAACCCAAAAAAGTCATTGACACACCGCTTTATTTCTTTATAACAAAGGGTGTCTTTTAATAATTATTTTTTGGAAGTGTCTTGCCTAACAAAAAGAGAAATTTTTTGTCTGATATCATAAAAGAAACCCTATTTAGAGCCACTAAGAAGAATTTACTTCTCACCCCTTTTAATTACTACAAGATATTCATAGAGGTTGCCCTTGAATACGGCTTAAGTGAGGCAGAGATACACAGGTATGTTTACGGGACCGATCTTTATGTGTTGTCAGAAGAAGTAGAGCAAATGAAGAAAAAAACATTAGAGATAGCAAAGAATATAGAAAATACCGCAGAGAATGTCCAACAAAGCGTGGAAAAGAGCAACGATGCATACAGAGAAGTTGTGGATACTTTAACAGGTTATAGAGATCCTACAGCCGACGAAATAAGCAATGAGATTGAAAAGATACTATACATTAGCGCCACACTTAAGGCAGAGCTTGATGCTGCAAGGAAAACATTAGAGAAGCAAAAAGAGGAGCTGAAAAAATTAAAAGAGTTCTCCTTTAAAGATCAGCTTACAGGATTGTATGCAAGGAAGTATATGGAAGAAGCCTTAAACACGGTACTCTATAACTTCAACAGATATTCAAGGCCTTGCAGTATTATCATGTTCGACATAGATGATTTCAAAAAGATAAACGATGTGTACGGCCATTTAGCTGGAGATGCCGTCCTAAGAACCGTTGCTTCTGTTGTTCAGAGAATTATTAGGAGGAGCGATATACCAGTTAGGTATGGAGGAGATGAGTTTATAGTCATACTACCCGATACAATGTTAGAGGATGCTGTTTCAGTAGCTGAGAAAATAGCTAACAAGATACAATCGATAAAATTTGAGAAAAACGGTTTAACTTTCAAGTGCACAATATCTATAGGGATAACCCATATAAAGGATGGGGATACAGTAGAAACCCTTCTTGAAAGGGTTGATAAAGCTCTGTATGAGACGAAAAATAAAGGCAAAAAGGGTATAACGGTTATTAAGTAAATCGAGACCGTCCCCAATTTTGTGTAAGCACCCTTTCTCCTAAACCCATTATACATAAGTTTACCTGATATATCCACTGAGCCTGTCTTTGAAAGCAATGGAAAATTGGGAGATAATTTCAGCCCAATTT
>JALVTR010000071.1 GCA_027035885.1 Desulfurellales bacterium
CCCATTTCATTTCAAGCCTCTCTTTTCAATTGGATGCTTTTATACCACTTGTGGACGCCATACTAACAAGCAGTGAGGCTGTAGGTAATGTTATTTTTAAAGATAGACTTAAAAATGTAGCTGAAAAAATAAATGAAGGTATACCTATCGAGAGAGCTTTTGAGGAATCAAACCTTTTCGATAAAATGTTTGTATCTAGTGTGGCAACAGGTAGAAAAACTGGGAGATTGCCAGATTTTGTTAGAAGAATTTCAACGTATTATGAGAAGAAAATAGACACTACTATTAAAACATTTTTGGCAATTTTAGAACCTGCAACCATACTCATACTTGGAGCAATTGTTGGCTTTATCGTGATGGCAATAATGATACCATTGTTTAGTATCAATCAGCTTGTACGATAAACTAAACCTTTGGCAAGGATAGCCTTTTTTTTATGGCATAAAGTCTTAAGGTTAGCGTAAAAAATAATGTTATCGTCATGGAAAGCTTCTTGTCAATAGGTATTTGCATCATTATATAGAAGGCAAAAGCTCCGATAATACAACATGAGGCATAGAAATCCTCCCTCAAAATAAGAGGAATCTCACCGATTAAGACATCACTCAAAGCACCGCCACCTGTTCCTGTTAATGTGGCAAGAACAGTAACACCTACAATGTTAAAGCCTTTATCATATCCCACAACCGCTCCGGTTACTGTAAATGTGGCGAGGCCAATGGCGTCTGAAACCTTGATTATGGTTGATTTTGATATGTCTTTTCTGAATGCTCTATACATAAGCACACCCAAAATTACGCCTAAAAAAGCGAAAGATACGTCTGAGTAGCCACTAAATACTGCTGGTGTTTTGTTTGCCAAAACATCTCTCAAAATCCCTCCACCAAGAGCAGTTAAAAAACCGAGCACAGAAATGCCCAATATATCTAAATGTTTTGCTATTCCCTTAAATACCCCGGAAACGGCAAATGCCAGAAGTCCTATAGCATTAAATACACCGAAAAGATCCATTGGTCGATACTATACATTGCCTCTGATTCGGTCAAGTTTATTTTTATTTGACACATGATTAAAAAGGCATATATTTTTAGATAAAGGGATTATGTTTCATAGGCATGAAATTTCGAATTTATGTGAGTAGTATAAATGCGATAGGTGCATATAATTAACTTGGAGGGAGAGATGGTAAAAATAAGCAAAAGAGATAATAAGGTGTGGGTAACGTTTATCCAAAACGTGCCTGCGGTGTTGAAGGGGAATTGGAATGACTGGAAGGAAGAGAAACTAAAGCCAAGGAAGGGTGGTTTTTATTCGCTTACAAAGGTGTTAAAACCAAGCAACTATGAATTTGGCTATTTAATTGATGGAAAATGGGTTATAGAGAAGGATTTACCAAAGGTTGGAACGATGTTTGGTAGCCAGAATTCCCTTTTGGAACTTTAAAGGGGGGGAGTGTGAGGGGTATAAAAGCCGTTGTAATGGCAGGTGGCTTTGGGACAAGGATACAACCACTGACGCATTCTATACCAAAGCCAATGCTTCCAATTGTTAATATAGCTATGATGGAGTACAATATTGTAAAACTTAAGGAAATCGGTATAGATGACTTTATCATTTTACTCTACTACGAACCGGAAGTGATAAAGAGGCATTTTGAAGATGGCGATAAGTGGGGTATAAATATAACATATATGCTACCTGACAGCGATTATGGTACAGCCGGTGCTGTTGGGTATGCACGTGAGTTCTTAGATAGAACCTTTATTGTTGTGAGTGGCGATGTTGTAACGGATTTTGATTTTAAAGAGATTCTCAAGTTTCACTCTGAAAGGAATGCGAAGATTACATTGACCTTAACAGAAGTGGACAATCCATTGGAATTTGGCGTTGTTGTCGTAAATGGTGACAACGTCATAGAAAAATTCATAGAAAAACCACGATGGAGGGAGGTTATAAGCGATACGATAAACACTGGTATTTACGTAATGGAGCCTGAAATGCTGGATTTTATACCAAAGAGTGAGTTCTTTGACTTTGCAAGAGATTTTTTTCCGCTTTTGATGAATAAAGGCATTACCATTAACGGATATGTAGCGCAAGGTTACTGGATGGATGTGGGTAACCCTAACGCATACAGGGAAGCGCATGAAGACATATTTGAAAAGAGGGTAAAGTTTGAATTTCCGGGCCATAAGGTGGATTATCCAAGTGGCGAATTATATCTTAATGGTGATGTTGACATTGGTAATAACGCTGATATTTCAGGTATCGTTGTTTTGAGTGATGGTGTTAGGATTGGAGACAATATAAAGTTAAAGAACGTTGTTATTGGTAAAAATACGATTATTGGCTCTGAAACAAGATTGAGGAACAGTATAATCTGGGATAATGTTTATATTGGCAGAAAGTGCAATATAGACGGTGCTGTTATCTGCAATGGTTGTAGAATTGATGAATTGGTAGAGGCAAAGTCGGGCATGATTGTGGCTGAAGACTCTAAAATAGGTAGGCTAACAAAGATTATACAAGATGTGACAATATGGCCAAACAAAGAGATTGAGCCGGCATCCATTATAACCAATAACATTGTTCGCGGAATTAAGTATAAGAGTTCTTTATTTGAAGAGGGTATCATAAGCGGTGGATCAAACACAGAGATTGATTGTGTAATGACGTGTAAAATTGGAGAAGCATTTGGCAGCTCACTTCCACAGGGTAGCACGGTAGTTGTTGGTCGTGATTACGAATCCTCATCTGTAATGTTGAAAAGAGCATTTGTTGGCGGCGTATTGGCTTCTGGTGTGGATGTTGTGGATTTCAAGGGTGTGCCTTTAACTGTTTTAAGACTTTACATTAAAAATAGCGCAGCTTTTGGTGGTGTTTACTTTAGGCATAAGATAATGAATCCCGGGCAGTCGGAGATTCTAATTTTTGATGAAGATGGTTTAAGGTTGAATGTTATTAGTGAACGTACAGTAGAGAAATTGTGTTTTAATGAAAACTTTAGACATGCTGACTATAAAGAGGTGGGTGAAATCGATGAGAGCGAAATATTGAAAAGAGATGCTTTTAAACTTTACAAAACAAAAGTTAAGGATTTGATTGATTTTAGGTCCATAAGGAGTAGGGACTTTAAAGTTGCTGTAGACCTTATGTACGGCATTATAAAAGACATATACCCAGATATACTATCTGAACTCCAAATAGATAGCATAATACTTAATGCATATTACGACAGGCTAAAGATGGTAAATTTTTCTCATTACTACGAAATATCAAAGAAGGAGTTGTCCAAGATAATAACCTCCCTTGGTTTAAATATTGGTTTTGTCATATACCCAAACGGTCGAAGGTTGACAATTGTCGGTGATGATGGGCGTGTCCTTGACAAAACGGAGGCGCTGTTTGTTGTTTTGACGCTCATGAACATAGAGGCTGAGAAAAACGGCAGGACATTTAAGGTGCTTTTGCCCACATGGTCTCCAGATATGCTGGATGATGAATTTCCTAATATCGAGATTAGAAGGGGTAAGTACTTCGATGTTAAAGAGAATGAGTTAAAAAGATATGACTTGATAGCTACAACGGACGGTAACTTCTCTTTTACTGAGTTTTCGCTTCATAGAGATGCCATTTATGCAAGTTTAAAGATAATGGAGATGTTGGGTAAGAACGACCTTGATTTGTCCCAAATTGCAAAGACAATAACTAAATTTTATTATAAACATATAAAAATTCCATGTCCACACGATAAAAGAACAAATGTGATTAAAAAATTTATTGAAATAGCAAGAAACAAAAAATATTCAATGACAGAAGGCATAAAAATTTGGGAAGAAAGGAATAGTTGGTTTTTGGTAGTTCCAGATAATTACGCGGATTTTTTGGACATTTATGTGCAGGCTTTGGATATTAGGGTTGGTAAACAAATATTGAACCACTATACGGAGTTGATAGAAGGATGGATAAAGGAATGAAGGTAGCAATTCTTTGGCACATGCATCAGCCAAGATACATTGATACAGAAGTCAATATAATTATGCCGTGGGTGTTTCTGCACGCTATAAAGGACTATTACGATATGCCGCACATTGCAGATGTGTACGGCGCTAATGTTACCTTTAACCTAACACCAATACTCATTGAGCAACTCAATATATATGCAAATAAGGGTATATCTAAGGACATTTTTCTCAATCTTCTGAAAAAGCAGACCTCTGACTTGACAGATAGGGAGAAGCAAACGGTTATTAGGTACTGCAAGAGTCCAAACTACAACACGATGATTAAGCCTTTTGCCTTGTACGATAGGCTTTACAAGAAAAATAATCTTACTGATGATGATATTGTTTCGCTCGAGGTGTGTTTCCTTTTGAGTTGGTGTGGGCACTATTTGAGGGAAAACAACGAGGTTGTTAAAGGCCTTTTGAATAGGAGTGGCTTTAGCGAGGAAGACAAGGCTGCTTTGTTGAATGAATTAGAGGCGTTTATACCCAAGATTTTGCCTTACTATAAAAAGCTTTTAGACGATGGCTTGATATCCATTACAACAACGCCTTACTACCACCCAATTCTGCCGCTTTTGGTTGACATGAGAGTGGCAAAGGAGGCAAACAGTCAAACTATTTTACCCAAAAACCACTTTTCTTTAAAAGAGGATGCAGCTTTGCATATAGAAAAAGCCAAAGAGCTATACCTAAAGACGTTCTCGAAAGAGCCAAACGGTTTCTGGCCGGCTGAGGGTGGCATAAGCAAAGATGTGGTAGAGTTGTTTTATGAGCACGGTATAAAGTATACAGCGTCGGATGAGACTATATTAAGAAAAAGTGGAGATTTGGGTCATTATAGGGCTTACCAGTATAATGGTGTAAAGTTGTTTTTCAGGGATACACAGCTGAGTAACCTCATTGGGTTTGATTATAAATACATATCTGAGGATGAGGCTGTCAGTGACTTTATTAGGCGATTGAAGGAAATACGAGGCGAAATTGTATTTGTTATTTTGGACGGTGAAAATCCGTGGGAATACTATAAAAATAACGGTTGGGATTTTTTGAATGTTTTTTACAAAAAGTTGAAAGATAGATTTGAGCTTGCTACTTTTGATGAGACGAGTGCAATGGATGCAATTGGGTTAAGCGACGTTAAAAGGGGTAGTTGGATATTTGGGAATTTTAACACGTGGGTGGGCAATGAGGAGAAAAATTTGGCGTGGGAATTACTCTTCCAAGCACGTAAAGATTGCTACAGGCATAACTCTTTCGGCGACAACCTGAGAGAGCAGTTTTTAATAGCTGAGTCCAGTGACTGGTTTTGGTGGTATGGAGATGATCACTACACGCAGTTTGGAAGAGAATTTGATAAGCTGTTTAGGGAAAATCTCATCGACATATACAGAAAGGCAAACATTCCACCACCTCAAAGCCTATTTAGGCCCATTGCGGGTTCTATGGGTTCAGAAAACAGGGTGCAGCTTCCAAAGGATGCTATAAGTCCAACGATAGATGGCAAGGTAACGTCATTTTTCGAGTGGATTGATGCAGGCGTTGTGGATGAGAGGGTAGGGGGTGCAATGAGTAAAGGACAAATACCTGTTGAGGTTTTGTATTTCGGCGAGAATGACGATAAGTTTTTCATAAGGCTTGATGGGAATGTTAAAAATAAGGAACTCTTTGTTTTCATAAATGATAATAAAATTGAATACAATGGCACTGTGAATGAGATTGCGGAATTCGAGATAGAAAAAAGCAACTTGCCTGATGAGTTTGACTTGAAAATAGAAGTTTTTGAAGACGGGAAGCTTTTGCAGATTTTACCGTCAACACCCCTTGCCATCCAGATAAATTCTGTATACTATAAAAACTGGTACATTTAACAATGCTTTTATTTGGTGTTCATCTGCATCAACCTCCTGATAATTTGAAAGAGGTTGTCGATAAGGCATTTGAGCTGTGTTATATACCACTTTTCGAAACCTTAAGAAAGTATCCTGAGTTTAAGTTTTCTTTACACGTGTCCGGATGGTTGTTTGAGGAGATCAAAGGTAGATATAAGGAGGTTTTTGATTATATTAAATATTTGCGTTATATTGGCTCACTTGAGCTATTGAGCGGTGGTTTCTATGAGCCAATTTTGGTTTCTATACCGCAAGAGGATGCCGTTTTTCAGATAAACAAGCTAAATAATTTCTTGACATATAACTTTAGAAGCATGCCAAAAGGGTTGTGGCTTGCAGAAAGGGTTTGGGGCGATAACATTATACCAATTTTGTCAAAGTGCGGGATTGAGTATGTAATTGTTGATGATTATCACTTTATTTGTGCTGGTTTTAAAAAGGATGAGTTAAACGGGTATTTTTTGAGTGAGAACAACGGCGATGTAGTTAAGATTTTTCCCATAGATAAAGATTTGAGATATGCGATACCGTTTAGGGATGTGGATGAGACGTTGGATCTTTTGGAGGGAAGAAGCGTAAACATAATGTTTGATGATGGGGAGAAGTTTGGTCTGTGGCCTGATACGTACGATTGGGTTTATAAAAAGGGGTGGCTTGAGGAGTTTTTGGAAAAGTTACTGGAGAGGGGCATAGAAACGAATACGTTTGGCGAATTTTTGAACGAGAATAGGCCCAAGGGTCTGTGCTATTTGCCTAACTGTTCTTATATAGAGATGACAAAGTGGGCTCTAAAGCCCGAAGATGCCGTTGAGTACAATAGAATAGTCGATGCGTTAGGGCATGATTACTTTGAAGATAAGGGAAAGCGGTTGATCAAGGGTGCAACGTGGAAAAACTTCTTCTTGAAGTACCACGAGTCAAACTACCTTCACAAGAGGATGCTTGAGTTATCCAAGAGGTCCAAAAGCGATGCGCTCTTTAGGTTGCAATCAAACGACGTTTATTGGCATGGAATATTTGGCGGATTGTATTTGGCAAACCTACGCGACAATGCATATAGGTGCATCTGTGAATGTGAGGATAAAACTGATAGGGTTGAGGTTAAAGACATAGATTTGGATGGAGAAGACGAGGTAAAGGTTGTAAGAAGTGGCTTACTCTACGTGTTTAAGCAGGGGAATTTGATTGAATTTGATGACTTAAAAAATCGCTTTAACTTTCAGAATACCCTAATGAGGAGAAAGGAACACTACCACTTCAAGGTGTATGCTGCGGCTAAAGATGAAAAGGGTATAAAGACAATCCATGAAAAGGGTTATGCAATAGACGAGGGAGCAAAAAGTAAGTTGATTTTTGACACATACCCCAAATATTCGTTCATTGACCATTTGAAAGACAATTTTACATTCGAAGACTTTAAGTATTCGAGGCTTGAAAGGGAGATTTTGGGTCTTAAAGGTGTTAATCCTCTTGTGTTTGAAAGTGATTCCTTGGGGAAGGAATTCAAGTTTGAGAATGATTTGGAGTTTTTGATTGAGGTTGAATCGAATAAGAAATATGCTGTTGAGTTCAACCTGCACTTTGCACACATCGATGAAGTTTTGTTTAACGATAAATTTTTTAAAGATGATTTGACTTTTATTGGTAAAAATTTAAGAATCATCGACGACTTTACGGAGAGGGAGCTTGTGATTTCTATGGAAGATATTTGTAATATGTGGTTTGTTCGGTTGGATACGGTGAATATAACAGAGGATGGATTTGAGGTTATCAATCAGGGTGTAAGTATCCTGTTTATACCAAATAACACCAAAGCAGTTAGGGGTTCTTTATGTCTGAAATAAGGTATGACATCATACATGATGAATATGTCATTATTGCGCCTGAGAGGTTGCACAGACCGATTGTTGTGGACTTTAGACTGAAGGATGATAAGGTTTGCCCGTTTTGTCTGGGTAACGAAAGCTTAACAACACGTGAAATTATGTCAATAAGGGTCAACAATCAGTGGAAAGCGCGCGTTATACCAAATCTTTACAAGGCTGTTGCCATCGAAAGGCCATTAAAGACGATAAAAAATGGCATGAACGAGGGTTTTAATGGGTTTGGCGTTCACGAGATAGTGGTGGACACACCAAAGCATGAAGAGAACATGTCAAGATTGACAGAGGAAGATATATTTTTTTGGCTTAAAGCCATACGTTTAAGGATAATGGATTTAAAGAACGACAAGAGGATTGTCTATCTTAATATATTCAAAAATCATGGACCAAAGGCTGGTGCAACTCAAACCCATCCCCATACTCAAATCATAGGCTTACCCATTTTGAGTGAGTCTCAGATTAACCAGTTCACACGATTTTTTAAGTACTACAAAGAACATGGAAGAAGGCTACTTGATGATGTTTCAAGAAGTTCGAAACCGTTGATAGAGACCAAAAACTTCCGTGTATTTACGCCCTATGCCTCGGCGTTTCCCTTTGAGCTCATTATTTCTTCTAATAGGTATTCATTGGAAACGCATTATGAGGAGGAACTGAAAGAGC
>JALVTR010000072.1 GCA_027035885.1 Desulfurellales bacterium
CTTCAATTGTGTAAAAATCAAATCATACATGTGTTTTTCCTCCTTTGAAGGGTTAGTTGTCAAAGAGGGGTTATAACACATAACCCCTCTCCCTTCAAAGGGTGACACAAGTAATTTTACACTGCCAAAAGCCGCCATTAGATAAAGAATACTTAGAAATAACTATAAGTCAAGATTTTGAGTTAATCTTTATGATTTTGTATAATCTGCACAGTATGAAAACTTTGTTTATTTTTTTGCTTTCTTCTATTTTTATTTTTGTTTCGTTTCAGGTGTATTCTAAAGATTTAGATATTGATTCGATTGCCTTGCATCTTAATGCTGAACAATCTATACCAATTGAGTATACAGAATACGTGCTTAGCCATGCAAAAGTTGTGCCTAAAGTTAAGACTTTTGCCTTGCGAGTGGCAAACCCAAAAGAAAAAGTTATGACTTTTGATGAATTTGTGCCTCTGTTTGCAAATAAGAAAAGAGTTGATGAAGGTTATAAATTTTTCCAGTCCCATAAAAATTTATTTGAGAAAGTTTATAAAATTTATGGAGTTGACCCTTGTATTATTGTTGCGATTTTAAGTATAGAGACAGATTTAGGTAAGGTTAAACCAAATACCAATTGTCTGAATGCCCTCTATAGTCTTTCTCTTTATGCAAGGAGAAAGAAGTACTTTCTGTATGAACTTGAGAGTTACTTGGTTTATACCTACAAGCACAAGTTAAATCCTTTTTTTGTCAAAGGTTCGATAACCTGTGCCATTGGAATTCCACAGTTCATGCCTTCAAATATAGATAAATACGGAGTGGATTTTAATGGTAATGGATTAAATCTCAATGAAATACCAGATGCTATAGCGAGTGTTGCAAATTTTTTGAAGAAGCATGGGTGGAAGAAGAAAAAACCTATCGTAAAGGTTCTAAATAAATGTGTTAAAGAAAAAGGCGTTTTAGTTTTAAAGGATTCAAAAGGTAAGATAAGATGCTTTAAAACCTATAGAAACTTCTGGGTTTTGAAAAGTTATAATGGAACTGTTAATTATGCTTTAGCAGCTTATAAATTAGCAAAGAATATATGTGAGTTAATTAATTATAATTAAATTTTTCTTTGTGTTTGCAATATTTGTAATTGATTTGTAAAATAAGGGTAAAGTTATAACAGATTGGAGGGTGACGATGAAATTTAGGAAGGTTACAGTGGATGATTGGAAAGAAGCGGTTAATAAGGAAGCCAAAAGGGCAAATAAAACGTTTGATGATTTGACTTGGGAATCTCCCGAGGGTATAAATGTTTATCCGCTTTATACAGCTAAGGATTTGGAAGAACTCGAGTATTTAGACACATTCCCAGGTTTTCCTCCATTTCTCAGGGGTCCGAGAGCTACAATGTACACTGTGAAACCCTGGACAATCAGACAGTATGCAGGTTTTTCAACGGCTGAGGAGTCAAATGCTTTCTATAAAAAAGCTTTGGCACTTGGTCAACAGGGCTTATCCGTTGCATTTGACCTTGCAACACACAGGGGTTACGATTCGGACCATCCAAGGGTTGTTGGTGATGTAGGTAAAGCTGGAGTTGCCATAGATACCGTTGAGGATATGAAGGTTTTGTTTGATAGTATTCCTCTGGATAAGGTTTCTGTCTCTATGACAATGAACGGCGCTGTGATTCCTGTTATGGCTTTTTATATTGTTGCTGCAGAAGAGCAAGGGGTCAAACAAGAACAACTTTCAGGTACAATTCAGAACGACATTCTAAAGGAATTTATGGTTAGAAATACATATATATATCCTCCAAAGCCCTCAATGAGAATCGTGGCAGATATAATTGAATACACGAGTAAATACATGCCTAAATTTAATTCGATTAGCATTAGTGGTTATCATATTCAAGAAGCTGGAGCCAATGCTGTTTTGGAGTTAGCTTTCACAGTGGCGGATGGGCTTGAGTATGTAA
>JALVTR010000073.1 GCA_027035885.1 Desulfurellales bacterium
CGTGATGTTTTAGAAGAGGATGTGCAGAAAGAGAGAGAAATAGATGCAAAAACAAAAAAATTACTTGAACAATACTCTGGAGAAATAGAGAAAGAGAAAGCTGATAGCATAAAATTATTTTTGATGGTAAAAAGAAAAGTAGCTAAACAGGAAGGGTTTTTGCTATGAGATACAGCGGAGCTCGCATAAGATATTTGGCAAGAAAGATTGTTAAAAAGGCTATAGAGGAAGATGCGTTTGAACCTATTGGCTCTGATAAGGCAATAATCAACGCTATTATGGAAACCATGGAAAAGTACTTTTCTATAGAAGATGAAGTGTATGAAAAGGTAGTTGAAGATTTGCAAAAACGTTCAAAAAAGCTTATCCCCGGCAGCATGGAATGGGAAGTGGCATTTAACAAAACCTATGAAGAGGAAATGAGCAAGAGACTTTTAAAATGAAGGCTGTTTTAGTTTTGGAAAACGGCTCTGTATTTGAAGGTGTATCACTTGGTGCTGAAGGTACAACAGTAGGAGAGGTTGTATTCAACACAGCAATGAGTGGCTATCAAGAAATAATTACCGATCCGTCCTACAAAGGCCAAATTGTAACAATGACATATCCAGAAATTGGAAATTACGGATTAAATACTAATGATAAAGAATCAGATAAACCATACATTGAAGGTTTTATTGTTAAAGAAGCGTCCAAAATAACATCCAATTTTAGATCGCAGGCCTCTCTTGATGATTATCTAAAGGAACACTCCATTGTGGGGATAGAAAGTGTCGATACAAGAAAACTAACAAAACAAATAAGAGTACAAGGTTCATTAATTGGTGCTATATCAACAGAATCAAATATAGATACACTTAGGAAATTGGTATCAGATTTTGAGATTGTTGGGAAGGACTTTGTTAAATATGTATCCACTAAAAAAATGTATACTTTTAAGAATGGAATTTTTAGGCTTGGATTTGAAAATAGAAAAACAAAAAAAATCGTAGACAACAAAAGAGTAGTAGTTATAGATTTTGGTGTTAAGAGAAGTATAATGAAATATTTGATAGAGGTAGGATTTAACGTAATTGTTGTAAATGCATACTCAACATATGATTTTATAAAAAGTCTTGAGCCAAACGTGGTTTTCCTATCTAATGGTCCGGGAGATCCAAGGGGTGTAGATGAAAGATGGATGGGAGAATATAGAAAAATCATTGAGACTTATCCAACATTTGGTATATGTTTTGGCCATCAAATAATACTCAGAGCTTTCGGTGTAAAAATCTACAAAATGAAATTTGGTCATCATGGAGGAAATCATCCTGTTGTAGATCTTCAAACAGAAAAGGTGTTCGTGACAGCGCAGAACCACAATTATGCAGCGGATGAAAAAGATTCCCTTGAAAAAGGCTTTAAAATAACATATAAAAATCTTAACGATGGTAGTGTGGAAGGCGTTAAACACAAAGGGTTACCTATAATGTCGGTGCAATATCATCCCGAAGCATCACCGGGGCCACACGATGCAGAATATCTATTTGAGCAATTCTCAAATATGGTGTTAGAAAACTAAACAGTTAGAGGTGTAAGGTGAGAAAACAAAGAACCTTAAAGGGGCCAATTAAAGCTACAGGTATAGGTTTGCATACAGGTAAAAAGGTGGAAATTCAACTTAATCCAGCAGATGTTAATCACGGTGTGGTATTTTACAGAGCGGATAAAGGCGTTTACATAGAGGTAAAAAGTGAAAATGTGGTAGACACAACGCTTGCTACTACATTGGGAAAAAACGGTATAATGATAAAAACTGTTGAACATCTTTTATCTGCATTGTATGGGTTGCACATTGATAACGTTTTGGTTACTGTTTGGGGGGATGAAGTTCCAATAATGGATGGGTCATCAGCTCCTTGGGTTTATTTATTGAAAACAACTGGCATTATAGAGCAAAATGCATATAAAAAAGAGATAATCATAAAAAAACCTGTAAGAATTAAAGAAGATGGTAAATTTGCTGCGTTGTTGCCATCTCGCAAATTCGAAGTTCATTGTTCAATACACTTCGACAACACATTTATCGGTAAACAAAAAATATCCATAGAAATTAACGAAAATACATTTATGAAGGAAATTAGTAAAGCAAGAACGTTTGGATTTACAAAAGATATAGAATATCTACAAGCACACGACTTGGCATTAGGTGGAAGTTTAGACAATGCAATTGTGGTTGACGAGTATGGAATAGTAAACGAGGATCCGCTAAGGTACGAAAACGAATTTGTCAGACATAAAGTTTTGGATGTTGTAGGAGATCTGTCTATTATAGGTTATGACATAAAGGCAAGATATCTGGCATATAAATCTGGACATGATTTGAACAAAAAACTAATATCTAAACTATTTGAAGACAAAGAAGCATACGAAATTGTTGGAAATCCTAATACGGAAAAGATAGTTGGCTCTTTTGTGTGGGCATCTTTGGAAAAAAGCGGTAAATAAAAGTTTACATAATGTAACTTATCGGAACTTGGATAAATCTTGCAAGATGTTGTTCTGAACGCTTTTGGCAACTTCAAAGTTTACCAACCAAATAAAGGTTATCATTTTTCTTTTGAACCTTTTGTGCTATCCAAAAACTTGGTATTCAAAGCACCTAAAAGAATTGTTGATTTTGGCAGCGGTTGTGGCGTTATTGCTATTATCATATCACTCAACAACCCAAATTCTACTGTTTACGCTATTGAAAAAAGTGAAGATTTGAGGGAGATTATAGAAGAAAACATAAGATTAAATGGCATAGAAAACATAAAGGTTTTATCCTCAATCGATATGTTGGAAATAAACAGTATTGATTATTTTATAACAAACCCTCCTTATTTTAAGATAGGAAGTTATAAACCCTCAAAAAATTTCTTCGAAGAGAAGTTTGAGTCGGACAGCTTAGATAAGATTATCAGACATGCAAAGAGAGTTTTAAAAAACAAAGGAACCGTAAAATTGAGCTTTCATCCATCAAGGTTTATAGAACTAATTCAAGTGCTAAATGATAACAATTTTGGCATTAAAACTATTCAGCCTGTATACGGGAATATAAATAAAAAAGCTTCTTTTATCATTGTTGAGGCAAATCTTTCTTCTATATCTCACGTAGAGTTTAAAGCACCCGTGATTTTGAACAACTATGCAATATAAGTAGCGAAAAGATACAATAAATTCCCCCTGCTCTTTTGTTTTTTTTAAAACAGGAGGTCAAATAAAATTGCTTTATACAGTATATCCAAGAATCAAAAGTAGATTTGGTTATAGTCTTGACAAGTCAAGGCAATATCAATACTATCAAAAAAGAAATAGAAAAGTATTTAGATTTGTGTCTTGCGCGTGCGAAAAAAAAACGAGTTCGGAGGTGTTTATGTCTCAAAAAGAAGAAAAATTTACCAATATCAAAGATGTACTGGAAGAATTTAAGACAACAAAAGACGGCCTAACCACTCAGGAATGTGAAGAACGTCTTAAACAATATGGATACAATCAGATAGAAGAAAAGAAAGTTAGCCCTATAATGAAGTTCTTAAATTACTTTTGGGGACCTATAGCATGGATGATAGAAGCTGCAGCAATTTTATCTTTGATTGTCAGGCATTGGGTCGATTTTGTTATTATTACAATAATGCTTCTAATAAATGCATTTATTGGCTTTATTGAAGAACATAAAGCTGATAACGCTTTGGATGCCTTAAAGAATCAGCTTGCACTAAAAGCTAAAGTGCTCCGTGATAAACAATGGCAAGAAATAGATGCAAGGTTGTTAGTTCCGGGAGATATTGTAAGGCTTAGGCTGGGAGATATTATACCTGCGGATGTCATATTGATTGAAGGTGATTATCTAAGTATAGATCAGGCAGCATTAACAGGAGAGTCTCTGCCTGTTGCAAAAAGAGCAGGAGAAGAAGTTTATTCAGGTTCAATAGTCAAACAGGGCGAAATGGTTGCTGTTGTAAAAGCCACGGGAGGAAATACATATTTCGGCAAAACAGCTAAACTGGTGGAATCTGCAGGGGCTATATCTCACTTCCAAAAAGCCGTTATGCAAATTGGTGACTTCTTAATATTTACATCTATATTTTTAAGCATCATTTTGGCAACATTTGAGATTGTAAGAGGTGAAAGTGTACTCGTTCTTGCTGAATTCATTCTGATTTTAGTTGTTGCATCTATACCTGTAGCAATGCCGGCGGTTCTTTCTATCACTATGGCTATGGGTGCGTTTGAACTATCCAAGAAAAAGGCAATTGTATCACACTTGCAATCAATAGAAGAAATGGCAGGAATAGATATACTTTGCTCAGACAAAACAGGAACTTTGACGCAAAACAAAATCACATTGGGAGATCCTGTCCTGTTTAATCAAACTGATAAAGATGAAATAATACTGGCTGCATCTTTAGCATCCAAAGAAGAAGATAAAGATGCTATAGATTCTGCTATCTTATCTTCCTTGAAAGATCATTCCATATTAAACAATTTTTCACAGGAAAAATTTGTTCCATTCGATCCTATTTCAAAAAGAACTGAAGCTGTAATAAAAGATCTAAAGAACAATAGTAAATTTATGGTCTCAAAGGGAGCCCCACAAGTTATACTGCAGCTGTGCAATGTAGATAGCAGAACATATAGCAAAGCTGACGAAATAATAAAAAACCTTGCATCTAAAGGATACAGAACACTGGGTGTAGCTAAAAAAGAAAATGAGAGTTGGAAATTCTTAGGTATACTGCCTCTGTATGACCCACCTCGTGAAGATTCTAAAGAAACCATACAAAAAGCAAGTGAACTCGGTATATCTGTAAAAATGATTACAGGTGATAATATAGCAATTGCAAAAGAGATAGCGTCGCAGTTGGGACTCGGAAGAAATATATTAGCTGCCGACAGTATATTTAAGGATGTCGATATAGATCATCTAAGAAAAGCTAATATAAATGCCATAGAAAAGGCGGATGGATTTGCTCAAGTTTTTCCTGAGCACAAATATGCTATAGTGAGAGCATTACAAGAGAAAAAACATTTAGTTGGAATGACAGGAGATGGTGTCAATGATGCTCCCGCATTAAAGCAGGCTGATGTCGGGATAGCAGTGTCAAATGCGACCGATGCGGCAAGGGCAGCCGCTTCATTGATACTGACTGCGCCCGGACTTTCTGTGATAATCGACGCTGTTAAAGAAGCAAGGAAAATATTCGCCAGAATGATGAGTTACACTATCTATAGAATTGCGATGACTATAGATATTATGATATTTGTCGTTCTTGCTATGGTTATATTCGGACAATACCCTTTGACAGCAGTAATGATTATACTGCTCGCACTTATGGACGATATACCTATTATGACAATATCTACAGATAATACATATTTAGATCCTAAACCTGCCAAATGGGAAATGTCTAAGGTGCTTACCATATCTACAGTCATGGGATTACTTGCTGTTGTACAAACATTTGCACTGTTCTTAGCCGGTAAATATTATCATTTAAGCACAGCGTATATTCAAACAATGATGTTTCTGCAGCTCGTTGCAGGCGGCCATTTAATGCTTTTTGTAACAAGAACGAAAAAATGCTTTTTTAGAAAACCTTTTCCATCGTGGCAACTGTTTACAGCCATTATGTTGACACAGGCCGTAGCTATTTTAATGGCAGGTTTTGGCCTACTCATGCCAGCTATAAGTTGGACAACAATAGCACTCATATGGGCATACAATGTCGGTTGGATGATAGTGGAAGATATAGTAAAATTAGGTGTGTACTATTATATGCATGAAGACAAAAGCAAGAGAAAACATTTTGCAAAAATCAATAAATCACTGCATATGCATCCGTTTCATAGGCGGTAATGTTGGGAAAATAAAATAATGTTATTTATTCGGAGGGTTTAATGGAAAAATATATTATTTGTATTCATACAAATCCAACTTTAACAACGTTCAATTATTATATGGTCACAGATGAAGAAGAGAATCTACTATGCAACGGAAAGATTGGGAAAATCGGTTTTGGGAATTCGTGGCTTACATTTTATTCACAAGAGGGAAAGCTTATAGTTGACAAACAGGCAAATATATATAACCATCGCGATTCGATAAGCACTATTTTTGGCTTGCTTGCAGATAACGGTTTTAAAGATCCTGATGCTATAGTAATGAAGATTGCTCATGGCGGTCCTAAAAACGATAAACATAAGATTATAGATGATGACTTGATAGATGAACTAAAAAACCTTATTGTTTTTGCTCCAGAGAAACTACCTCCTCAGATAGAAACCATAAGAGAATTGTGCAAGATGAAAGCTGACATACCCAAGGTAGCGTGTTTTGACACCTCTTTCTATATAAAAATGCCGCATATCTCAAGAAACTTTCCTATACCAAAAGAGTTATGGCACAATGGAGTAAGAAAATACGGTTTCGATAGTTTAACTATGGAGCAGGTGCTTCATAAATTGCCTAAAATTAAAAAGAGAAAAACTTTAATATTCAACCTTAGCTCAAATTCGAGTAGTGTAGTGGCCCTAAAAGATGGGGAAGTAATAGATACAGTGGCTGGGTTTACTCCAATGGGAGGTCTTATGATAGATACGTACCCTGGTGATTTAGATCCGGGGATATTGTTATATTTAATGAAGGAACATAATATGAATCCAAGCCAAATAGAGCATTTCATCGGTTCTCAATCGGGGCTTCTTGGTATATCAAAAATAAGTGCTGACTTAGAAACCCTTATAAAGCAAAGATATGATAATGAAGATGCTGACTTAGCTGTAAATATGTTTATATACGCAGCGAAAAAGTCTATAGGTTCTTTGATAGCAGCACTGGGAGGAGTAGATAATATAGTATTTACGGGTTCAATAGGGAGTGAATCAAGCACTATAAGATGGGAGATATGTAGAGATTTGGAGTTTCTCGGTATAGACATTAACTCATTTGAAAATAATAAAAACTCGAAAGTCATTTCGACTCACAAGAGCAGCTGTTGGGTATATGTATTAAAAATAGAGGAATGTGCAATGGCTGCAAGACACGCATACGAAATTCTGTTTAGCTAAAAAAAGTGGATAAAAAATTTGCGATAGTTTAGAAAATAGAAACCATTGTCTTGTTAATTAAAGCTTATTTTATGAAGTATATAATAATTGTAGATGGCATTTGCTATTGTTAATGCTATAAGTCGTCTAAATGTTGATGAAGAAAGAAGTTGCTCTTCACTTTTGTTAGAGATATATGCATATTCAATCAGAACGGCAGGTATTTTTGTTACATTTCTTATTACGTATAAGTCATCCTTTACCACGCCGTCGTTTTCTAATCCTAAATTATCTGATACATAATTCTCAAGATATTGTGCAAACTTATAGCTATTCCTCTCATAGTAGTATGTAGTTGTACCGTGCAGATCATGATTTTTAGATGCATTGCAATAGAGACCCACAAATATGTTAGCATGGCTATTATTGGCTTCTTCCACTCTCTTTTCCAAACTGACAAATTTATTTGATTTTCTGTCCATCATAACGGATATGCCCCTGTTCTCAAGAATCCTCTTCAACTTTAAAGCCACACTTAAATTTACAAAAGATTCGGGTAGTCCCAGCGGCCCGACACCTCCGGGATCACTCCCTCCATGTCCCACGTCTAAAAATACTTTGAACTTATGCACTAAAATAGGATATACTATAGTAACGTACCTATCATTTACTACATGAAAAGTTTTTACGAAAAAGGGGTTTAAAAATGTCTCCCTTATAACAATATGGACTATGTTTGGATTTGTCTTAAATTGTGCGACAGTAAGTTTTAATATAGATGGAAGAGGGGTATATATAGAGTGATTCTTTCCAATCAAAATGCTATTTTTAAACGACAATATAAAAAATTTTTCGTAATGTCTTTTGAAGTTCCATTTTTTTATTATGGGTCGGCCTATAGTGTATATACTTATAGTTTGTTTATTCAAAGATACTCTCGTAATTTTTGTTTGTATATACCCAAAAGAGTTATTTTGCAAAAAAATGAGCATGCAAAAAACAAAAATCGTAGTTATAAATAAACTATTGTATTTCTTTTGATGCATAATCTTCCTCCTACAAAATAATCACACAATATTACTACAATATTTTTTGTATAAGTCAAGCCATGCTTTTTAGAAATCTCTTCCTTTTTAATTAAATTGATACCATGTTTAAAATGTAATTATACAATATAAAATGATCTATTCTTTTTTCCTTCTCCATATTCACTTTTAATAAATGTTTTATAGAAAAATGTTTTTTTCCTGTCTAAATCAAATTTATAGATATCAGGGTAAGACTTATTTGCTATGAACATGAGGCCTAAAACCCACTTTATTGTACCAAAATCCCAACCTATAGGCATTCTATACACCCTAT
>JALVTR010000074.1 GCA_027035885.1 Desulfurellales bacterium
ATATCAATTAGGGCTATCTTTCCATCCTGGCTTGTAAAAGATCATCTCGCATTCTTGCGAGGCGAATGAGAATATAATACACTTTAGGGGAAAAGTCAAGGGCATAATCAATTTTATTTAATTTTTTATAATATGCTGTAGAAACAACAAAAATTAAAATCCGTGAAGAATTTTTAAACTTAAAATTCCAAAAATTTCATGTATAGCCTTGTAAGATTCATAAAAATTATCCATATGAGGCAGAAAATCCCAAAAAATATATCTACCCTCATAGAAAAACCCAACAGGTCTTGGGTGAACTTCAAATCCAAAATGCTTAAAAATCAATGTGGCTCTCATCATATGATAAGCTGTTGTAACTAAGTATATATTTTTGACTAAACCGTATTTTTCAAAAAGAACACTTGTATAATATCCATTTTGGTAGGTATTTAAAGACTTATTATCGAAGTAAATACTAAAATAACAGCCTAAACATTTGCATAAATGCTTAATATCCACCTTTACTAATTTTGATTCATTGTACTTTACCCCTCCTCCTGAAAACACAAAAGGAACATTATGTCTTCCTGCTAATATAAGACCATAAACAATCCTTTCAAAAGCCTCAGGATGCGACTTAAAGTAGCCATTCGGATACACCCCTCCACCGAGTACCACGACAGCGTCTGCGCTGCCATTATCAATTTTTACATTTTCTAAATGAGAAATAAGTAAATCTTTTGTTGGTGTTATACAAAGCAAATACAAAACAATAGCGCTAAATAAAAATAGCGACCTAAATTTCTTGCATGCAAAAAATGATATCAATAAAAGTATTATGAAAATACCCGGCGGCAATATGATACAAGTAAAAATTTTAGACAAAGCAAAAATCAAATTAATCATCTTGAGTCAAATTAATACTTACAATTTCATTAAATCTACCAGGTATTTTACAAAATTCTTGACTTTAACGCAAAAATGACATAAAGAATATCGCAAGAATTAAAAACTGTGGGGGTGAATAAATGACTGATTGCAAAAGCATGTGGCTTTGTCTTGTTGGTATTGGTGCAGCTATTATTCTATTAATAGCTTTATATGCAGGATTTGTTATAGGACCTAATTTTCTTGTAGAGAAACCGATAAAATCAGATAAAACTGCAGTATTACATAGTAGCTCAAAAAACTTAGATGCCTTAACCATAAATAAAAAAGCAGGCATAAAAGTGTAATTTTTACAGATCAATATAATACTCACATTTTGTAAGTTAGGCTTGCGTGATTTTTTTCTTTGAAATTTCTGAAAGGTAAAAAAGAAGGCGACCACTTGAGTTACCTTCTTTACCTATTCTGTTTAGTCTGACTTACCTAAACCTTAAATCTATCAACCTTGCTATTTAAATCTTCAACTTGCCTATTGATATCAGAAACTGCCTTGGCCGTTTCCTCCACGCCTCTAACAACTTCTTCCATGGCATTCTCTATTTCCGAAACCCCGTTCACAGCTTCTTCTATTTCCATAGATTGGTTCATCGTCATCTCTTTGACTTCCATCATGCTTTCCCTAACCTGGCTGGCACCGCTTGCAACATCATCAAAAATCTTATAGTTGGCTTCAATCTTTTTGGCTTGTTCTTCTGATTCTTTCGTGTAATCGCTGATTATTTCCCCAAAATGACTAACTATTGTTCCTATCTCTTCTATCATCAGCTCTATCTCTTTCGTGCTATTCATGGTTCCCTCTGCAAGTTTCCTAACCTCATCGGCAACCACAGCAAAACCTCTACCGTGCTCTCCAGCCCTGGCAGCCTCTATGGCTGCATTAAGGGCCAAAAGATTCGTTTGATCAGCTATATTGGATATAACATCAACAATACCGGTTATCCTCTTGGAAGCCTCAATTACTTTTGATGCTTCTTTTGACATATTACCAAGCTCTTTTGCTACAATATCCTTGCTCCATTGGGAAATCTCTTCAAATACAGACCTGCCTTCCATGGCATCTCTTTCGGCTTTTTCCGTAAATTCAACCGTACTTTCTATATGAGAAACCAAAGTTCTTAAAGATTCATTTAGTCTATTTATTATCTCCACAACTTTATCTAAATTATCCTTGGAACTCTTAGTCATGGAACTAATCTCCTGTGTGCTTGCAGTAACCTGAGTTGTAGCAGAAAATATGTTTTCTGAAGTGTTCTTTATGGCTGAAATAGCACCTTTTGTATTCTCTAACATTTCCCTAATATTAGCTGTTGTTTCACCTAAATCATCCATACTGATAACATCCGGCTTTACGGTTAAATCTCCTTTTGCATTTTCCTTAACCGTTGCACTAACAGCCCTAAGAGGGGTCTCTATATCTTTTGCTGCCAATGTGGCTGAAGCAAAAGTTATAATCATTAAAAGGAAGAATATTAAAAGGTTTACCACGGTAAGTTTTTTACTCAAATTATCCACATACATATTTACAAACCTGTTTAATTGGCTAACATGCATTCCTGCACCTATAACCCATCCCCACGGTTTAAATAACTTCACGTAAAATATTTTTGATAGCTCACTCTCCCCACCATTGACATTACTTTTTAAAAACCCTTCACCTTTGTTTTTTAATATATAAGCAAATTGATTGCTGCTAAGGTTATTTAAAGAAAACACATTTTTACCAATTAATTGCTTGCTTGGATGAACCAAAATATCGCCATTTGCGTCACTCACCCATATATAGTTGTTACCTTTATCGAACCTGAGAAAACTCAACGCCTGTTGAGCATATGTCTCAGCTTGTTCTTTAGGCAGTTTACCATTTTTTGATAACACATAATACTTATCGGCTATTTTATATGCTGAGTTTACAATATCCTGGATTGTTTGCTTTTTAGTATTAGTCAAAATACTTTTTATCTTATAAACAGAAAATGTAGAGTTAGCAAGGTAAAAAGACAGACCTATTGCTATAGGGTAAAGAATAATGGCAAAAACTACTTTAACTTTAGTAGATACGGCTATACCCAGCAACCCATATTTCCTTCCGGTATATTCCCAAACTTTAGCCCTAAACCACAAAAAAATCACATACATTATGCTTGCTATTACAAACCCGCCTGATAAGAATGGAAGCCAAAAACCTACGTGGAATTTAAAATAATCGTATTTATAAGAAACAAATACAGCTAAAGCAGAAGAAATCAAAGATGCAAAGCCACTTGATAATAAAAATATCCAGTTGAACTTTAAGGCAAAATTTTTAGCTCTATCTATACTATCCTCAATTCCTTTAGACATAGACTTAATTATAAAACAAGTGTAAATGCCATATACAACATCCCACAAAATCAAAACTGGATTTATTGCTATATCAAATATACTGGAAAAATTGATAATTCCGCTTAAAGCCATTATTATTCCCCATAGGACAGAACCCAATAACGCATAGGAAATGATATAAATTAGCCACATCCTACACCATTTTGGTTTTTCTACCATCTTAATACCCTCCTCCCCATTCGTTAATCTCCTCTCTAGCAAATCGCACATTCAGCTCTAAAAAAGCACCTTTCATAGCTTACACTATCACCATTACAACCACACTAAATAGCAAATCATAGTGAAGCCGATTATAATTAAATCAATTGAAAAAGTCAAAATCCTTGACTTTTAAAAGCTAAAATATAAAATCGGATTTGCAAGCTGGGATGTCGTCTAACGGTAGGACAGCGGACTCTGGATCCGCGAGTCGGGGTTCGAATCCCTGCATCCCAGCCATTTGAAGTGTAGAAAGAGATGTAGGTTGAAAATGCTATTTTTTCAAAGGAAATTCCAAAATATCAAGTAAGAAATCTGTAATGTATTTATGCTTTATTCCGTCCACTTCATCAGGTAATGCTTTATCCATTGAGATAACGATCTTTTCATAGTTGTCTGGGATTCTTCTGAGAGCTCCAAATTCTCTTTCAATTGTCTCATTTGAAGCCAACAGATAGCAAACCTGCACATACTTCGTTTCTTTTTGTTTTACCGCAACAAAGTCAACTTCCATCTTAGAGATTTTTCCTACAAAAACCCTATACCCTCTAAACCTTAGCTCATTATAAACAATATTTTCAAGAATACCATTAATGTCTTTTTCTTTGTATCCTATTAGTCCATTTCTTAAACCTATGTCGTTTAGAAAGATTTTATCGTAGAATTCCAATATCTTTTTGCCTTTTAAGTCATATCTCGGGGCTTTGTTTATTAAAATTGCAGATTCTAAATGGTTTATATAGTTTATAATAGTATCCACACTAAGTTTTATTTTCTGAGATTTAAAAAAATCCGAGATTCTTTTAGCTGTTGTTATGTTTCCTATGTTATCAAATAGGTACTTAACAACCCTCTCAAAAGTATGCGAGGTGTGAAAAATGGATAGCAGGCGTAGTAGGTCATATAGCTTGAAGACAGAAAATATCCTTATAAAATCCCTCTATGAGACAATAAGAAAGATAAAATCAGAAAATAATCTCATTTTCAACTCAGATAGAGACGTTAAATACCATTCTGAATCCTTTATAGACATCCTCAAAGTTCCCAATATCATTGGTCTTTGACATTGAGAATAATGTGTGAAATTTGTCCGAAAAGGAATAAACAACAAAAAAACAAACCTCAGACTTTTCTGAGATTGGCTTAATCACGGGCTTTTAAATGGCTCCCCCGGAGGGACTCGAACCCCCGACCCGGTGGTTAACAGCCACCTGCTCTACCAGCTGAGCTACAGGGGAGCAACATTTGCAGAGGTAAGTATATTCAAAGAAAATTATTTGTCAAATTTTTTCTTCAGCCCAGAAGGTGCATCTTGTAGTATTATAATATAAGTTATAATAAATTTCTTATCAAAAAGATTTATAAGTCTCAAGTAAAATACCTATTGAAAAAGAACGGTTTCGGATCACAAAGAAATAGCAAAATGGACATTGAAAAAGATAATAAAAAAAGACAGGTTTAGTTGTATGAGAATTTAAAAAGCTGCTCTAACAAGTGAATTCCAATCTGTAAATTGTGATTCACTAAAAAAGATAAAGATAAACATAAGCTAAGTCATTTAACCAAAAAAATCTCATCTACAATTTCGTAAAATGGGCTAAGTTTACCCTTAACCTCAACAAAAACTTTTCTAAAAATATCATCATAAATTCTAACGTTCTCTGGCTTAGGATAAATAAATTCACCACCAGGCTTCATTTTGTCAATTGCTTCATAAATGTTATTGAACTTACCAACACCCAAAGCTGAAAGCATAGCTGCCCCAAGCGACGACGTCTCTACATTATTTGGTTTAAAAACTGGCAAGTTCATAATACCAGCCGCACAGCTAACGACTAATCTGCTCTTTGCTCCACCACCGGAAGCAAATAAACGCTTAAGCCTTATGCCTGTTTTTCCCTCTATAGCTTCTTTGCCCTCCCTCAAGGCAAACATTAATCCTTCGATGAGAGCCTTATACACATGCTCCATCTTATGACTATCTGTAAAACCAATTATGCTACCTTTCATTGCGTGTTTTTTGCTAATCTCACTCTGAGACCAGAAGGGATGCAAAATAAGTCCATTGCTCCCCGCTGGAATACTTTCAACCCGTTTCTCCAGCAATTCCTCAGTTGCAATGCCCAATTTTTTAGCGGTCTCGAATTCTAATTTGGCAAACTGCTCTTTAAACCAACTTATAAGCCAAAAACCCCTGAAAATCTGATACTCAATGTTGAAAGCATCTTTAATGGCAGATGGATAGGACGGAAAAAACCTAAAAACCTCTAAATATTTGTCAGAATTAAAATTTATTGTGGCTGTTGTCCCAAAACTTAAAGCGGCATCATGCTTATCGTATGCACCGACTCCAATTAGTTCACAAGCTTTATCCGAGGCAGTAGCTACAACAGGTGTACCTCTTAGCAACCCTGTAACTTTAGAAGCCTCATCCGTTATATACCCAATTATATCTGACGGGCTTACAAGTTTAGGCAACATATCCAATCCTATAGGGACTGCTTTGTACTTCCAACTATTTTTCAATTCCCAGCTTTTTCTTTTGAAGTCAAATGGCAAATAACCTACCTGAGAAACATAAGAATCGCAAAAAGCGCTTGTTAATCTATAATTCAAATAAGTTGATAGGTGGCATACATATTTCGTTTTTTCCCACAATTCTGGTTCATTTTCTATAACCCAATTAACAGCGGATTTTTTCTGAAATGTTTTAACGGTCTCAAAAGCACCTGCAAGTTTAAACGCAATCTCGTAAAAACCAAGGCTTGGAACTTTATGAGCTTGCCTTTTATCAAGCCATAAAATCGCAGGCCTTAAGGGCTTAAAATTTTTATCCAAAAAAACTGTAGTTGCACGCTGTGTTGTTATAGAAACAGTTTCAATATCTTTAGCCCTAATTCCACTTTGAAAAATTTTTTTACACACAGAAACAAGGTCATTCCAATAATTTTCTGCTTTTTTTTCGTAATATCCCGGTTTAGAAGAAAAATAAGGTTCATCATAAAACCTTTTTTCTTTTAGAACCACCCTGCCTGAAAAATCATAAACAACACCTTTTATGGTCTGAGTTCCTACATCAATAGAAAAAATGTATTTACCCATTTAACCTATAATACCTCAACACACTTTTATACCTTTTAAGTTCATTGTTGTATTTTTCATCACTCCAGCCCAATGCAGACATGATTAATCCTTTTTTCTTGTTTAAACATTCAAAACCGCCATCTAAATTTGTTAAACCAAGCCTGCTTCTCCTTATCATTAGGTCATCCAAATGGACTACAAAGCTACTTTTTAAAACTTTAGAAAAATAGTTATCTTCAACTGAATCCCAAAACAGTTTATCAAACATAGAGATAACACTTACTGCCTTTTTTGAGGAATTTTCAAATTTATTAAAATTAATGTTTGCAGGATTTTCATTCAAAAGACTAAAAATCTTTTTAGAAACCTTTTTTGAGATGTAATCAAAGGTTGTGAGTTTGCCCCCAGCAACAAAAATCATCTTTTCTTTGACTTTTAAAATATAATCCCGCGTTTCTTTAGAAGGGTCTTTTTTATGCGTATTCAAGACGCCTCTAACACCAGAAAATGTTGAAATTACATCTTTAGAATCGATTTTGGCCTTTGGGAACCAATGATTTAAAGCTTCAAGCAAATACTCAGCTTCTCCTTTTGTTATCTTAACTTCGCTATTTAGGTTTTCTCCATAATCAATATCGGTTGTCCCAAAAAGCACAAAGCCATTCCATGGAATAACATACAAAGGCCTTTTGTCTTTTGGATGGAATACGGCACAAGCATATCTTATGGGCATTTTTTCAAATGGCAAAACCAAATGGCTTCCCTTTAACTTTCTTATGGAAAGTGAAGGATTAAATTCACCTATCCACGCCCCTGTAGCAAAAACAACACTCTTAGAAGGAACAGTAAAACGCTTCCCACTAATCTCATCTTCAAATACGACTTTGTAACACTCATGAATCTTGTTTATCTCAGCCACTTTTGCATAGTTTATGGCTAAAGCACCGTATTCCAAAGCTTCAAATAGAACCTGAAGTGTTAACTTAACATCATCTGTAACTGCATCAAAAAACGTATAAGCACCGAATATGGAACTATTTATAAACTCAAAATCCCTAACCAACTCAGAATTTGAAACATAATTAGCAGTTTTCTTCATGGCAAACAGATCGTAAATAAACAAGCCAAACCTATAAATTGCCTTTTTGACAAATGAATTATTTTCTAAAGGAATAGCAAATCTAAGTGGAAGAATAAGCTCTCTGTAGGTTTTAAGCAATTTTTCCCTTTCCCTTACAGAATGATAAGTTAAAACTATTTGACCCTGTTTTATATACCTAAGCCCTCCATGAACCAATTTGCCAGACCTACTTGAAGTCCCCCATGTAAAATCCTTCTGCTCAAGCAAAACCACCTTTAATCCCGACATTGAGAGTCTTCTCAATATTCCACTTCCAGTAATACCGCCACCAACAACCACAACATCAAATATATCACCTCTTTTTAGTTTTTCGATAAAATTTTCTCTGCTCATCACATCAATCCACCAATTTCTTAGGATTCATAATTCCGTATGGGTCAAAAGCTTCAAAGCTTAACTTCATGACCTTTAAGCCTAATTCCCCTTTTAATTGTCTCAAATAAGATTTGTGGTCAACTCCAATGCCGTGGTGATGACTTATTACACTTCTATTTTTTACTATTGTTTCACTCGCCATGCTTTTTAGGGAACTCCACTTTTTAAAGGTATCATACTTATCCTTTACTAAAGGAAAGACATATGTTGTATAAATACTCGAACCGTTCGGATAAACATGTGAAAGGTGAGAAAAAGCAAATGAACCCTCCAAAGCTTTTTCTATTTTTTTAGCCAAATTTCCAACATTATCCCA
>JALVTR010000075.1 GCA_027035885.1 Desulfurellales bacterium
CTATAAAGGAAATCGAACATGAGAGTTTTATAAGCAGAGAAAGGGGGTCGGGAACAAGACAGATAATTGAGACAGAATTAGGGAAAATGGGGATACATTTAAATGTTTTATATGAATTTAATAATTCTGAAGCAGTCAAAAACGCCGTATTAAACAATTTGGGTATCTCTGTGCTGAGTAAATTGATAGTAAAAAAAGAGTTAAGTAGTGGAGCAATAAAGAGAATAAATATAAAAGACTTTAAGATAACCAGGTGGTTTTACATACTGGAGGTGAGCAATTACAACAAAGCTCAACAAAAATTTGTACAACATGTTAAAAAAATAGGGAAACTGATGCATGTTGAAGACATAGACTAACGAACGCATGAGCTTAAAAATTGGTTTTTAAATTTCATAATATCTCCTCTGAATCCAAAAGGCCACATTAACCAAACCAATCATCACAGGCACTTCGATCAACAGACCAATGACAGCAGCAAAAGCCTCCCCAGAGTTAATGCCAAAAACTGCGATAGCTACAGCTATGGCCAATTCAAAGTTGTTGCTGGATGCTGTGAATGCCAGTGTAGTTGATTGCTCATACCCTGCAGAGAGCTTATAGCCAATCCAAAAGCTAAAGATAAACATCACAACAAAATAAACCATAAGAGGAATAGGAGACCATCCCCAATTTTGTGCCACCACTTTTCCTACTCCACTCACTTAGTTTTCCCATTCTACCCAAAAAGCTCAATTAAGTACCCTGAGTATCTCGGTCTTCTTGATGAATGCTTCTCATCCTTGTCTCTGGAAAAAAGATAAAGGAACTATTTAGCACTCTCTTTAGAATGGAGATGGCCTCTAATCCTCAAAGAATCCTTTAGCTCCCTGAAACACGTCCAGAGCCGAGCTGATGATAAAGCATCGACTATCCCTTTAAAGGGTGACACAAGTAATTTTACACTGCCATTTATCAGCTTAAACCCCATAAATTTTTGTTATGATTTGATACCCCATAAAAATGTATAAAATGGCAGATAAACTAAGGTATGGACCAAACGGTATTCTTTGACTTACACTTGTTTTACCCAAAGCTATTAAAACAATCCCAACAAAACTTCCCAAAAGAGAAGCCGCAAATAGAGTAAACAAAACGCCTTTTATACCAACAAAAGTACCTAAAGCGCCAAGTAACTTTATGTCTCCGCCACCCATAGCATCCTTTTTAAAAATTGCTTTACCCAGTATGGCAACCAAAAGCAACAAAATAAAACCAAAGGCAAAACCAATCAATGAATGGACAAGCTCATGCATAACAAAACCATAAACCAACCCAACAATTGCTAATCCAATACTGATTCTATCTGGAATTATATAATGAAAAAAGTCTATAAAGCTACCCACAATGAGCATATATCCAAAAATCAAGTAAAACGCAAAATCAATACCTAAACCAAACTTTAAGTACATCAACACAGTATAGATAGCAGTTAAGAGTTCCACAATGGGATATACTGGCGAAATCTTGCTTTTGCAGCTTCTACATCTTCCTTTGAGCAGAATGTAACTCAAAACAGGTATATTATCATACCACTTTATCCTCACGCCGCAGACAGGACAGCTAGACGAAGGGTAAATTATAGATTTACCTCTTGGAATTCTATAGATACAAACATTCAGAAAACTGCCAATAATTAAACCAAAAACAAGGACAACGGCAATCATTCTTTTTGTTTTTTCTTATCTTTTGTTGAAAATATGTAAGCAATTACAATACTCAAAACGTAAAGTAAAGTTAAAGGTGTAGCCATTAGAAACTGTGTAAATACATCTGGAGGTGTTAAAATAGCAGCTACAATAAAAATTATAAGAAGTGCGTAATCAAACTTTTTTAATAAATCCTTACCGCTAACCAAGCCTATACGTGCCAAAATAAAAGTTACAACGGGAAGTTCAAATACAAGGCCAAAAGCTGTTATCATTTTCAAAAAAAGGTACATATATTGCCTTATAGTAGGCATAGCTGAGAGTTCTTTCCCGCCATAGTGCAGCAGGAATTTAAAACCTAAAGGCAAAACTACTTTGTATGCAAAAACAACGCCAGATACAAAAAAGAAACTAAATGCAAAAACGAATGGAATTGCGAATTTTTTCTCATTCTCCTTTAATCCTGGAGCCACAAACAGCCAAATTTGATAAAAAGTAAAAGGTATAGTTAAAATTATCGCAGCAATAAAGGCTGCTTCTACCCTTACCCAAAATGCTTCTGTAACTCCCGTAAAGATTATTTTACTACCAGTAGGTAAAGCTTGTTTTAATGGGGCAATTATAATATCTATAATTTGCCGTGAATGACTGATGGTTAATGGCAAACCGGCAAATACACCACCCACAATCCACAAAAGCCTAATTCTCAACTCCTCGATGTGTTCGAGGATTGTCATCTCATTCGGATCTTTTCTCTTTCTCTTCCTCAGTCTCATCTTCTTCTAAAATTTCTTTCCATTTTTTCTCAATCTGCTTTTTTGGATTAATTTCCTCAACTTCTTCTAAATCTTCTTCAATTTCTCTTTTTAACTCTTCAATAGCTTTCATGAAGTTTTTATATACATAAGCTACACCTCTTAGAACTTCAGGCAACCTCCTTGGGCCTACAATAAACAACGCTATTATAGCAATAACTAACATCTCTGGAGTACCAATTGAAAACATTTTAGCCTCCTAATGCAGAAGCCTAATAAAAGTTGACCGCTTTGTCAAAAAATAATAATCTTTATGAAATTTGAGGAGGAAAACAATGAGGTGCCATGAGGTAGATTACGAAATAATCGGCGATGATATGCAGATAGTAGAAGTCGAATTGGATCCTAATGAAACCGTTATTGCAGAAGCAGGTGTAATGAACTACATGGAAGAAGGCATAGAATTTAAAGCCAAGCTTGGGGATGGATCAGAGGCAGATAGCGGTATATTAGGTAAACTTTTTAAAGCTGGAAAAAGAGTATTAGCGCAGGAGTCTCTATTTTTAACCCATTTTACCAATAAAAATACACAAAAAAGACATGTAGCTTTTGCTGCTCCATATCCTGGTAAAATCATTCCTGTGGATATGTCCAAGGTGAATGGTGATCTTTTATGCCAAAAAGATGCATTCCTATGTGCAGCATATGGAACCAGAATAGATATAGCTTTTACAAAACGTTTTGGAACAGGTCTTTTCGGTGGAGAAGGGTTTATTTTAGAGAGAATTAATGGGGATGGTATGGTGTTTATACACGCAGGCGGAACGGTTATTAAAAAGGAACTAAAAAACGAAACACTCAGAGTTGATACGGGTTGCATTGTCGCTTTTGAAGAGTCAATCAACTACTCAATAGAGTTGATCGGTGGATTGAAATCGATGATATTTGCAGAAGAGGGGCTATTCTTAGCCACGCTTAGAGGTACTGGAACTATTTATCTTCAGAGTTTACCTTTCTCACGTCTTGCAGATAGAATAATAAATAACGCTCCAGAGATTGGTGGTAACCAAAAAGGAGAAGGTTCAATTCTTGGTGGATTGGGCAGATTTCTGGACGGAGATTAACGTAGTATGGGAAGCCTCATACTTTGTTATCATCATATAAACTATGGCGAAAGAATAACTCCTGAAGGCTTTGAGGAAAATTTAAAAATATTGAAAGATAGTGGGTTTAAACCTATAAAACTCAATGAAATTTATGAGTACTTAAGAAAGGGAAAATCGCCGCCTGAAAAAACGGTTCACATTACATTTGACGACGGATACGCAGATAACTACTTATATGCATACCCCATTTTAAAAAAATACGGATTTTTCGCAACAATCTTCGTTATTGCAAACAAGGTGGTAGAAGGACTAAAACGTGCCACCTACGACCAACTTTTAGGAATGAATATAGCCAACCAGGTTAAAGAATTGGAGGAAAAATCAAAGTACGTAAGTTGGGAAGAACTTACAGAAATGATAGAAAGTGGTATATTTGAAGTTGGAAGCCACTCATTAAATCACATGGCATGTTTTTGTTGCGATAAGGTTCACAAATTCAATCCAGACAACAGCTATGAATGGTATATTGAATTAACAAACGATAGAAGACTCGGTGTGCCTATTTATGAAAAGAAGTGGGATTGCACTACTCTATGCATGAAAGATGATTTTGCGTTGAGAAATCATCTCGCAAACTACGTAAAGGAGCATGGCGGTGTTTTATTTTTTAAAAGACCCAATGCACAGAATATACTGATGAAAGAGTTCAAAAAATACACAAAGAAACACGAGATAAAGTTCGGCTTCGAAACACAAGAAGAAAAACTCGAAAGGGTTGAGACAGAAATTAAGGAGTCGAAAAGAATAATTGAAGAAAAGCTCTGGCGAAAAGTATACTTTTTTTGTTATCCATGGGGAGATTACGATTCAGATTCTATATATGAATTGCAACGCCAAAACTACAAAGCCGGTTTAACCCTAAACGTTGGACTTGTTGAAAAGGACACATATCCTTTCCTTTTTCCGAGAGTTGAAGTTAGGAGTTCAAAATGGCTTAAAAAAAGACTCAAGATATATTCAAGTAGTACACTTTCAAGGATATATTCAAAGATTCACAGGTCTATAATATGAGATCAAGCATTATTGCGTTCTTTCTAATACTTGTGGCTATAGCGTTTTTTTCTATAATGATTCCCTTTTGGAAATCATTCGTAATGGGTTTAACAATAGCTATAGTATTTTATCCTTTTTTTGATAAGATAAAAAAGACATTCAAAAATAATAATATTGCCTCCTTCCTAAGCATACTTGTAGTGCTTTTAATAATAGCAATACCAATAACCCTTGCAATTTACATAATGGTTAATGAGACAGAAAAATTTATAGGAAACATATCTCAAATAAAAAGCGCATTCGAAACTTTACTTTCAAAAATTCAAAGCATATCGCATTTAAAAATTTTAACCCCTTATATAGATAAATTAGACGAGGCAATCTTTGGACTTTTAAAGAACACAGGAATAATAATAACAAAAAACGTTGGGGCTATTTTTTCGCAAACTTACAGTATTTTAGCAAATTTTATATTTTCTTTTATAATAGCTTTCTACTTTATCAGAGATTCAGAGAGATTTCTTGGCTACATATCAAATATGATAGATGACAAAGAAAGTTTTTATAGAATATTAAAATCCATTAGAGATAGTATAAATGCCACAGTTTTAGGAGGTGTTCTAACAGCATTTATTCAAGGAATTGTTGGGGCATTAGGTTTTCTAATAGTCGGTTTAAACGCCTTCTTCATGTGGATGTTTTTAATAGCTATGTTTTCATTCGTTCCACTTGTAGGAACAGCGATTATATGGCTTCCCGTAGCTATATATCAATTCATAAGCGGAGCCTTTTTTAAGGGGATTTTCATAACGGTTTGGGGAGTTTTAGCCGTCGGTATGGTAGATAACTACGTTAGACCAATGATCATAAGCAATAAAATAAATATACATCCTATGATATTGTTTTTTGGCATTCTTGGTTCTATCATAGTGTTTGGGCCAATTGGTATAATAGTAGGCCCAGTCATTATCTCTGTAGGAGACGTTTTAGTTAAAACCTACATCTCAAATAAATCCAAACAAAAAAGACAAAACCTTTAGTGGAAAAACTAATTTTACTCTGTATAATTAAATGACTTTTATTAAAGAGGAGAAGTTGTGCAATTAGAGGCATAAAGCTCAGCGACTTCACCGCTATATTTACAGTCATAGCTATATTTGCCGTTTTAATAATACCTCTGCCAGGTTTTGTAATAGATTTTCTTGTTTCTCTTTCTTTTGCTTTGTCACTTTTAATCTTTTTCATAAGTGTTTATATACCAAAACCATTGGATTTTTCTACATTCCCATCTGTCTTACTTGCTGTTACTTTATATAGGTTGTCATTGAATGTGGCCACTACAAGAGCAATCTTATTGCACGGCAGCCAAACGCCAGAGGCTGCAGGTAAAATGATTGAAACATTCGGTTATTTCGTTGTCGGCGGAAACTACGTAGTGGGATTAATCGTATTCATAATTTTGGTCATTATTAACTTTGTGGTGATTACAAAGGGTGCTGGTAGAGTAGCAGAGGTCGCTGCAAGGTTCACACTCGACGCAATGCCAGGAAAACAGATGAGTATAGATGCTGACCTCAATGCTGGCTTAATTGATGAAAACGAAGCAAGAAAAAGAAGAGAAGAGATTGCCAGACAGGCAGATTTCTATGGGGCAATGGATGGCGCAAGTAAATTCGTGCGCGGTGATGCAATAGCAGGTCTTTTAATAACAGCCATAAACATAATTGGTGGAATAATCATAGGTGTATTGCAACATCATATGACATTATCTACAGCTGCAGGAAGGTACACAGTTTTAACAATTGGAGATGGGCTTGTAAGCCAATTACCTGCTCTTACAGTATCAACGGCAGCTGGCATTATTATAACAAGGAGTTCTGAAGAAATTAACCTTTCAGAAAATGTCGTTAAGCAAATCGTTAATCAATACAGAACCCTCTACATAGCATCCATTATTCTTACCGTAATGTCTTTCGTGCCTGGCATGCCGACTATGCATTTGCTTATCTTGGCATTGATCTTAGCCGGTATTGCCTACTCAATTTCAACACAACAGAAAAAAGAGGCAGAAAAGAAAAAAGAGGAAGAAGAAAGTAAAGAGGAGCCACAAGAAGAAATCACCATGGAGGACATTGAGGATGCCGTAAAGGTTGACCTTTTAGAGCTAAAGATAGGCTACGGGCTTATAAGTTTTGTTGACGATAAAAGCGGCGGGTTAATAAAACGTATAAAACTTATGAGAAAACAGATAGCATCTGAACTTGGAGTAATCCTACCATCAATAAGAATTAGGGACGACCTAAATTTAGATAGGAATGAGTATGTTTTCTTAATAAAAGGTGTTGAGGTCACAAAATATACAATTTTCCCAGACAAATTCTTAGCAATGAAACCTGGTGGAGGGCATGACTTAGAAGGGATACCAACAAAAGAACCGGCATTTGGACTCGATGCCTTATGGATAGACGCAAAAGACAAAAGCACTGCAATTGTTAAAGGGTACACAGTGGTAGACCCGGCTACAGTAATAATTACACATATAACTGAAATAGTAAAAACACACATTTCAGA
This sequence comes from Desulfurellales bacterium, assembly GCA_027035885.1. Classification (GTDB taxonomy): domain Bacteria; phylum Campylobacterota_A; class Desulfurellia; order Desulfurellales; family Hippeaceae; genus Hippea. The sequence continues at coordinate 7,174 of JALVTR010000075.1, forward strand.
CATATTCACCAGACAAGATGCTAGTAAGCTTCTTGATACAATAAAGGAAGACTATCCCAAAATAGTGGAAGAATTAACAAATCAATTACAACTTGGAATAATACATAAAATCTTAAAAAACCTATTGAAAGAAGGTGTACCTGTCAAAGACATGATAACCATAGCGGAAACATTGGCAGATTATGGAATTTATACAAAAGATCCAGATTTACTCACGGAATACGTAAGAATAGCTTTATCAAAGCATATTACAAATAAGCTCAAAGACCAAGATAATATTATACAAGTAATAACGTTAGGTAATAATGTTGATGGCGTTTTAAGCGCGAGTATAAAAGAGCAAAACGGTGTAGGATATTTAGATTTGTCATCAAACATATCAGAAAAACTACTTGAAAAAACACAAGAAGCAATATCAAACGCAGTTGAAAACGGTATAGAACCAATAATCTTGACTTCTCCTAAGATAAGAAGATACTTTAAAGGGTTTATAGAAAGATTTTTCCCTAAAGTGCCTGTGATTTCTTACGCAGAGATTGCTGAGGGAGTCGAGATAAAAACTATTGGTAGTATAGAATTATGATTGTAAAGACCTACAGAGCACCCACTATGCAAGAGGCCATAAAGAAGATAAAGGAAGAGTTAGGCGAAGATGCACTTATTTTATCATACAAAAAAGTTAAGCAAGGTTCCTTCTTTTCCTTCTTCAAAAAGGAAGTTTATGAGGTAACAGCTGCACTGGATGAAAAACCATTAAACGAAAAACCTGCCTTTAAAAACGTAATAAAAAAATATACAAACAATAGGGTACCTACCCAAAAAAGTACAAAAAAAGAAACAGACAATGACAACATAGAGGAAAGAATTAAAAAATTAGAGCAACTCATTTACAAAGCTGGAAAAGAGAATATCGAACGGCTTGTTAGCGATATAAAGTCCGATATTGATGATTTAAAAAAAGCCATAAATTACACTAAAAAATCCGAAGACATAGATTTATCAAAAATACCTTTGGGTATGAATAAGCATTTCATGTACATGTGCGATATTGGAATAAAGAAAAAATATGCATACAAAATTGTTATTGGGGTTCACAAAAATATTGATAAAAACAGGTTAAATGAAGATGAATATGTGAAAGAGTATTTATCCGTTGTCATAAGCCAATTTTTCAAGCAAAGCAAACCGACAAAAAAAAACATAGTCCTATTAGGGCCTACAGGCGTGGGAAAAACTACAACTTTGGCCAAATTAGCAGCTATTTATAAGCTTAAAGAGAATAAAAAGGTTGGCATAATAACAACTGATACGTACAGGATAGGGGCTGTTGACCAGCTTTTAAATTACGCAAAAATCATGGATATACCTGCTATCGTTAGCATAACAAAAGAAGATTTCAAAAACGCCGTGGAGAACCTAAGGTACATGGACACGGTTTTAGTAGATACTGTTGGTAGAAGCCCCAAAGACTTAAAACGCTTAAACGAGCTTTTCAGCATATTCAAAGGGGAAAACAGGCTCCATATGTCGCTTGTTTTAGCCGTTAACACCAAAGAGGATGACTGTATAGATACTTACAATCAATTTAAAATTTTACCTATAAATGATCTTATATTTACCAAAGTGGACGAAACAAAAACACCGGGCACTATGCTTAATATAGTTGTAAAAACAAAAAAACCTGTATTTTGCATATCGTACGGTCAAGATGTTCCAACAGACATTATGGAGGCTCAACCGTTGAAAGTATCTTCCTTAATTATAAAAAGGGGAGTAGAAAATGGCTGATCAGGCTGAAAAATTGAGGGAAATGGTAAAGGAAAAAGCTAAGGATAAGAAAAAATCAAGAGTAATAGCCTTTACGAGTGGAAAAGGGGGTGTTGGAAAAACAAACATCGTTGCAAACCTTGCATACCTTTTAAGCACAATAAACAAAAAAGTTATAGTATTTGATGCGGATTTAGGTCTTGCGAACATAGATATACTGTTGGGTTTGAAGCCAAAGCACACCTTAATAGACGTTATAAAAAAGGGCAAAAAGATGAAAGACATTATGATAAAGGTAAATAACAATTTTCTGGTTATACCAGCTGGAAGCGGGGTAGAAGAAATGGCCAATATTAGTGAAGCGGTATTTTCAAAAATTAAAGATGATTTACAAGAAATAATAAAAGAAACAGATATCTTGTTGATAGACACAGGTGCAGGTATATCAAAAAAAGTTACATCTTTCATAAAAAGTTCAGAGGAGGTTGTTGTAGTAACAACTCCAGAACCTACATCAATGGCAGATGCATATGCCGTAATCAAGATAGCATCATCAAACTACAAAAGAGAAAATATAAACATCTTTGTAAACATGGCAAAGAACCAACAGGAAGCAGAAACCACTTACAACAATTTAAACAAGATTTGCAAGAAATTCTTAAGCAAAGAGTTCAGAAACGGGGGGTATTCATTAATAGACAAAAACTTACCTTTAGCAGTAAAACAGCAAAAAGCTGTAGCTGAATTGTACCCCAACTCCAACTTTACAATATCAATGAAAAAGTTTATAAATGGCATGTTTAAAGAAAACCTTAGGGTCAAGGAAAACCCTATTGCACGCTTCTTTGCGTCGCTATTTGGAGGTAGTTGATGAGTATAAGCCTTATATGGGGAGCTTTCGTAGGAGGATTGCTCAGTTTTTTCTCTCCTTGTATTTTTCCACTAATACCTGTATACATATCTTTCGTAACTGGCTACAGTATAGGTGAGTTAAAAGAAAAGAAAAAGTTAAAACTAATACAAATTTTCCTAAGGACAACCTTATTTATCTTAGGTTTTGCCATTACTTTCATGTCTATGGGGGTAGCATCAAGTAGTATTGGAGAATTTCTACTAAGTAATAAAATTCTATTTGCCAGAATATCAGGCATAGTGGTAATAATATTCGGCCTACATCTTGCAGAAATATTTAAACTTAATCTCCTGAATAGGACAAAAAGATTTACAGCCTGTTTCCATTCCACAGGCCTTATTTCATCACTCGTGTTTGGGGTAATATTTGCTTTTGGCTGGAGTCCGTGCGTTGGGCCTATGCTCTCTTCTATATTAATTTTAGCTGCCGACACGGCAAATATGCAACAAGGTGCTTTACTTCTCTTAGTATATTCATTGGGAATAGGGTTACCTTTTCTAATCTTTTCTTTCTCGATAAACTATTTTTTCAAAGCGTCTAAACTTTTAAGAAGATTGGACTTGCTTCAAAGGGCATCAGGAGTTCTACTTGTATTTGCTGGAATATACTTAATTTACAACGGTGGATTTTAATAATTTATACAAAAATTGAGGGAGGTGACTTATGATAAAAGTGTCAGTTAAGTCAATGACCATAGGTAGCTTTCTCCTCATTATAATAGGGTTTATATTTGCTACAATTTACACTTTAACAACATTAAGCAAAAACAAGTATAGTATAAATAAAATCTACCACAGGGATTTAAACGAAATTGTTTTATACAATAAGATTGAAAGCAATTATAGCAAAGGTTCAAAACTTCTACTCAAAGCCTATATAAAAGATAACCCAAATTTAATTAACCAAGCTAAAGTGTATTTCAATAGGATAAATAGTCTTATTAATAGCACTGTCAACAATGGTAAAACCAAATTGTCACCTATGGAGATTAGCACTCTTAACAATATTAAAGGCAAAATAAATTCTGATTTAAAACATGCAATCCAGGACATGATAAGTGCTATACAATCAGGAAATGTATCAAATGGCGTGATAAAAGAACTTAACGACATATCAAGTTCTATACAAGACATATCAACAAAACTTACAGATAATAGAATAGGAATAATGAGAGCTTCTATGGATAAAATAAAATCAAGCCTCAAAACAACTTTGGCTATTCTAATCGTAATCTACTCCATACTAACAATAATACTGTTATCCTCGTTTGCCTTTATTAAAAACAACCTGCTAAATCCACTATTGGAAGTCTCTAAAGTAATAGAAGTATTTAAACATGGCAATCTAAACATAAGGTTTGACATACACTCAAGAAACGAAATTGGAAAACTAAAACAAGATTTAAACGACATGGCAATAGAGTTAAGCAAAATGGTCAAAAATATAAAACAGGCATCCGATATTATGGTAACAAATTCATCAAGTTTGGCAAGTGCGGCAGCAGAGATGTCTGCAACCAATGAAGAAACAACTATAAGCATGGAAGAAATAATGCATGCAATAAACGACGCAACAAAAGCCATAGATGACATAGCAAAGTCAGCTGAAAACGTTACACATCTTGCAAATCAGATAGGTGAAGTCAATGAAAAGATGATTCATGATATAGAGGAAAGGGTTAACAATATGGAAATTAACGCAAAGTTAGCAGAGGATACAATGAACCAAATTAACATTGTTGGCGAATCATCAAAACAAATCGGTAAAATCGTTGATGTTATCAGTGATATAGCAGATCAAACAAATTTACTTGCACTGAATGCCGCAATTGAAGCTGCTCGTGCAGGAGAAGCAGGACGTGGCTTTGCTGTCGTTGCAGATGAGGTTAGAAAATTGGCAGAGAAGACACAGAACTCTACCGAAGAAATAAGAAGTATGATTGTAAAAATGCAGCAAGATGTTGATAACTCCATTAAAAAAACAAAGAAAACTCAAGACAGTATATTATCAGAAGCAAAAGCAATACAACTAAATAAAAATCATATAAATGAAGTGGTAGACAAAACAGGGCAAACAATAAAAGAAATTAACTCAACAAGTGCGGCAATTGAAGAAATCTCAGCAACTGTAGCCGAGATAAATTCCCAAGTTCAAGAGGTTACAGAAGCAGCTAAAGAAAATACAAAAACCTCAGAAAATGTATCAAGGGCATCTGATGAACTTAAAAATTTAGCTGAGAATGTATCTGAAGCTATAGGCAAATTTAAAGTATAAGGGGTATTAATAATGAGAATACTTGTTGTGGGTAGCGGCGGAAGAGAACACGCAATAGCATACAAAATAAAACAATCCAAACTCTGTAGTAGCTTATATTGCCTACCGGGGAATGGTGGAACAGCTAAAATAGCAAAAAACATAGATATAAAGACCGATGACATAAAGAGAATCGTTAAATTTTCAAAAAAAGAAAATATAGACCTTGTTGTAGTGGGGCCTGAAAACCCACTTGCTCTTGGTATAGTTGATGAGTTAGAAAAAGCCGGAATAAATGCGTTTGGACCAAAAAAAAATGCTGCAATAATTGAAGCAAGCAAAACGTTTACAAAATCTTTTTTAAAAAAACACTCAATTCCAACGGCAGAGTATGAAACATTTTATGACTTTGATAGCGCTAAAAAATATATTGAATCAAAAGGTGTGCCAATTGTTGTAAAAGCGGATGGTTTAGCTGCTGGAAAAGGTGTCACAGTGGCAAAAACTGAAGAAGAGGCAACTAAAGCATTGGAAGATATCTTCATCAAAAAGAGGTTTGGTGAAGCTGGCAATATGGCAGTCATCGAAGAATTCTTAGAAGGTGAAGAGGCTTCTTTTTTAGCTTTCAGCGATGGAGAAAACATACTCCCCATGATAGCAGCGCAAGACCACAAACCAATATACAACAACGATGAAGGTCCAAATACAGGTGGAATGGGCGCTTACGCCCCTACCCCAATTATTGATAAAGAAATACAACAGTACATAACCGAAAATATCATGAAAAAGACGATTCTTGGTATGGAGGCAGAAGGTAGAGCCTATAAAGGTGTTCTTTATGCCGGGTTGATGATAAAAAATAAAAAACCATACGTCTTAGAATTCAATTGCCGCTTTGGGGACCCAGAAACACAGGCAATACTGCCACTCCTTGAAAGCGATATTGTAGAGGTTATGCTTGCCACAGTAGAAGGGAACTTAGACGGTTATAGCCTGAAATGGAAAAACGAGTATGCAATCTCTGTCGTACTGGCAAGCGGAGGATATCCATTAAATTACGAGAAAGACAAAACAATAACAGGTTTATATGAAGTAGAAAAATTAGAGGATATAATTGTGTTCCACGCAGGAACAAAGATGAATGGAAACGGTAATATCGTGACAAATGGTGGCCGCGTCTTAAACGTTGTTGGCTTGGATAAAGACTTCAAAAAGGCACAGAAAAAAGCGTACGATGCGATAAAGCTCATAAACTTCGACAAAATGTATTACAGAACAGATATTGGCAATAAAGTATACAAGTATCTATGAAAAAGGAAAAAAGGATAAAAAAAGATGAAAAAGTCCTTAGAAAGTTCATACAGGTATATTGTCAAAATAATCATTTAAAAAAAGGCGTTCCTGAATACAAAGATGGGTACTGTAAAGAGTGTTATGAACTTTTGGAATACTCTCTAAAACGCCTTTACAATTGCCCTCTCGACCCAAAGCCCCAATGTAAACACTGTAAGGTTCACTGCTATAAACCAAAGATGAGGCAAAAAATTAAAGAGATTATGAAGTATAGCGGAATATATTTTGTAAAACACGGGAGGATAGATTGGGTTCTTCACTATTTCTTTTAATTTGACATAATATTAAATCACTGATAATTTTTTAAAAGGGGGTAAAAATGGAGAAGGCTGCATTAATTAGTGTTTACAAAAAAAAGGGTATAGTTACTTTTGCAAAATTTCTAAGAAACAAGGGTTTTAAAATCCTATCAACAGGCTCGACTGCGAAACTGTTGAGTTCAAACGGCATAGAAACAATTAAAGTAGAAGATTATACGGGTTTTAAAGAGATGTTGGATGGTCGTGTAAAAACCCTACACCCAAAAATTCATGGTGGAATACTGTTTAAAAGAGACAACTCCGAGCATAAGGTGACAGTAGAAGAGCTCGGAATATTCGACATAAAGGTCGTTGTAGTAAACCTGTATCCCTTTGAAGATGTTGCGTTAAAAACAGATGACGAATATGAGTTGATAGAGAATATAGATATCGGCGGCCCTACTCTTTTGAGAGCGGCGGCAAAGAATTTTAAAGATGTGCTTGTTGTGTGCAATTTAGACGACTATGAATGGATAATGGGAAACTTCAACACGATTGATGAAATAAAGCGCAAAGAATTTGCTCTTAAAGTATTCGCCAAGACCTCTTATTACGACAGTATTATTTTGGACAAATTATCAAACACAAGCCTCTTTAAAGAAAAAGGCATAGCAACAAAAATAAAACAGGAGTTAAGATATGGCGAAAATCCACATCAAAAGGCATATTTTGGCTATAACCCTTTAAGAAAAGGAATAGCCAACTTAGAACAACTAAACGGTAAAGAGCTTTCATACAACAATATTTTGGACATAGATGTTGCATACAGGATGATGCTGGATTTTGATAAAACAACGTGCGCAATCATAAAACACAGCACACCTTGTGGTGTGGCGCAACACGCCAATCAAACAGAGGCATACCTAAACGCCTTAGCGTGCGACCCTGTAAGCGCATTCGGTGGAATCATTGGAATTAATGACAAGCTAAACAAAAACGTGGCAAAGCTAATTACAGAAAGGTTTTATGAGGTTGTAGTGGCCTTCGACTTTGAAAATGAGGCATTGGAACTGTTAAAAACAAAGAAGAACTTAAGGGTCGTTAAAGTGCCAAAAACAAACCTTGATTTCTTGGAGATTAGAAGCGTACTTGGTGGATACCTTGTTCAGGAAAGTGATTCTAATGGCGGTTTTGACTATGAAGTTGTGTCAAATATAAAACCTGCAGAAAGTCAAATTGAAGATTTAAAATTCGCTTTCAAAGTTTCAAAATATGCCAAATCAAACGCAATAGTCTATGCAAAAGACAAAAAAACCCTTGCCATTGGAACAGGACAAACATCACGAGTAGACTCAGCAAAATTTGCTGCATTGAGGGCTAAAGACTTAAACATTGACCTGAATGGCTGCGTCATGGCATCGGACGGATTTTTTCCCTTCAGAGATTCGGTAGATTTCGCAAGTAGAATCGGCATAAAGGCTATCGCTGAACCTGGAGGTTCAATAAGAGACAAAGAGGTAATCAAAGCAGCAGATGAATATGGAATAGCGTTGGTATTTACACACACAAGACACTTTAGACATTGATGGAGGTTTTTTATGGAAGCTGTAATACTGGCAGCAGGCAAGTCAACCAGAATGAAATCCAAAACAAGCAAAATATTCCACAATATATGTGGTAAACCTATAATATTTTACATTGTAAAGGCTTTGAAAAGATACAAAATACATATTGTCTCGAATGAAGAGGCAAAAAATACCCTAAAGAAAATGTTTCCAAAGGCCGAAATACACATCCAAGAAGTACAAAAAGGGACTGCCGACGCATTGTCTAAAGCAATAAACCATATAAATTCAGATGCTTTTGCAGTAGTAAATGGGGATATGCCTTTAATAGATTCAAACGATTTTGAGACAGGCTTCAATCTACTTAAAGCAAACAAACTGGATTGCTTAATTTTGACAACATTTTTAGAAAATCCACAGGGCTACGGTAGAATAGTTAAGGATGGAAGCGGTCTGCAAATAATCGAAGAAAAGGATGCAAGCAATACTATAAAAAGGATAAAAGAGGTAAACAGCGGAATATACATTTTTGATACGAAAGCTGCTCTAAAAGCCCTACCTAAAATAGAGAAAAACGAAAAAACGGGAGAATACTATTTAACAGATATTATAAAGTTCTTAAATAAAGTAGATACATTAAACATAAAATCGGAAAACATGTTGGGAGTAAATACCCGCAGGCAACTGAGTGAAGCAAGAAAAATCATTCAGCAAAGGATTATCGACAATTTTGAGAATGTAACTTTCATTGATCCAGAAAACACTTATATAAACTACGGTGTAGAAATCGGAGAAGATACCATAATTTATCCAAATGTTCACTTGAGAAATAAAACAAGAATTGGTAGGGAATGCATAATAGAGAACGGCAATATAATAGAGAAATCTATAGTTAAAGACAACGTTCATATAAAACCGTATTGCGTGATAGAAGAAAGTATAATTTACGATAACTGTGAGATAGGCCCCTTCGCACACCTAAGGCCCATGAGTGAGCTTAAAAGTTGCGTGAGAATAGGAAATTTTGTCGAAACGAAAAAGGTAAAAATTGGGGAAGGGACAAAAGCAAGTCATTTAACGTACTTAGGTGATGCCGTTATAGGCGAAAATGTAAACGTGGGTTGCGGGACAATTACATGCAATTACGACGGTTACCAGAAAAATGAAACAATCATAGGGGATAGAGTGTTTATAGGCTCAGATGTTCAACTTGTAGCACCAGTCAAAGTCGGTGATGATGCACTGGTTGCCGCAGGAACAACTGTAACAAAGGATGTTGAACCTTCCGCTTTAGCAATATCACGAGTGCCACAGACAAACAAGCAAGGATGGGCAAAAAAATACCGAGATGCAATAGAAAAAAGAGTCAAGGAAAAAAAGAAAACATAGATGTCCTTAACCATAAAACCAACCAAACAGGCTATAGAAGAAGGGGAACTAATTTTTTATGCTGTGGTTGTTGGTGTCATAACAGGCTTTGGTGCGGTAGTTTTTTTGGTTACAACGCATTTCTTTAGTGTAAATCTCTTACATAATATGGCAGGATTCCCGTTGCACGAACCAAGGGGTGAGCCAGTGTTGTTTCACCATATTGAAAAATCTTTCTCCCCATTGAGACTTATTCTGATTACCACAATAGGCGGTCTACTCTCAGGTATATTAGTTTATACTTTTGCGCCAGAGGCAGAAGGTCATGGAACAGATGCAGCAATAGAGGCTTACCATAGAAAAAATGGCATAATAAAGCCCATTGTCCCAATCATAAAAATGATAGCGTCAGCCATAACATTAGGAAGTGGCGGTTCTGGTGGAAGGGAAGGACCGATAGCACAAATCGGTGCTGGGTTTGGCTCATTCTTTGCAACAAAACTTGGTTTAACAGAAAAAAAGAAAAGGATACTCTTGGCAAGTGGCATGGGCGCTGGCGTCGGAGCCATATTCCATGCACCAATGGCGGGGGCAATCTTTGCAAGTGAGGTACTCTATAAAGAACCAGAAATTGAAGGAGAGGTTTTTATATACACAATCGTTGCCTCAATCGTAGCATATTCAGTATTTAGCACCTTTTTTGATTGGCGACCATTATTTTTCACAAAAACTTTCAAATTTTCTAACCCTATTGAATTCATATCTTATACCATATTAGCAACCACATGCGGATTTTTCGCCATATTTTACATAAAGGTATTTTATGGGGTTAGGGACAAAATCTTTAAAAAAATACCCATTAAGCCACACTTAAAACCAGCCATAGGAGGCCTAATAGTTGGATTGATAGGTATAGCGGTGCCAGATGCAATATCTACAGGCTACGGCGTCCTACAAGAGGCATTGGATGGCACAGTAACGGTTGAATTACTGCTTTTAGTTGCTGTTTTAAAAGTCTTTTCGACAGCCTTTACTATATCCAGTGGCGGTAGCGCCGGTGTCTTTGGTCCTTCAATGGTAATAGGTGGTTCTTTAGGTGGCGCTGTAGGTCTAATTTTACACCATCTATCACCACACTTGGTTAGCCAACCAGCCGCTTTTGTAATTGTGGGAATGGTAGGTTTTTTTACGGCAGCGGCAAATACGCCATTTTCAACAATCGTAATGGTAACGGAGATGACAGGAAACTACCATTTAATAGTTCCATCTATCTGGACTGCAAGCATAAGCTATATAATCGCACAAAAATGGACAATTTACGAAAAACAAGAAAAAAATAGAAAACTATCACCAGCTCATAAATCTGAATTTTCAAAAGATATTTTAGAAGAGATAAAAATCAAATATATTATATCTAAAGACTATAGCTGGGTGTACCAAAAAACACCCGTAAAAGATGTCTACGAAAAGCTTAAAAATGGTGACAACGATGCTATATTAATGTTCGATGTCAATAGGAATCTAAAAGGCATAATAACAATGAGGGTTTTAAAAACGATTTTCGGCTATGATGAAGAACTTATGAACTTTCTTGTAGCTAAAGATATAGCAAACGAACAGTTAATAACAGCTACAGAAAACGAGAATCTAAATACATTGCTACATAAAATGGGCTTTAAAGACATCGCTATTGTACCTGTAGTCAAAGAAAACAATCCAGAAAAAGTCATAGGCATAGTAAAAAGAAAGGATATCATAAAAACTTATAACGAATCAACATCAAAAATGAATGTTTGAAAAAAGAAAGTTTTAATGATATAAATGTAATCTCATGTGTGGAATCGTTGGTTATTCTGGTAATAAAAAAGCTTTTGGTATATTGCTATCTGGCTTGCAATCACTTGAATATAGAGGTTATGATTCAGCAGGAATATCTTTAAAAAACGTAAATAAAATAGAGACTATCAAAACGAAGGGTAAAGTAACAAACCTAATCACTCTAATCGCGGAAAGCAATATCGACACATCTGCCACGATTGGTATAGGTCATACACGCTGGGCGACTCACGGAGTACCATCAAGCATAAATGCTCACCCTCATTACACAGAGAATGTTTCATTGGTCCACAATGGAATAATAGAAAATTACAGGGCTTTAGAAAAATTTTTAAAAACCAAATATATAAGCAAAACAACAGATACAGACACAGAAATAATAGCGTTGTTGGTAGATTTCTATCTAAAAAAATACAGAGACTTCCAAAATGCTTTTATTGAAGCGATAAAAACACTCAAGGGTAGTTTTGCTATTGCGGCAATATCCAAAGAGTGTGATTATATGATGCTTGCTAAAAATGAAAGCCCTCTTGTCATTGGTTTATCTAAAAACGAAACATATATTGCAAGTGATGTTTCAGCTTTAATTGAGTACACACATAATTTTATCTTTTTAGAAGACGGCGATATTGCATTAATAAATAAAGGCAATATAAAAATTTGGAACAAGGATAAAAAGGAAGTAAAAAGGGATTCCACAAAAATAGAGTGGAGTAAAGAAAAGGCTCAAAAAGGTGGTTATAAACACTTTATGCTTAAGGAAATTGCAGAAGAAGATGAAGCGGTAAGGAACACAATACAATCAAGGATAGACGAAGAGGGCAATGTTTTCTTGGACGAGGAAATAACGATAGACAAGAAATTTTTAAAAAACCTCGACAGAATTACCATCGTAGCCTGCGGCACGAGCTTTTATGCTGGACTTACAGCAAAGCCCATAATCGAGAAATACGCAGGCGTAAAAGTTGACGTCGAGATTGGCAGCGAGTTTAGATATTACGATTACCCGTATTCTAAAAATAATCTATTTATAGCGATTTCTCAATCTGGTGAAACAGCCGATACAAAAGAACCGCTTAAAATGGCAAAAAATAAAGGCATAAAAACGCTTTCTATTGTAAACGTGAAAGAAAGTGACATTGCAAGGCTTTCTGATGCTTGCGTCTACACATTAGCAGGGCCTGAAATTAGCGTGGCATCGACAAAAGCTTTCACAAGTCAATTAGCTGTCTTATACATGCTCGCGTTTTACATAGCACAAATTAAGAACTATGAGGCAGTAAAAGACCAATCTAAAAAATTGCTTAAAATTCCATCACTAATAAAAAGCACATTCAATCAAACCCAAGAAACAATCAAAAAATTAGCAGACCAATATTACAGCTATCAAAACTTTCTGTATTTGGGTAGAGGGATTTGTTATCCCCTCTCTCTGGAAGGTGCCTTGAAACTCAAAGAAATTTCATACATACACGCAGAAGGCTATCCTGCAGGGGAGATGAAACATGGCCCCATAGCTTTAATTGATGAAAATACGCCAACAATGGTTGTAGCACACCCAAAAGAACCATTTTATTCGAAAAGCCTATCCAATTGTGAAGAGATAAAATCAAGGCACGGAAAGATTATACTTGTAAGTAGCAAAAAATCTGACATAACAGATTGCACGTTAGAAGTTCCCAATATTGATTACGATTTCGCCCCTTTTGTCTACATAATTCCATTACAACTATTTGCATACTATGTTGCTCTATTTAGAGGAAACGACATTGACCAACCCAGAAATTTGGCTAAAAGTGTTACTGTGGAATGAAAATATCTGCACTTTCTGAATTAATGTTTATAATAAAAAACCTAAAACGCTCTCAAACAAGCAAAATGTTGATATATGCTTCTATTGTAGGTGTATTGGCAGGTTTAGGGGCTATAGTGTTATTTATTCTCCTAGATCTTGCATCTGTAACCTTAATGAACCATGTAGCAGGTTTTCCCCTAAGCCACCCAGCAAACGAAGAACCCCTACTACCGATTCTTCATAAGCCATTCAACCGCATAGTATTCCTGATTATTATAACTGTTGGCGGATTTATAAGTGGTCTTTTTATGCACCTCTTAGCAGAAGAAACAAAGGGTGGCGGAACTGGAGAGGTCATAAAAGCCTACCACAACAACAGACCCATAAGGAAACGAGTACCTCTTGTTAAGCTTTTAGTATCCGTTATCTCACTCGGAGTAGGTGGAGCAGGAGGAAGAGAAGGACCAGCCGCTCAAATGGGTGCTGGATTCGGTTATCAAATAGGAAAACTCTTTCATCTATCCGATAGAGACAAAAGAATTTTAATGCTCGCAGGGCTTGCAGGTGGTATTGGTGCAATATTTAGAAGCCCTATGGGTGCAGCAATATACTCCGTTGAGGTGTTATATAAAGACATAGATTTTGAATATGAAGCACTTCTTCCTGCTGCCATATCCTCAATCATAGCATACTCAATTTTATCCGCAAAGTTTGGCTGGGTGCATATGTTTTCAACACCAATTATGAAATTCAACAATATCTATGAATTCATCTCCTACACAATTTTAGCCTTTGTATGTTCAGTTAGCGCAATAATCTTTATCAACATTTTTAACCAAACAAACGACACCTTTTCAAAAATCAAAACACCACTTTACATAAAAACTGCACTCGGCGGGTTTATAGTGGGGTTATTTGCAATGATTATACCCGATGCAGCTGGCATGGGTTACGGCATAATGCAAGAAACATTTTTAAACAAAACAGCCTTCACAATACTTCTACTTTTGGGTTTCATTAGAATGATAACCACATCCATCACACTGGGAAGTGGAAACTCCGTTGGACTTTTTGCACCTACACTGGTTATTGGAACGGCCATCGGTGGTGGAGTGGGAGGATTATTGAAACACATGGCACCTTTATTGGTAAATAACCCAGCATCATTTGCCATTGTGGGTATGGCAGGTTTCTTCGCCGCAACAAATAAAACTCCTCTATCTGTTATTATAGTTGTAGCAGAAATAACAGGTAATTATGAACTAATTGTTCCATCTATGTGGGTGGTATCTATCAGTTTCCTATTAACCACTCGATACAGTATAGAAAAACATCAGGTTAAAGACAGGGCCCATTCACCGATTCACAAATACGAGTACATCAGGGATGTCCTTGAGGGAATAAAGGTTAAAAATTTGATGAAAAACGATTTTTTAAGTGTTACAGGAGATACAAACTTGTCAAAAATATTCGACATACTTTCAAATTCAAAACAAACCGATATACCAATAATAGACAATCAAAACAATTTGCAGGGTATTGTAACCTTACATGTATTGAAATCAATACTTGGAGAAAATGAACTTGCGGATTTCCTCGTAGCAGATGATGTGTCTAACAAGAATGTCGTTACTGCTACAAAGGAAGAAAACTTAAACACGCTTTTACATAAAATTGGCTTTAAAGAGATAAACACAATACCCGTCGTCGACGAAAATGGTAAGGTCATAGGTATAATTACAAGAAAGGACATAATTAAAGCATATAACGATGCAACAGAAAAGCTCCATAATAAATCAGCTTAACGAATCACAAAAACAGGCCGTTTTAGAGTGCAGCTGTAACTTGCTCATAATAGCCGGTGCTGGTAGTGGCAAAACAAAGACCCTAACACACAAAATTGCATACATTCTACAGAATAGCTATGCAAAACCCTGGGAAATTCTTGCTCTAACGTTTACAAACAAAGCTGCCAATGAAATGAAAGAGAGAATTAAAAACTTAATAGGCGATAGAGCTAAAAGCATGTGGATTGGAACGTTTCACTCCATAGCTTTAAGAATATTGAGAAACGAGGGCTTTAAACCAACAATATATGACACCAAAGATCAGGAAAACTTAATAAAAGAAATACTAAAACGACTCAATGTTGATCAAAAGAAATACACACCAAAGGCAATACTCTCAAAAATATCGCTTCATAAGTTAAACATGAAAAAACCTTCAGACTTGGATGAATCTACACCTTATAATATACTGATAAAAAGGGTTTATAAAACCTACGAAGACGAATTAGAAAAAGCAAACACAGTCGACTTTGACAATATAATAATCAAGACAATTGAGCTTTTTGAAAATAATGAAGAGATTAGAAAAAAATACTCCGAGCGTTTCAAGTATATATTTATTGACGAATACCAAGATACAAACTATCCGCAATACTTATTCGTTAGACTGCTTTACAACGGTAAGAACCACGTGTGTGCAGTGGGGGATGAGGATCAATCAATCTACAGTTTTAGAGGTGCAAAGGTAGAAAATATAATGAGATTCGACAAAGAGTATGACAACTGCAAAGTAATAAAACTTACAAAAAATTACAGATCCACTCAAGAAATTTTAAATATAGCAAACGTACTGATTTCAAAAAACAACTTCAGAAATAAAAAAACATTGCATTCAGATAAAATTGGAGGAAAAATAACTTTAAAAGAACTTCCGACAGATTCTGATGAAGCAGGATTTGTCGTACAAAGCATTTTAAACTTGCAGGATAAAGGTGAATCGCTAAATAATATGGCTATACTTTACAGAACAAATTACCAATCAAGGATATTTGAGGAATACTTAATTAGAAGTTCAATTCCCTACTCAATTATAGGCTCGAAAAAATTTTTAGATAGAAAAGAGGTCAAAGACATACTTGCATATTTAAGGCTTCTCCTAAATCCCAAAGATAACGTATCTTTTTTGAGGGCCATAAGTTCACATCCAATGGGCATAGGCAAGGCACTGGTGGGAAAAATTACAGAACATGCACAAAAGAAGGATATATCCCTGTTTGAAGCAGCAGAAGAGCTCATTAAAAATGGAAAACTCACAAAAAAGCAAGAAAATGCCCTTGCAAACTTAATAAATACATTCAAAAGTATAGACACAAATAGCACGGTCGATAAAATTATCGATACGATTATGGAAAAAAGCGGATACAAAAACTACCTTGCAGAAAAATCGGATTATGATAGAATATCCAACGTGGAAGAGTTAAAAAATGCTGGCGAATTAAACAACTTGGAATCTTTTTTGGATAGCTTATCGCTTTTGGATTATTCAGATGACTTAAATAATAGTGCTGAATTTGTAAAACTCATGACTATTCATGCAGCAAAGGGTTTGGAATTCAATACTGTTTTCGTTGTCGGTTTAGAAGAAGGATTGTTTCCAAACGGGAGCTTAAAGAGAAAGGAACTGGATATTGAAGAGGAGAGACGCTTATTCTACGTAGCAATAACAAGGGCAAAGACAAACCTATTCATAAGCCATGCTCAATTCAGAAGAAAAAACAACCAATATATACCATCAAAACCTTCCAGGTTTTTAGACGAGATAAAATCGAAAGAGCAAAAAGAGATAAAACGTGGCGTTAAAGTTTACCATGTAATCTATGGAAAAGGTACAGTGCTTGGCAAAGAAGATAATTTATTAACAATAAATTTTGAGAATAATGGTATAAAAAAAGTCCTTACGAAGGACAGAAATTTAACTGTAATTTAAATTTGGAGGTAGAGATGGCCACTTTAGAGGAAAGAGTGAATCAGTTCAACAAGAATTTGGCATTAATGAATCTAAGGGTTAAAAAACTCAATGCAGAGTTTGATGATGAAAAACTAAATGTGCCACCTGATACACAGAAGGTTTACATAGACAAAAACTCATACTATCAAATCTTGCAGGACAACTTAGTTAGAGTATTTCAAAATTATACGTTAAAAATTGCCAACAAAGACAATGAAGATGATGTTTTCGTTAACATAGACGTAACATTTTTACTCGACTTCCAAACAGGTGGCCAAATAGATGACGAAGTATTTGAAATATTTTCACAATCAACAGTTTTGATTGACAGTTGGCCATACTTTAGGGAAATCGTGCAAAATACACTTCTTAGGATGGGATTAGCTCCAATCATCATACCACCTATTCAGTTTACACCACCGCCACCACCGCCTAATAAGTAATGATTGAGTTTGTTATAGACGGTAGCGGATCGTTTATAGATTTGAGTTTATTTAAAAATGGAGATTTAATAGACACGATGTTTTTTAAAACTTTAAAAACCCACTCTCAGTTTTTGGTTGATACTGTTGATTTTATCTTAAAAGCCACAGAGATAAAGCTCGATAATATAAACAGGTTGTACTGTGTAGCCGGCCCTGGTAGGCATACATCCATAAGGGTGGTAATATCTACACTCAAAGGGCTATTCTTTAAAAGGAAAGATATAGAAACTTTTAGGGTAAATGCACTAGATTTGCTTGCGGCATCAATTGAAGAGTGTGGCAAGTTCAGATGCCAAGGTGAATTTTTTTCAAAAAATGCATATTACATGGACTACGAAAAACAGAGCAATGGAAAGATAATAAGAATTAGTGAAATTAGAAAGGGAACTGAAGAAGAGATAGAAAAAACAAACCTAAAAATCTTTAAAACCACAGAAGAAAAATTCAATCCAAGAACGGTGAATATACACAAAATCAAAAACTTTTGTGAGAGGGTTAATCTATTTGACTTAAATCCCATTTATTGAGGTAAAACATGGCTTTGGTTTATCCATTTAAAGGCGTCCTCTACAATGAAAGTTTAAGAACAGAAAACACAATGGCACCACCTTACGATGTTATCAATGAAAATGAAAGAAAGAAACTACAAAACAAAAGCAAATTAAACATAGTAAACCTGACGCTTC
This sequence comes from Desulfurellales bacterium, assembly GCA_027035885.1. GTDB lineage: Bacteria > Campylobacterota_A > Desulfurellia > Desulfurellales > Hippeaceae > Hippea. The sequence goes on from JALVTR010000075.1 coordinate 25,229, forward strand.
CAGACACTTACGATAAAGCAAGAGAGTTACTGAGTAGCTGGTTCGGAAAACAAATATTAAAATTGGACGATGAGTGTTCATTCTATACGTACACGGCGGACTATGAATTTGGCAACAATAAAAGAATTTTAAAGGGTTTTATCGCTGCTTTAAAAGTAGAAGCATTTGGTGGTCATATAAAGCCACACGAAAAAACCCTTAAAGGACCAAAGATTGACAGATTCAACTTGATAGCAAAAACGAACGCTATGTTCTGCCCAATAATGGGTCTCTATACAAAAAGCAAGGATGTAGGGGATATTATCAATAGTTCTTTAAACAGCCGACCTATATTCTCTGCGACATTTGAGAACATCGAGCATAAGTTATTCAAAATAACGGACAAAAAGGATATAGAGACAATCCACAGCTGTTTTAAAGACAAAGACATAATCATCGCAGATGGACACCACAGATACGAAACAGCCCTAATGATAAAGGAATATTACAACAAACAGGGTATAAAAGAGGGTGGATTTGATTACATCTTGATTTTATTGATTGATGCAGGGAGTGGGGGCTTGAGCCTTTCTGCGATACACAGAGTCGTGGCAAACTTAAAGGATTTTGATTGGTTTTTAAAGGAATTAAGAAGATACTTTTATGTAAATGAGAGCACAACAAATGATTATGATTTTATCATGTACTACAGCAAAAGGTTCTTCTATCTAAAATTAAAGGATAAAAAGCCAAAAGACACAATTGAACGACTAAACTCAAATATATTTGAAAATTATATATATAAGAAAATTCTCAGATTAAGTGACGACGATATAAAAAATCAGAAAACAGCAGGATATGCCCATTCGGAAAGGGAAGTTATCGACATGGTCGATAGAGGTGAAGCCTCACTGGGGTTTATTTTAAAGCCTATGAGCTATGACGAACTTGCAAAGGTTACAGAGGAAGGATTAACAGTTCCTCAAAAATCAACATTTTTTTACCCAAAGATACCATCTGGACTTGTAGGCTACCATTTTAAAAGTATTGAGGATTGCAAAGATGTTTGAAATAAGCGTTACAATTGACTTTGCAGCAGCTCACAGACTAAACAACTACAAAGGTGCTTGTGAAAACTTACACGGCCATAATTTCATAGTTGAAGCAAGCGTAATCTGTGATAAGGTGAATGAAGCATACATAGCTATAGATTTTAAAGAATTAAAATCTATCGTAAAACCTATAATAGACAAGCTTGACCACACATACTTAAACGACCATGAGTACTTCAAAAAAACCAACCCAACATCGGAGATGATTGCAAAATACATATACGAGAAGATGAAAGAAGTGTTAAAGAATAAAAACTGTAAACCCAGCAAGGTAAGCGTTTACGAATCTAAAAACTCAAAAGCAACTTATTTTGAACCTATTGAATAAAATAAAGCCCCAACGTATATTCAAACGTAGCATAGATATTTAAAACATCCAAGTTAAACCTCTTAGGGAGTGGCGGAAAAGGAGAAGCATCTCTAACTGCTTGAAGTGCAGCTTTATCCAATAAAGAATACCCACTCGATCTAATTAATTTTAATCTAACTAAATTTCCATTTTTGTCTATACTAAATAATATTAAAAGCTGTCCTTGCTGGTCAGTTTGTATTGCTTCTTGTGGATATACCCATACATTCTGAATCTTGTTTTTAATATGCTCCATATAAGAGGCGTACTTAATAGATTGTGTGCCTATACTAATCGTTGCTTCCCTTTTCACGTTTTTATATTCGTACTGTTTTGATTTACCGGCCAAAAAGCCCCTTTTTAAATTGTAAGACTTAAAAAGTCCTCCTTTAATCTTAACAACCTCTTCCTTTTTTTGTCTTTTAATCTTTTTTAGAGACTTCCTACCTACACCAGCAAGCTTTGATTTTACCTGTTTGGGCTTTTGCTTGACCTTTTCTTTTTTAACTTTCTTTTCTTTAATTTTAGGTTTTTGAACCTTGACTACTCTTACCGCACCTTTTTTCTCAAATCCAAACGGCAGCTTTTCAATCTTTGAATAAATTTTAGATTTACCCTCTTTAGAAATGTTTGATGCCACCTTATGTCTTTCCTCAATCTGCTTTTTTAGTTCATGTTTTGGCTTTGGAAGGGTCACAATATCAACAATCTCCTGTTTAGGTAAAGGAGGGAGTTTTTCTAAATGTTCTTCTTTCCTCTTTAAAAAATAAAAAAGCACAGTTGCAATGAGCAAATGTAGAACAAAGGAAAGCAAGACTGACAAAATGAGTATCTCTTTCCTTTTAAATCTCATATCGAAAAATATACCTTCAAGATCTAAATATTACAAGTGAGGAGTTATTTTTCCTCAAGTGCCTTAATCAAATCAACAATAAACACGTTAAAGGGCACACCTAACCCAAGATCCTTTGCAAGATTAACAACAATACCATTTAAAGAATCTATTTCAGTCTTATTTCCCATTCGTATGTCTTGCAACATAGAAGATCTATGCTTAGCAGTTGTAGGAACAAGCGTTGAGTAAAATACCTCTCTATAATCATCAACGTTATTCCAGAACGTGCTAAAACCACACGCCCCCATTACCTTGAACACTTCTTCCAAAATCCTATTCATAATTTCCCGAGTATATTGTATCTCAGCCAGCTTTCCATACTCCACATCCAAGATAGCTCCCAAAGGATTCAAAGCGCAGTTGTAAAGCATTTTCGCCCACAAATGTTTATCCACATCATAAGACACTTTCGCGTCAAACCCTCCGGCGACAAACACATCTACCAAGTTTGATATTTTATCAGATAATTCTTTGACAAAGATATTGCCTATCATCAGGCTATCTGCATGAACCGTTATTTCCACCTCGTTCCTTTTGTGTCTGTAGAAACCCGTTATAATTCTGCTTGCAAAAACCCTCTCTTTACCAAAACACTCTACAAATTTTTCAGCATTCCCCCACCCGTTCTGTATAACGACCAGCTTAGAATCACATACACTATCCTTAATGCTGCACAGCTCTTTTGCAATTTCATCATTAGCTTTAGTTTTCGTAGTAATAAGAATATAGTCGAAGTCACTTGTGCTATTAAAATCCTCCAAAATACCGTACTGATAAGCTTCAAAAGAGTAATCACCAAATATACCAAAAACCCTAAAACCACTTCTAAGGTGCTTTGCTGTTTCACTTTTGCAAAGAAAACTCACTTCAACGCCAGCATTTATCAAAAAAGCACCAAGACCTAAACCAACTCCACCTGAACCAACGATTAAAACCCTCATATCTCAACATCCAACAACGGTATATAAAAATTCGCACCAAGACAATCGGTATCGCTCAAAGACCCAGCCGCAGAATCTCTTAAAAAGGAAACCTTCAACGTATTTATAGCGTTACACTTAAAATAATACACCCTGTCATTTTCAAATAATTTACAGAAAAAGTCCTTATTCAACTTAACTTTGGCCCTTTCATAAAACTCCTTATTTTTGAAAATAATATCTATTGTTATATGCCAAACACCGGCGTTTTTGCTCCTTAAGACCTTAGCAGCTTCCTTTAGTTTCAAAACTCTATCTCCTCTAACCTAAAATAGTTATTCAAATTTTCTTCGACAATATGATACATGCTAAACTCGTAAACTTCGCCCACATCTATTTCAGCAGGTGAATAAGGAAAGGCCACATTTGCACCTGTTGCAATGCGGCCCCTATAATCGTAATGCTGTAAAGTTGATTTGACAACAGAACAAACCTTGTGGGCAAACGCCCGTTCATCTGCCACAACATCAACAATTAAGCCAATCTCATGGAGATTACTGTCAAACTCCATACTCCCCAAAACACCATTCTTTCCGTACTGTCTAAAGTTCAATACAAAACCTTTTCCAAATCTATTTTCAGCCTGCTGTCTCACATCATTCAGAATATCATCCAAAACGGTTATCATATACGGATTTCTTACGCCCATTATAGCTATAGTCCTAAAGCCAGAATGTTTAGCTCCTTCTATCTTAAAAGTGGGTTTTCGCCTCTCTTTCCATTTAGCTCCATAGACCTTTACCGTTCTTTCATCGAACTGCTCATACCTTGCATCTTCTAAAAAGAGCGTGCCATCAGGCTCTTTTATAACAAAGGGATTTGCGTTTTCATAAAGTGTATGTGCCATTGCCGAATCCGCAGTACATTTACGAAATTCATTGGGGGGCTTTAAGTAGAACGCATCATAATCTATCCAACCTAGCAAAGCATCTGATGGGCTAGCTGGTTTTGCGCACAGCGCACCACATTCAATAATCTTAGCCATATGCCAAACCAAAGCTGGATCACAGCCTTTAAGCAAAGGATATGCAGCATAAATCGATGCATCTGTCGCCCTTCCACCAACAACAAGATCTGCTCCTTTTTCCAAAGCCTCTATAAATCTTTCCACACCAATTTGGGCAACAATATGAGTGGAGTTGTTGATTTCTTTTTCCGTTAAAGTTGGATTCCCCTCATAGTTTTTTATTTTTCCTCTTCTTAAAAGATTTAACACAGTGTCTCTGTCAAGTTCTGAGTGAATTATCGCCACCTTGAAGTGCAAACCGTTATCCTTCGCTATATCTTCAACGATTTCCATAAATTTTGACAGGTGTTCATCACTTCCAGCATAGCCAGCAGAGCCAATAATAAACGGTATATTTTTAGCAATTGCTGAAATTAACGGAAACTCCAAATCCGAGCGCGTTGCATCGTAATTGGCCTTCATGTTACCAGAACCCAAAAAGTAAGGCCCTGAGTCAATGGAACCAGCATCCACACCTATAAAATCAACACCTTCATTCATAGCCTTTATGAAAGAATCCCTGTTATAACCGTATCCCAGCTGACCCATTAAAGACAGTGCTTTTAGCATTACATACCCTTGTGCTGTTCAACAATCCTATTTTTGTCATCTACTATTACAATACTTGGCCTGTGATTTCCAAGTTCCCTTTCATCCATCATACCGAATGCCGCAATAATAACTTTATCGCCAACAGAGACCTTACGTGCAGCCGCACCATTCAAACATATTACACCGCTGCTCCTTTTACCCTTTATCGTATAAGTCTCGAACCTTTCTCCATTATCTATATTCCATACATGAACAAGTTCATACTCCTTCATATTGGTAGCCTCCATAAGTTCCTCATCAATAGTAATACTGCCAACATAGTTTAAATCGGCCTCTGTAACTGTGGCTCTGTGAATCTTACCTATCAAAACCTGCCTTATCATATTGGAACCTCCTAACATTTTTTTCAAAACCACATATTATCTATAAGCCTTGTATTCCCTATTCTGACCGCCAAACTCACAAGTGTATTACCTTTTTCTATCCTTTCTAACTCCGACAAATCCGAGATTCTATTTACGCTAATGTAGTCTATCTCTGCCAAAGGGTACCCTTCTATAACCTTTCTCATTTCGCTAACTATAGCACTTACATCATCCTCACCGCCAGCTATAAGTTCTTCTGTCTTTTTCAAAGCCTTAAACAAACAAACTGCTTGATTTCTCTCTTCGCCTTTCAGATATTTGTTCCTTGAACTCATAGCAAGGCCATCTTCCTCCCTAACAATGGGCATCCCAATAATTTCTATACCCATATTAAGATCTCGAACCATTTTTTTTAAAACTATAAGTTGTTGAGCATCCTTTTTACCAAAATAGGCCTTATGAGGCTTCGTAATATTAAAAAGTTTTGCAACAACAGTTGTAACACCTCTGAAATGTGTTGGCCTACTTTTGCCTTCCAAAACCTTTGTTAGCTTTTCAACCTCAACGTATGTTTGAAAACCTTCAGGATACATATCCTCAACAGAAGGGTAAAAAAGAAAGTCCGCACCCTCCCTTTTCAAAAGTTCTTCATCCCTCTTTAGATTCCTTGGATATCTATCAAAATCTTCATTTGGAGCAAACTGCAGTGGATTTACAAATATACTTACAAACACAACATCGTTGTCTCTTCTTGCTTGTCTAACCAAAGACAAATGTCCCTCATGAAGATACCCCATTGTAGGAACAAATCCAATTATTTTTCTCCATTCTCTATGCTTGTCAGCAATGCTATGCATCTCATTTGCATCGTAAATAATCCTCATAATTGCACCTCACAGGTAAGAATGCTCATCAGTTGGAAATTCCTTATTTTTCACCTCAGAGATGTACGTCTGTACGGCCTCAAGCGCTATTTTTTTCAAATGGGCATACCTTTTAACAAACTTCGGCTTAAAGTCATCAAAAAGACCAAGCATATCATGATAAACCAAAACCTGTCCATCCGTATGAACACCCGCACCGATACCTATTGTAGGAACACCAATAGACTCCGTTATCTCCTTTGCTAATTGCTTTGGAACAGATTCCAACACTATTGAAAATACACCAGCATCTTCCAAATACTTAGCATCCTCCTTGATTTTTTGTGCCTCTTTATCTTCCTTGCCGCGTGCCTTGTAAGAACCAAAAATATTAATAGATTGAGGAGTCAAACCAAGATGACCCATTACAGGAATGCCAGCCGCAACAATGCTATTAATCGTTGGTACAAACTCCCTGCCCCCCTCAAGCTTCACAGCATCACATTCTGTCTCTTTTAAAATCCTGCCAGCGTTCTTGACAGCCTCTGCATAATCAGCCTGATAGCTCATGAATGGCATATCAACAACAATCAATGCATTTTTAGCGCCCTGCCTAACCATCTTTGCATGGTATATCATTTCATCTACCGTCACAGGAATTGTAGAGCTCTTACCCTGCATAACCATTGCAAGAGAATCACCGACAAGTATTATATCAATGCCTGCCTCGTCGGCGATACGGGCAGATGTGTAATCGTAAGCGGTAATCATAGAAATCTTTTCCTTGCCCTTCATGGATTTAATTTTTGGAACTGTAATAGCCATAATCTCCCCCTTTCTTCTTAGCTAAATAAAAAAGCCTGAATGCACGACTCATGCGCATTCAGGCCAAATAAACTTACATTATAATGGTTCAAAGCCCCAAATTGGGGTCTTTTACCTATACAGTACAATAAAAACTCCTTAACAGGTCTCGAGGCTGTCTTTGCCTTCGAGCCTTTGTTGAAGTAATCTCAATTCTATTCCATTAAGTTTAAGTCCCGCCTCAAGTTCAACTAACGGCTTAACTACAAATAACCTTCGATGGGCATACTTATGTGGCAATGTTAATTTCTCCCTATTTAAAATTGTATTCTTATGTGCAATTATGTCAATATCAATTGTTCTCGGTCCCCACTTAAATTTCTTAATTCTACCTAATTTCTTTTCTATAGATTTGACAAACTTAAGTAAATCAATAGGGTTTAAATCACAGTCAGTTTTTAGAACAACATTGCAGAAATTTTTTTGCCCTTTATAACCCCACGGCTTACTTTCATAAAATTTAGATGCCTTAATAACTGTAACTCTTTTAGAAAGATATACTACAGCCAATCTTATATTTTTTTTCCTATTGCCAACGTTGCTTCCCAAACCCAGATAAACCCACCTGTTATACAATGGCACTTTTTATCCTCTCAACAGCTTCTTCGATTCTCGGATTTGTTATACTGATTCTAAAATAGCCCTCACCAGCATCACCGAAACCATTACCTGGTGTTACAACTATGCCTTTCTCTTGTAATAATTTCTTTGTAAACTCAGCCGAAGTGAAGCCCGTTGGCACTTTAACCCAAAAATAGAATGTTGCAAGTGGCTTTCTAAACTCAAAACCAGCCTTTTCCAAAGCTTCAGCCATTTGCTCTCTTCTCTTTTGAAAAACACCCCCAATCTTTTCATTTAAGATTTCAGCGTTATTTAGAGCATAAATACCGGCTTCCTGAACAGCTTGAAAAATACCAGAATCTATGTTGGTTTTAACCTTACCCAAAGCGGCTATGACATTTTTATTTCCAACTGCAAAACCTATCCTCCAGCCTGTCATATTGAACGTCTTTGAAAGGGAATGAAACTCTATACCCACATCTTTAGCCCCTTCAACCTCCAAGAAACTAATCGGCTTGTAATTGTCGTAACAAATCTCAGAGTAGGCATTATCACTCGCCACTATAAAATCAAACTCCTTTGCAAGCTCAATAACCCTCCTGTAAAAATCCTTCTCAGCCACAGCAGAGGTTGGATTATTTGGATATCCTATAAACATCAATTTTGTTTTCTTTAAAATATCCCTATTAATAGCATCCAAATCTGGCAAAAAGCCGTTTTCTTCTAAAAGCTGCATCCTGTAGACTTCACCGCCTGCAAACGTAACGGCAACAGGATAAACAGGATAGCCAGGATCAGGCACAAGTGCATAGTCACCACTATCAATGTATGCAAATGGAAGATGCGCTATACCCTCTTTAGAACCGATTAAACTTACAACTTCGCTATTTGTGTCTAACTCTACATTAAACCTTCTTTTATACCAATCAGCCACGGCCTTTCTAAACTCATACATGCCGACGTAGTTTGGATATCTATGGTTCTCAGGTTTCTCAATGGCTACCTTTGCCGCTTCGACAATCTCATCTGGCGTTGGTATATCCGGATCGCCCACACCCAAATCTATAACATCCACACCTTTAGCAGCCATCTTTTCCTTTAGCCTATCAATCTCAGCAAATAGATACGGTGGCAATTGCTTTATTCTTTTTGAGACTTCAACCATCACAAAACCTCCTTGGCTTTTTCTCTATTGTAACCCTCTCTAAAAACGGTGGTTCTATTGCCTTTCAATCTAACGATCGTTGACTGTTCGCCAGCAACCCTGCCAAAAACCATGCCATCTACAGCATTTTTGTATCTTTTAAAGATAAGCCTTTCATCTGTCAAAGATTTTCTGCTGCCCGATAAATTGATACTTGTTGAAGTAATTGGTGTTTTAGAGCAAATTTTATCTAAAAACGGCGTATTTGCTAATCTAAATGCCACAGTTCCATTTAAATTCACGTAAAATGGAAATCCAAATAATACATCTGCAACAACAGTTATAGCGTTGTCAAGAAAATAAATCAATTTACCCTTATCCACATTTACAGCAAACTTTAGAATAAAATCCTTTTTAGCAATAACCAAAAAAGGTTTTGAAATATCTCTCCTCTTAAGTGTAAATATTCTCATGTTCGCATAATAATCAAACAATTTCGCTCCAAAACCGTAAATCGTAAATGCGGGATAGATTAATACTCCACCATTCAAAAGGGTAGAAGTAACTTTTTTTGTATTCTTATCTTCCCTTGTTATAACCATACATTTATAATCTCCTACCTACCTTTTTTATTGAAAATGCTATGTTTTCTCATCAAGAGTCCTGGATGTATCCTATTTGACCGTAATTTAGCCCATCTCTTTTTTTTGGGAAGATTCAAGATGTTTCATATTCTTGAAAACATAAACTTATTTCCCTGCTTTTTCTTGTTCTGTTTCTTTTCTGACCATTTATAGTAGCTATCCCTTGCAATCAATACCTTTGCCATCCTCCCAGGAAGAAATCACTTTTTAACTATTATATTGCTTCTACATATCAAGTCAAATTCTTCCATTTTCCGTTTTTCCCTTTTTACCTTTAAATTAACTTTCTTTTTTACAGTTGTTAGATCAATTATCTTTCTGTTGTCTATTATGTCCTTCAATAACTCACTGCTCTGTTTTAGGGAGCTATAGATAAGATGCGTGTATCTTTACGTCATTTGAGAGCTTTTATGTGTCATGAGTCTTTAGAGTGTGTATAAATCAATCTTGCCTGAGCTTACCAAAAGGGATGCAAATGCATGGCATAAAGTGTTGTAACTCCTTTTTCCTCGGTAAGCGATTCACTATACCTCAGAAAACCCTAATAAAAAACGGGGGCATTTGCCCCCGTATGTAAACACATCTAAACAATTAAGAATGAGGCAACTCTCTCATTGTGTCTTCTAATGATTTTCCTTTTTTCTTAGCTTTGTTATATGCAAGGTAGTATATAAATCCACCTATTGCCATGACTATTATCCATTGTACAATTGACTGAAGATACCACTTTTGATTTAAGCTCGTGGTAATACCCTCGATAAATAACCAAGATGGAGCAAATATAGCAATTAAAGCCGCAAAAATTACTAAAATATTGTGTTTGAGTGCTGATTCTTTTTCCAAATGAGGGGCATGGTCCATAAAAGTTAATGCCGTAATTCCAACAGAAACATACATAAATAAAGCTGCAGCTGAAACAACGGATATCTCAGTAGCCCATCCAAACCACACTGTAAGCAAGAAGAATAGAGTAACAATCAATGTGTTCACGGTTACAGAAACAGCTGGAACACCTCTGTCGTTAATATTTCCCATCCATCTCGGTAAAATTTCATCAACACCCCATGAATAAAATAATCTTGTGAGGGTTTGATATATTGGTGGCAAATCATTGAATAAGGCAAAAGCAACCATCAATGTAACAAATGCTGCTATCGCTTCTGGCATTACATAACCCATCAAAGCAGGTCCGTTAATTAGGGAGGAATGACCAGCAAGAAGCTGACCTAAAATATACTGCCATGGTACTGTGTGGTATACACCAACGGCATAAAGAATAAAATATACCGTTATAATAACCACAGCCAAAGGAAAGGCTATTGCCAGAGTTCTTTTTGGATTCTTTGTTTCACCTGAAGCTTGAGACATAGAGGTAAATCCAACGAAGGCAAAAAACATAATGAACAGAGCTTTAGGTAAATCAGAAAGAGAAGCTACAGGAGCCTTTGCTTTTCCCAAAGCGATGTAGTGATTCATGTTTATTCCATGAGCTTGGAGAGCTTTAGCATAATCAGAAGGTGTATTGGCTAAACCGTAATAGATTATAAAGAACCCTCCAAGGAACATCAGTATCATCAAAACAATAGACGTCCATCCTACTGACTTAATGCTTATAATATGAATAAGCCATACAAACCATATTATGCCAAGTCCTATAATAATAGTGCCTACAGGTGAGTTAATCCAATGGCCTAAGCCGGTCAAGCCTATCTGATTAAAGAATGTACCAAAAAAGTTAGGGTCAAAATAAGCTATTGCACCCGCGGCTGCAGCTTGCGCTAGCCAGAAAGAAAATGAAGATAAAAATCCCATTGCTCCTTTCCAACCTCTGCTCACCCACACATATTCACCGCCGGCTCTTGGCATGGCCGACCCCAAATATGAGTAAGTGATAGCAATAAATAGAGCCACTACACCATCGATAAGCATAACCAATGGGAGATGTGGTCCTATCCCTACAACTTTCCCCTGAATTTGGACGGAAACGTAATTTATTCCGCCACCAATGACATTGTCAACACCAAGAGCAAT